>DATDLN010000242.1:0-57586 GCA_036519295.1 Thermoleophilaceae bacterium
GGATCGCCTGCCGGCATGCGGCCGTTGCCGGGTGTGGCCTCCTGTTTGTCGGGGTCGAGGAGGGTGTTCAGGTTCGACTGCGTCTCGCGCTCGAGCGGCAGCGTCCCGCCCACCGTGTAGTACGGCTTGCCCGCCACGACCAGGTCCTCGGCCGGGAAGCGGGTGATCACCTCGCAGCCGTCGGCCGTCACCACCAGCTGCTCCTCGATCCTGGCCGCCGACCAGCCGTCGCTGGCCGGCCAGAACGTCTCGAGTGCGAACACCATTCCCTCGCGGACCTCCTCGGGGTGGTCGAGCGAGACGAGCCGGCTGAAGATCGGCTTCTCCCAGATCGAAAGGCCGACGCCGTGGCCGAACTGGAGCGCGAACGCGGCCTCCTCGTCGGCGAAGCCGAACTCCTCCGCCCGCGGCCACACCTCGGCGATCTCGCCCGTGGTCGCGCCCGGCCGGATCAGCGCGATGGCGGCGTCGAGGTAGTAGCGGCAGCGCTTGTAGGCGTCGACGAGAGCGCGCGAAGCCCCGCCCACGGCGAAGGTGCGGTAGTAGCACGTGCGATAGCCCATGAAGCTGTGGAGGATGTCGAAGTAGGCCGGATCGCCGGGGCGCAGCGCGCGATCGGTGTAGACGTGGGGATGGGGATTGCAGCGCTCGCCCGAGATCGCGTTTACGCCCTCCACGAACTCGGACCCCATGTCGTAGAGCACCTTGTTGACGAGCGCGACGCACTCGTTCTCGCGCATGCCGGGGCGCATGGCCCGGTAGAGCTCCTCGTAGGCGGCGTCGACCATCATGCAGGCGGTCGAGAGCAGGGTGATCTCGTCCTGGGTCTTGATGACGCGGGCGGCCTGCATCAGCTGCTGGCCGTCGACCACCCGGACGCCCTCGGCCTGGAGGGCGAAGAGCACGGCCGGCTCCAGGGCGTCGACGCCCACCGGCTCGGCCAGCAGCCCGCGCTCCTCGAGCTCGACGCGGATCTTGCGCGCCACGTCCTCCGCACGTCCGGACTCGGGGGCCATCGCCCCGCGCAGCGTCGATATGCCGGCCCGCGAGCGGCCGTCTCCGAGCCATGGGTTGTAGAGCTGGTGGTGCCGGGCCGCCGAGCCGAAGTCCCACATGATCGGGAGGTCGTCTTTCGGGAGCAGGCAGTAGCGGTTCAGCTTGTCCTGCGCCCAGGTCCCGATGTGGGTCGCGGTGATGTAGCGGATGTTCGTCATGTCGAAGCAGAGCAGCGCCCCGAGCTCCGACTCCGCAAGCAGGGACGAGATCCGCGCGAGCCGCTCCTCGCGCAGGCGGTCGAAGCGCACCCGCTCCTCCCAGTCCACCGCCATGGTCCCGTAGGTGTGAATTCCCATCCCGTCACCGCCCTCCGAAGCCGGCTGCAATCGATTGCAAATGCTACTGGGTGCCTCGCGACGCCCCAGGCGCGTGCTTGACGATGCCAGGGTACTCGGGTAGCGTTTGTGCAAACGTTTGCAGTCGAGGATTCGCAGGGGGGCGGGAACCATCAGGAGACGCAGATGCCGGACGTGAACCTGAAGGAGAGGCGACTCGGCTGGGTCGGCACCGGCCGCATGGGGTATGCGCTTGCCGGCCGGCTGCTCGAGTCGGGCTGCGACCTCGCCGTCTACAACCGCACCCGCTCCAAGGCCGAGCCGCTCGCCGACCTCGGGGCCGAGATTGCGGACTCCCCCGCCGGCCTCGCCGACCGCGACATCGTCTTCACGATGGTCGCCGGACCCGAGGACTTCAAGGAGGTGGTGCTGGGCGAGTCCGGGCTGCTGTCCGGCGACGGCTCCGCCCCGGCGGTGGTGGTCGACTCCTCGACCGTGTCGCCGGACGCCTCCACCGAGGTGCGTGCGCGGGCCGCCGCCCGCGGGACGGCTCTCCTGGCCGCCCCCGTGAGCGGCAATCCCCGCGTGGTGGAGGCCGGGCTGCTGACCTTCGTCGCGTCCGGCCCGCCGGAGGCCTACCGCGAGGCGCTGCCGTACATCGAGCTTCTGGGCGCGGGCGTCACCTACGTGGGCGAGGGCGAGCGGGCGCGGCTGGTCAAGATCTGCCACAACCTGATGCTCGGTGTGGTGGCCCAGTCGATGGCAGAGATCACGGTTCTGGCGGAGAAGGGCGGCGTGTCCCGGGCCGACTTCCTGGCGTTCCTGAACGACAGCGTGATGGGCTCGCTCTTCACCCGCTACAAAACGCCGGCCTTCGTCAACCTCGACTTCACGCCCACGTTCACCCCCAGGCTCCTCTTCAAGGACTTCGACCTCGGCTTCGAGGCAGCGCGCGAGCACGGCGTGCCCATGCCCGTGGCGGCCGCTGCGCAGCAGGTGGTCCAGGCCCTGATCGGGCACGGCTACGGCGAGGTGGACTTCGCGGCTCTGCTCGAGCTCGAGGCGCGCGGGTCGGGCCTCGAGCTCGAGCCGGAGGGAGTGTCCGTCCCCGATGGGCTCGACGGACCGGTTGGCGTGACCGGGGCCCGCTCGCCGGCGTGATCGGGACGCGCACGGCCGCGGCCGAGGCGCCGGCCGCCTACCTCGACCGCTACGGGCAGATGCTGCTCATCCGCCTGTTCGAGGGGGAGATGCACAAGCTCTTCCTGCAGGGCGAGATCCACGGAACCACCCACCTGTCGTCCGGTCAGGAGGCGGTGCCGGTGGGAGTCTGCTCCACGCTCGAGCCGAGCGACTACGTGGCCGGCACATACCGCGGCCACGGCCACGCGCTCGCCAAGGGCACCGATCCCGAAGCGCTTGCGGCCGAGATGCTCGGGCGTGCAACCGGCGTCTGCGGCGGGCGAGCGGGCTCCATGAACGTGATCGACCTGGAGCATGGCCTGGTTGGGTGCTTCGGCATCGTGGGCGGGAGCATCGCCGCCGCCACGGGCGCGGCCCTCACCGCCGCCCGCCAGGACCGGGTGGCCGTCGCCTTCTTCGGCGACGGCGCGGCAAACCACGGTTACTTCCATGACTGCCTCAACTTCGCCAAGGTGCTCGAGCTCCCGGCGGTCTTCGTCTGCGAGAACAACTTCTACGGCGAGTTCACGCCCATGGCCCAGGTGACCGCCGGCGGCGACATTGCGGCGCGCGGCGCGGCCTACGGGGTTCCCGCGCGAGTCGTGGACGGCAACGACCTCTGGGCGGTCCGGGCCGCCGCGCTCGAGGCGGTCGAGCACGCGCGCTCGGGAGCCGGTCCGACGCTGCTCGAGTGCCAGACATATCGCCACTACGGTCACTCGAAGTCGGATCCGGCGACGTACCGCCCGAAGGACGAGGTGGACAGCTGGCTGGCGCGAGACCCACTCGAGCTCGCGCGCAGTCGCCTGCTCGAGTCCGAGCTCGAGGAGCGCCAGCTTGCGGCCGTCGAGGAGGAGACGCACGAACGCATCGGGCGTGCCGTCGAGGCGGCCCTGGCGGCGCCGTTCCCCGATCCCGGGGACGACGGCGCCCGGGAGTTCCGCGAGTGAGCGAGCTCGAGTTCCGCACAGCCATCCGTGACGCGATCGCGGAGGAGATCGAGCGCGATCCGACCGTCGTCTTCTTCGGCGAGGACGTCGCCGCCGCGGGCGGGGTCTTCAAGGCCACGCCGGAGCTGCACGAGCGCTTCGGCTCGGAGCGGGTCTTCGACACTCCGATCTCGGAGCTGGCGCTCGCGGGGGCGGCGTTCGGTGCGGCCGTCACCGGGCTCCGCCCCGTCATCGAGATCATGTTCGGTGACTTCATGGGGCTGCCGATGGACAGTCTCGCCAACCAGGCCGCCAAGTACTGGTACATCTCGAAAGAGCAGGGAAGCGTGCCGCTCGTGGTGCGCTCGGCGGTCGGCGCGGGTGGCCGCTTCGGGGCCATGCACTCCCAGACCCACGGCACGTGGTTCCAGGGGATCCCCGGCCTGAAGATCGCCTGCCCCTCGTCGCCCGCCGACGCCAAGGGGCTGCTGAAGGCGTCGATCCGCGACGACAACCCGGTCATCTTCCTCGAGCACAAGCGCCTCTATTCGGTGAAGGGACCGGGGCCCGAGGACGAGCTGGTGCCGCTGGGGGGCGCGAGCGTCGTCAGTCCGGGCACCGACCTCACGCTGGTCTCGGTCATGCGCGGCGTGCCCGACGCCGTCGCCGCGGCCAATCGGTTGGCGGAGGACGGGATTGACGTGGAGGTGATCGACCTGCGCTCGCTGCGCCCGCTCGACGTCGAGACGGTGCTGGAGTCGGTCGCGAAGACCAACCGCCTGCTGGCCGTGGAGGAGGGCCCCCGTACGGGCGGGTGGGCGGCGGGAGTGCTCGGCGCCGTGGCGGAGGAGGCGCTCCACGAGCTCGACGACGTCTGGACGCTCACTACGTCCGAGACGCCGATTCCCTACAGCCCGTCGCTCGAGGACGCGTTCCTGCCGGACCCGGACGCGATCGTCTCGAGCGTGACCGAGCGCCTGGGGGTCTCAACCTCGCGCTAACACGCCGGGGGTACCGTTCGCGGTGCGCCCATGACCGACGAGAAGCCCTGGTCCGGCGCGGGTGACAGCACTCGCCAAGAGGTGCGCGAGATCTTCGCGCGGCACGCCCGGGCCTCCGCAGGGGCGGAGCCTGTTGCCGAGGAGCGCCGTCGGCCGCTCCCCAACCTGTTCCGCCTCCCCGGGCAGCTCTGGCGTCTGCTTCCGGCGCTCGGGAAGGTGGCGGTCGGACTCGCGCTCGCGGCCCTCGTCGCGCTTGCCGCCGTGCTCATCCCACCCGCCCTCGAGAACGCAGGCGAGAACCGCGTGAATCAGCGGCGCGCCGCCGCCGCGAACTTCGCGGAGATCCGTCGCAAGCTCGTCGAGGACCAGCGGCCGCGGCGGGCGATGCTCTCCCTGCCGGTGGGTGCCGCCCCCGCCGAAGTCGCCCGCCTGCTCGAGCCCCAAGTGCAGGCGGACGCGCGCACCCGCGTGCGCGCGGGCACCCTGGAGGGCCCGATCGAGGGAACGAGTTGCCGCCCCATCCGGCGTACCCAGGAGGCCGGCTGGCTCGTCCTCACCTGCCTCACCGAGCGGTTCCGCGAGCCCGACGCCTATCGCGACCGCGATGTGGTCAGCGGCTACCGCTTTCGCGGGCGCGTGGAGCTCGCGACCGGCGCGGTGGCCTGGTGCAAGGAGAATCCGCGGCCGCTTCATCCCGCCACGGGGGAGTTCGTGGTCGTGGACCTCTCGCGTGCCTGCACGGGCTAAGATCGCTCGTATCAATGGCCACATTGCACCTGCCGCACTTCGAGCGTGACGAGCACCCGCGCCTCGGCGGCGCGCTACACCTGTTCTGGGGCGCCTGCGCGGCGATCGTCCTGCTCTACATCCTCCTCGCCGCGCTGAGCGCGATAGACCCCGCCGAGGCCGTCGAAGTGACCGTGGTCGTGCTCGCGCTCGCCGTTATCTGGCTCGCGCACGCCTGGCGCGGGCTGTGGCGGGACGAGAGCCGGCCGCGCTGACCTAGCCTCAGCCAGCCTCAGGCCGCAACGCGGTGCGGCGACCGCCGTGCGATGGGGGGCGGCCCTGGCGCGGCGAACTCCGGCGGCGCGATCCGCAGGTAGTGCCCGAAGGACCAGTCGACGAAGCGCCGCCACTGCATGGCCCCGAGCGCGGGGCCCAGCAGCCGCGGCGGCACGCGCGGGATCAGCCGCTGGGCCCGCAGCATCCAGCGGAACTTCCACACGTGGGCCGCCGAGAAGTCGTGGTAACGGGTCAGCGCCTCGGCCGCCGTCCGGCGTCCCTCGACCACGGCCCGGAGCTCCCGCCCGCACGCTATGCCGAAATAGAACGCCGTGCGGATGCCCTCCGCGGTCAACGGCAGGCAGTGGCCGGCCGAGTCGCCGACGAAGAAGACACCGTCCTCTGTCGCCTCACGCAGCTTGTGGGGGATCCAGTTCCCCTGGTAACGGATGGGCTCCCGATCGAGGTCCTCCGCCAGCAGCACGGTCGTGTCCTTCACGTGGAAGCGCGGGTCAAAGGAGCCGACCCCGACCCTCACCTCCTCGCGCGCGGGAAAGCTCCAGCCATAGCCGGCCGGCACGTAGCGGCGGTCGATCCAGATCTCGAGCTCTTCCCCGGCGCCCCAGGGGTGCACCTCGAGCCCGCGCGAGAGCGGGGCGTCGGGCGGCTGGTAGCGGCCCCCGAGAACGCGCCGCCAGCCGAGCGCATCGACGATCAGCGGCGCCTCGACGTCACCGCGATCGGTGTGCACGACGCCGCCGCTACGGCCCTTCACGGTGGCGGTCTCGAAGGCGGCATCCGACTGCTCCCAGAGGAGCGAGCACAGCTGCGGGTAGTCGAAGGTGGAGAACGTCCAGGGCAGCTCGAGCCTCGCGACGCCGTGCGGGGTGTGCACGACCAGGCGGCCGAAGGTCTGGCGATGCGCCTCCATCAGGCCCATGACTTGCAGCCATTCGGTGGGGATCCCGCAGGCCGAGGTCTGACGCTCGCCGATCTCGTACCGGTCGAGCAGCAGGACCCGAGCTCCACTGCCGGCCAGCTCCCGCGCCACCGCCAGCCCGGCGAAGCTGGCGCCGCAGATGAGCACGTCGTGGCCTCCGGACAGCGGAGTGCGCGCAGGGCCGCGCTTCGTGCGGCGGGTCGGCATTGGCCCAGAGTAGCTACCCTTGTCGCCTCAGTGCCGGATACCCAGACGTCTACTCCACCTCGCGCCGTCGAGGGCTCGAACGGGCTGCTGCTCGAAGTCGACGGCCAGATCGTCCCCAACTACGATGCCACCCTCGTCCCCTTCGAGGAGGGCGACGTCGTGACGGGCAGGGTCGTGCGCATCGACCAGGACGAGGTCCTGATCGACATCGGCTACAAGAGCGAGGGCGTCATCCCGATGAACGAGCTCTCGATCCGCAAGTCCGTGGATCCGCACGACGAGGTCGAGCTCGGGGAGGAGGTCGACGCGCTGGTCCTCACCAAGGAGGACCAGGACGGCCGGCTCGTGCTGTCCAAGAAGCGGGCGCGGTTCGAGAAGGCGTGGCGCAAGATCGAGCACGCCGCCGAGTCCGGCGAGCCGGTCGAGGGGACCGTGATCGAGGTCGTGAAGGGCGGCCTGATAATCGACCTCGGGGTACGCGGCTTCCTGCCCGCCTCGCTGGTCGACATCCGGCGGGTGCAGAATCTCGACGAGTTCCTCGGCACGAAGATCGAGTGCAAGGTCATCGAGCTCAACCGCTCGCGCAACAACGTGGTGCTGTCGCGCCGCGCGGTTCTCGAGGAGGAGCGCAAGGAGGTCCGCCAGCAGATCCTCGACCGCCTCCAGCCCGGCATGGTCGTGGAGGGCGCCATCTCCAACATCGTCGACTTCGGCGCCTTCGTGGACCTGGACGGGATCGACGGCCTGATCCACATCTCGGAGCTCTCCTGGAGCCATGTCAATCACCCGTCGGAGATCCTCTCCATCGGCGACGTGGTGCCGGTCAAGGTGCTCGACATCGATCGCGACCGCCAGCGCATCTCGCTCGGCCTGAAGCAGACCCAGGAGGATCCGTGGCAGCGCGTGATCGACACCTACCGGGTCGGTGACGAGCTCGAGGGCAAGGTCACCAAGGTCGTGACCTTCGGCGCGTTCGTGGAGATCATGGACGGCGTCGAGGGCCTCGTGCACATCTCCGAGCTCGCGCACCATCATGTCGAGAACCCGCGCGAGATCGTCGAGCCCGGCCAGGACGTGCGGGTGAAGATCCTAGAGATCGAGTCCGAGCGCCGCCGCCTCTCGCTCAGCGTGAAACGGGTGCAGGAGCAGCTGCCGCACGTCCGCTCGGCCGCCGCGGCGGGCGCCGCCGCCCAGGGAGGGAGCCCCGAGGAGATCGGCGACGTGCCGGATCTCGGGCTCTCGGAGGACGTCTTCGCCGGACCTGACATCAGCGGGGCGGACGACCTCCGGGCCGCCGTCGTCGAGGCGCAGCAGAGCGCCGTCGAGGGACCGCCGCCCGCGGCGGAGGAGGCGCCCCCTGCCCAGTTTGCCCCGGAGGAGGGAGTGTCGGAGGAGCCGCCCGCCGGCGAGGCCCCCGCCGCCGACCTCGCTCCGGAGGAGGGCTCCGATGAGCCGCCCGCCGAAGGAGCGCCGTCCGGGGACGGCAGCGTCGAGGGGGAGGCGCTTCCCGAGGCGCCAGGGGAGGAGCCCGCCCCCGAGGACGAGCAGCCCCCCGCTTCCTGAGCGCATGCCCAACCGGGTGCCCTTCATCGGGCTCACCGGCGGCCTCGGCGCGGGCAAGTCCGAGGCGCTGCGGGTGCTTGGCGAGCTCGGCGCAGCCACCCTCTCGACAGACGCGCTCGTGCACGAGCTCCTGCAGGACGAGGAGCTGCGCGCCGTCGTCGTGAACCGCCTCGGCCCCGAGGTGGCCCGCGATGGCGCACTCGACCGGTCGCTGATCGCCGAGCGGGTGTTCGGCGACGAGGAGGCGCGAGCGTGGCTCGAGGGCGAGCTCTGGCCTCGGGTTGGGGCGCGGGTCGCAGAATGGCGTCTGGAGCTGGACGGCGCCGATCCGCCGCCGCGTGCCGCTGTGGTGGAGGTCCCGCTGCTGTTCGAGGCGGGGATGGCGCCCGTCTTCGACCAGACGATCGCGGTCGTGGCCGACGAGGCCGTGCGCACGGAGCGCGCGGGCGCTCGCGGTCACGCCTCGGTGGCGGAGCGGACGGGCCGACAGCTGTCGCAGGACGAGAAGTCGCAACGTGCGGACTTCACGGTTCGCAACGACGGGACGATCGCGGAGTTGAAACGGACGCTGTCCAGCGTTCTTGGGAAGATCGAAGGGACCCAGTGGCACACGTGAGCTCGGCAACCGCCCGCGTTTCCCGCCGCACCTCTCGCGCCCGCCGCCGGCGACTCGTGGTCGTCGCGGTCGCGGTCGTGCTGGGGGCGGGAGTCGCCGCGGTCGTCACCGGGCTGGGCCCGCTCGGCGACGCGGTGCGCGAGATCACGCTGCCGCTGCGCCACGACGACATCATCCGCCAGCAGGCCTCCGACAAGGGACTCGATCCCGCGCTGATCGCGGCCATCATCTACGAGGAGTCGCGCTTCCGCGACCAGACCTCCCATGCCGGCGCCCGCGGCCTGATGCAGATCACCCCCGAGACCGCCGACTTCATCGCGCGACGCTCAGGCGGCGACCGCTTCGTGCAGGAGGACCTCGCCACACCGCAGATCAACATCGCGTACGGCTCCTACTACCTGCGCTACCTGATCGACCACTTCGGCGGCAACGAGACCCTGGCAATCGCCGCCTACAACGCCGGCCAGACGAACGTGGACCGTTGGGTCGCGCGCGCGGGCGGACCCGACGCCTTCGACTCGGCCCGCCATATTCCGTTCCCGGAGACGCGCGCCTACGTCGAGAACGTGTCCGCGAGCCGCGAGTCGTATCGCGACCACTACGCGGACGACCTGGGCCTCTGAGGCCGGCGTCCTAGCGAGGGCTCGTCAGGAAGCCGAGATCGCCGACGAGAGACAGGTGGGCCCGCATCGCCGCCGCGGCGGCGTCCTCGTCGCCGGCCTCGATCGCGTCGAGGATCGCTCGGTGGTCGGCCAGGCTGCGCGGCGGCCGTCCGGGGCGCGCGAGCGACGCGCGGCGAGTCTGGTCGATCGGCTCGGCGAGGTCCGCCCACAGCCGCTCCAGCAGCGGATTGCGCGCGGCCCGTGCGACGGCGGTGTGAAACTGGGCGTCGGAGGCCGCGGGCTCGCCGCCTGAGCCGATAGCCGCGTCCATGGCGGCAACGGCATCCCGTATCGCGCGCAGATCATCGTCGCTGCGGCGGCGGGCGGCCAGCCTGGCGGTCTGGGTCTCGATCGCCTCCCGGACCTCCATCACCGCGGGGAGCTGTTCGTAGCGGTTGACCAGCTCGGTGGCGAGCGACGGGAGCACGGCGTCGGGCGCCCTCGCCAGGAAGACCCCTCCGCCGTGACGGACCCGGACCAGGCCCATCACCTCGAGCGCCGTCAACGCCTGACGCACCGAGGTCCGGCTCACTCCCAGGCGCTCCGCCAGCTCGCGCTCCGACATGAGCCGGTCCCCGGGTTGCAGTCCCTGGACGTCAATGAGCTCACGCAGGCGGTCCACGACCTCCTCGTAGAGCCGGCTCCGCCGGACGGGCCGAAGCGCGTGGCGCAGGCTCTCGGACTCGACGGGCACAAACGAAGTTTGGCATACAGGGTCGCTGGTTAAATCTTTAACTGGTCCATCCAGTCAACCAGTGGAGAGGAGGATGGCCGGCGATACCGAGCCGCTGCTGCCGGCGCTGCACGAGCGCGGCAGTGAACCCGCGCTGCGCGTGGGAGAGCGCGCGCTGAGCTATCGCGACCTGCGCGGGGCCGCCGGCGCCGTCGCGCGCCGGGTGCGCGGGGCTGGGCGGGTCGCGGTGTGGGCGGAATCGACGATCGAGGCCTGCGTGGCGATCGTCGGCACCCTTGCCGCCGGGGGGGTCGTTGTCCCGGTGAATCCCAAGCTCGGCGACGCCGAACGCCGCCACGTGCTCGATGACAGCCGCCCCGAGCTGCTGCTCGGAGCCCCCGACGATGCCGTGGCCGGCCTCGAGGAACCTCCCGTGCTGGCCGGCGTCGATCCCAGCGAGCACGCCGAGCCGCCGCTGGACCAGCTCGACTCCGAGCGCCCGGTCATGATCGTGTACACCTCGGGGACCACCGGCATGCCGAAGGGCGCCGTGCTTCCCCGCCGCGCGGTGGCGAGCAACCTCGACGCGCTGGCTGAGGCCTGGGATTGGACGGGTTCCGACCGGCTCACCCACGCGCTGCCCTTGTTCCACGTGCACGGCCTGGTGCTCGGCCTTCTCGGTCCGCTCCGGCTCGGCGGCGAGCTCCGCCACCTGGGCCGCTTCGATCCCTCCGGATTGACCGAATCGTTGGAGGCGGGCGCGACCATGGTCTTCGGCGTACCGACCATGTACCACCGCTTGGCCGAGCAGGCCGCAGGCGACTCACGGCTCGCCGCCGCCCTCGGCCGCCCCCGGCTGCTCGTGTCCGGCTCGGCGCCGCTGCCGGCACCCGACTTCGACCGCGTCAAGCAGCTCACGGGCCAGGAGATCGTCGAGCGCTACGGGCTGACCGAGACGCTCATGAACACCGCCGTCCGCGCGGACGGCCGGCGCCGCCCGGGTTACGTGGGAACCCCGCTGCCCGGCGTGGAGATGCGGCTCGTCGCCGACGACGGGAACGACGTGGAGGTCTCTGACGACGAGACGATCGGTGAGGTTGCCGTGCGGGGACCGAACCTGTTCTCGGGATATCTGAACCGCCCCGCCGCCACCGCGGAGGCCGTGCGCGACGGCTGGTTCTTCACCGGCGATCTGGCCGCGCGGGCCCCCGATGGCTACTGGCGAATCGTCGGGCGGCGCTCCACCGACCTGATCAAGAGCGGCGGGTACAGGGTAGGCGCCTGCGAGATCGAGACGGCGCTTCTGGGATCTCCGGCAGTGGCCGAGGCCGCCGTCGTGGGCGCCCCCGACCCCGACCTGGGGGAGCGAATCGTCGCGTTTGTCGTGGCGGCCAACGGAGGCTCGCAGGCCCTGGCCGAAGAACTGATCGACCACGTGGCCGGGCAGCTCGCACCGCACAAGCGTCCGCGGGAGGTCAGGTTCGTCGACAGCCTGCCGCGAAACGCCATGGGCAAGGTCATGAAGAAGAAGCTGGTGCTTTGAGAGGGAGGGAAAAGCATGTCCGCTGATGTCATTTCCATAGTCGCGCTCGCCGCGATCTTCGCCATAGCGATCTTCATGTCGGTGAACATGGGATTACTCGCGTTTGCGGCGGCGTTCCTCGTCGGCACGCTCGCGGCCGACATGACGGCGGACGACATCTTCGGTGTGTTCCCGGGCGACATCTTCGTCGTCCTGGTGGGGATCACGTACCTGTTCGCGATCGCCCAGCGCAACGGGACCGTCGACTGGCTGGTGAACCTGGCGATGCGAGCCGTCGGCGGCCGCGTGGGGGCCATCCCGTGGATCATGTTCGCCATCGCCGGAGTCCTCACGGCGATCGGGGCGGTCAGCCCGGCGGCGGTCGCGATCGTCGCGCCGATCGCCCTCGGGTTCGCCGTCCAGTTCGGCATCAATCCGCTGTTGATGGGCATCATGGTCGTGCACGGCGCGCAGGCGGGCGGCTTCTCGCCGATCAGCGTGTACGGCACTATCGTCAACGACGCGCTCGCCAACGCCAACCTGGCACAGAGCGAGCTCGCGGTGTTCTTCGCGAGCCTGGTGTTCAACACCCTCGTGGCAGGCGTCGTGTTCGTCGTGTTCGGCGGCGTGAAGCTGCTGCGCGGCGAACGGCCCGAGGCCGCCACCGCCGGACCGCGGCCGGGCGCGCGGCGAGCGCCGGGCCGCCGCATGCCGCCGGTGATGGGTGGCTCGCAGGAGGCGGACGCGCGTGGGATGCCGTCCCACGTGGACACTTCGCTTCCACGACTGACCCCGCACCAGGTGCTCACGTTGATCGGCCTGGTCGTGCTGGTGGCCGTGACCCTGATCTTCGACGTGGACGTCGGGCTAGTGGCGATCAGCGTCGCCGTCGTGCTCACCCTGACGGCCCCGGGCCTCCAGAAGGAGGCGGTCAACGAGATCAAGTGGCCGGTCGTCCTCCTCATCTGCGGCGTGCTCACGTACGTGGGCGTGCTGGAGGAGATGGGCACCATCGATTGGGTGGGCGAGAACGTCGCGAGTATCGGCGTCCCGCTGCTGGCCGCGCTCCTCCTCTGCTACGTCGGAGCAATCGTCTCCGCGTTCGCCTCCTCGGTGGGCGTGCTCGGCGCCTTCATCCCGCTCGCGGTGCCGTTCCTGCTGCAGGGCGAGGTCGGCGCGATCGGCACGGTCGCCGCGCTGGCGGTGGCCTCGACGGTGGTCGACGTGAGCCCCTACTCGACGAACGGCGCGCTCGTGCTCGCCAACGCCAAGGAGGTCGACCAGGACGCGTTCTACCAGCAGCTCCTGATCTACGGCGCGATCGTCGTGGCCGTGGCGCCGCTGCTGGTGTGGTTCGCGCTGGTGGTGATCTAGGCGGAATCAGACCCCGGCGGAGGCCTGCTCCCAGCGGGCGTAGGCCTCCGCCACGGCCTTTCGCGCGGCGGTGTGGCGGGCCGTCGAGCGTTCGGTGCGCGACGGGCTGCTCCACATCGCGGGGTCGGCGAGCTCGTCCTCGATCGCCGCCAGCGCGGCCTCGGCTCGCTCGACCTCGCGCTCGAGGTCGGCGATCCGCGCCTGCGCGTTCTTCGACGGTCCCCTCCTCGCGGTGCGCCCGTTCCGAGTCGGTTTCGCGGCGGCTCGGCGCTCCTGCTTGGCGGCCGTCACCGCGCTCGCCTGGGCCTCCCGGCGCTCCTCACGGACTCGGACGTACTCGGCCCAGCCCCCCTCGTAGCTTCGCAGCGCGCCGTTCTCGAGCGCGAACGTGCGGGCGCCAACGGCGTCGAGCAGGGCGCGGTCGTGGGAGACGAGCAGCACCGCTCCCTCGAAGGCGGCGAGCGCGTCCTCGAGGGCCTCGCGACCGTCGAGGTCGAGGTGGTTGGTGGGCTCGTCGAGGATCAACACGTTGGCCCCGGACGCGACCAGGATTGCCAGCGACAGCCGCCGCCGCTCACCGCCCGACAAGCCGTCCAGGGGCTTCTCCGCCTCAGCCCCACTGAACAGGAAGCGCCCGAGCAGCGCGCGCGCCTTGTTCGGCGTGAGGCCGGTGGCCGTCTGTGCCGCTTCGAGCGCGGTGCCGCGAGCGCCGACCTCGTCGGCGTGCTGGGAGAGGTACCCGATGGCGACGTTGTGGCCCGTGCGGAGGCGCCCGCCGTCGAGCGGACGACGACCGGCGAGGGACTCGATCAGCGTGGTCTTGCCGGCGCCGTTGGGGCCCACCAGCGAGACGTGCTCGCCGCGCTCGAGCCACAGCCGGCCGCCCTCCAGCAGGGTGCGGCCGGGCACCTCGAGGCGCCCGGCCTCGAGCTCGAGCACCACTCGTCCCGTGCGCTCGGCCGCCCCGAAGCTGAACCCCAGAGAGCGGGTGTCGCGCGGGTCCCGCTCGATGCGCTCCATCTTCTCGAGCCGCTTGACACGTGACTGCACCTGGCGCGCCTTCGTCGCCTTGTAGCGGAAGCGCTCGATGAAGCGCTCCATCCGCGCCAGCTCGCGCCGCTGTTTTTCGATCGCCTTCCCAAGCTGGATCTCGCGGGCCGCCACCTCGCGCCGCCAGGCGTGCCAGGGGCCCGGAAAGAAGCGGCCGCGGCCGGCCTCCAGCTCCAGTACCGAGGTGCCCACGGCCTCGAGGAACCAGCGGTCGTGGGCCACCAGGATCACCGCCGCGTCGAGGCCGGTCAGGTAGCCCTCGAGCCACTCGAGCGAAGCGATGTCGAGATGGTTGGTGGGCTCGTCGAGGAGCAGCAGATCCGGGTCTGCCGCGAGTGTCCGGGCGAGCGAGGCCCGCGTGAGCTCGCCGCCCGAGAAGGTGTCGAGGCCGCGGTCGAGATCCGCGTCGGCAAACCCCAGGCGGTGAAGCGGGGTAAGGGCGCGCTCGCGCCAGTTCCAGCCGCCCGAGTGCTCGAGGCGAGCCTGGTCGCGCGCGTAGCGGTCGAGGAGGTTGCCGTCGTGCGGGCGCTCGGCCATCTCGACCTCCGACATGCGGAGCCGCTCCTCCAGCGCCACCAGGTCGGCGCAGCCCGCGAGCACGTACCCGCGCAGGGTCAGGTCCCGCTCCCGCGGCGGGCGCTGGTCGTGCAGCGCCACCCGCGCGCCCTTCTCGAACGCGAGCTCTCCGCCGTCCACGGACGTCTCGCCGGCCAGCATCCGCAGCAGCGTCGTCTTGCCGGCGCCGTTGCGCCCGGCGAGCGTCATCCGGTCGCCGCGCTCGAGCTTGAAGGACACGCCGCGGAAGAGCGGCGAACCCGCCACGTCCTTGTCGAGCCCGGCTGCGATCACTACTGCCATGTCGACGTCGATGGTAGGCGGCCCTGAATCGGCGCCTCAATAGGCTTGGCGCTCGATGCCCCCGGAGACGATCGCCCGGCTGCGCGACGGTGGCGCGAAGCCGGCCTCGGAGCTTCGCAGCGGCGATGTGGTGGTGGTCGAGGCCGGCGAGCTCATCCCCGGCGACGGGACGGTAATCGACGGGATCGCCTCGGTTGACGAGTCGGCGGTGACCGGCGAGTCGTCCCCGGTGATCCGCGAGTCGGGCGGCGACCGCAGCGCTGTCACAGCCGGCACAAAGGTGCTCTCGGGCCGCCTCGAGGTCGAGACCAGAGAGGCTCCCTGAGAGCACCCGCCCTTCTTCAGTTGGAACTCCCTACAGCAGAATCCCCCGCCCGCCCAGCTCCACCAGGCGCGACAGCGCATCCTCGTACGGGACCGCGATGTCGGGGTGGTCTCGAAGCTTCCAGAGCGTCTCGGCCTGGTCCCAGGCGAGCTCCCGGGCGTCGGAGATCGACCACATCGCGAGCGCGTCGGCCTCATCGCCGGTCAGGCGGTCGAGGTCCGCGATCAGGCCGGACTCGAACCAGCGCCGCACGCGGGCGACTGGACCCGCAATGGGATCGACGGCGGAAGCGTTGAGGCGGCCGTGACCTCGGGCATGCTCGCGGCGCAGGCGATCAGCGGGGAGCCGCGACACGTGACGGGCGCGGCGGACTGGCTCGAATCCGATCGCGGCGATGCCCCCGCCTGAATACGTCGAGTACGGCTCTCTCTCGCGACGGTGCCCGGGCCGCTCCGGTGCCTCGGCTCGACCCAGTGGGGCTTCCTGGCAGAAGCCGACCACGAACGGGTCGACGCCCTCTGCCGCAGGGTCTTCGCCGAGCCGACCGGCGGCGAGATCGATCTGCGTCCACTCGGCAGCCACGTGCTGGTCACGCTGGGCCGGATCGAGCGGATCGTGAGCGAGGTGGCCCCTTTCGACAGCATGGGCAGCTCGCCGGAGAGCCAGGCCGCGGTGTGGATCCCCGTGGGGCGCGTGCTCGACGGCGCCGTGGCCGACCAGTTTCTGATGTTCACGCCCTACATGTGGGTGGACAATCCGATCTCGCTCCCCTCCGGGCGCGAGATGTACGGCTTCGCCAAGGCGTTCGGATGGATGGAGCTGCCGGACTCCGACTCCGCACCGGCCGCGCTCGACGTCTTCGCATGGACTTCGGCCGCGACGAGACGCCCTCGCGCCGGCCGCTCATCCGGCTCGTACCCGGCGACCGAGTCGACCTTGCCGAGGTCGCCTGGTCCGGCCTGCTCGACCTCACGCGCCACCTTCGGCGGCCGGTCGAGGTGCACGCCGGCCTCCGGCTGGCGGAGAGCGTCGTCGACGACGTGAGGAAAAACTCGGTGCGCCAGGCCTTCCTCCACCAGGTTCGCTCGCCCGAGGACGGCCGCCGTGCCGCGCTGCAGCAGGTGACCGAGGCGACGTACAGCGTGCTGCGTCTGCGCGGACGCCCGCTCGAGCGCGAGTACCGGCTCACGATCAGTCCGCTGGACAGCCATCCGCTGGGCACGGAGCTCGGCCTCGCAGACCAGATGATCCGGTACGCCTTCCGCACCGAATCGACTTCATCCTCGAACCCGGCCGCGTGCTCTGGGACGCCGGATCCGTCCCGGCCCGTCGCTAATGTCTACCGGTCGTGCCCGAGTTTCAGGTCAATCCGGCCTACAGGCCCGTCGCCGACCAGCCCAAGGCCCGCGACGGGCTGGCGAACGGCATCCTCGACAGCGACCGCTTCCAGACGCTGCTCGGCGTGACCGGCTCGGGCAAGACCGCGACCATGGCGTTCGCGATCGAGCAGGTCCAGCGGCCCGCGCTCGTGATCGCCCACAACAAGACGCTCGCCGCCCAGCTCTGCAACGAGTTCCGCGAGTTCTTCCCCGCGAACGCGGTCGAGTACTTCGTCTCGTACTACGACTACTCCCAGCCGGAAGCCTACGTCCCGGCGCAGGACCTCTACATCGAGAAGGACTCCTCGATCAACGAGGAGATCGACCGCCTCAGGCACTCCGCAACGAGCGCGCTGTTCGCCCGCCGCGACGTGATCGTGGTCGCGTCGGTGTCGTGCATCTACGGCCTCGGCTCGCCGTCCAAGTACGACGCCCAGGTGGTCCTGCTGAAGCGGGGCGACATGACGGACCGTGACGAGATTCTGCGCAAGCTCGTCGACAACATGTACACGCGCAACGACTCGGCGCTGGGACGGGGCACGTTCCGGGTCAAGGGCGAGACGCTGGAGGTCTTTCCCGCATACGCCGAGTCCGCGTACCGGGCCATCTTCTTCGGCGACGAGGTCGAGCAGATCCAGCACTTCGACCCCCTGACCGGCGAGATCCTCGAGGAGCGCGAGCACGTCGGCATCTGGCCCGCGACGCACTACGCAACGGACCGGCCCACGATCGAGCGGGCCATCGGCGAGATCCGCGACGAGCTCGAGACGCGGACGAAGGAGCTCGAGGAGCAGGGCAAGTTGCTCGAGTCGCACCGGCTGCGCCAGCGCACCCAGTTCGACATGGAGATGCTGCGCGAGCTCGGCTTCTGCAACGGGATCGAGAACTACTCGCGAATCCTGGACGGGCGCGCGCCCGGGGAGCGGCCCTACTGCCTGCTCGACTTCTTCCCCGAGGACTTCGTCTGCTTCATCGACGAGTCGCACCAGACCGTGCCCCAGATCGGCGGCATGTACGAGGGCGACCGCTCGCGCAAGCAGACGCTGGTGGAGTACGGCTTCCGCCTGCCGAGCGCGCTCGACAACCGGCCCCAGACGTTCGACGAGTTCCTCCAGCACACGCCGCAGATCGTGTTCGTGTCGGCCACCCCCGGGGAGTTCGAGCAGAACCACTCGACGCGGATCGTCGAGCAGATCGTGCGCCCCACCGGGATCGTCGACCCCGAGGTCGACGTGCGCGAGACGAAGAACCAGATCGACGACCTCATGGAGGAGATCCGGAGGCGCGTCGAGGCTGAGGAGCGGACGCTGGTCACGACGCTCACGAAGAAGATGGCCGAGGACCTGACCGACTACCTGCTCGAGTACGGCTTCAAGGTCCGCTACCTGCACTCCGAGGTCGACACGCTCGAGCGGATCCAGATCATCCGCGAGCTGCGGCTGGGCGAATTCGACGTCCTTGTCGGCGTGAACCTGCTGCGCGAGGGGCTCGACCTGCCCGAGGTCTCGCTCGTGGCGATCCTCGACGCGGACAAGGAGGGCTTCCTGCGCGGCGAGACCTCGCTCATCCAAACGATTGGGCGCGCCGCCCGGAACGTGCGCGGCACGGTGATCATGTACGCCGACAAGGAGACGGCCGCCATGCGCAGCGCGATCGAGGAGACCAACCGCCGCCGCGCGATCCAGGTCGACTACAACGAGGAGCACGGCATCACGCCGGCCACGATCCAGAAGGGCATCTCCGACATCACCGACTTCCTGATGATGGAGTCGAAGGTGCCGACCGGGCGCGGACGGCGCCGGCGCGACACAGAGGGCATGTCGGCGGAGGAGATCCGGCGGACGATCGTCGATCTGGAAGAGGAGATGCTCGCCGCCGCGGACGACCTGCGGTTCGAGTACGCAGCGAAGCTGCGCGACGAGATCAAGGCACTGCGCCACGAGCTTGCCGAGGCGGAGGCCGAGGCGAGCGCCTGAGGCCGCGCCGACCGCCGGCCAATCTGCACCCCGTCCGCAACTTTTCTCTACCATCCGGAGCCGTGGGAAGGAGCCTCCGCCTCGGGTGCGGTGTCGCCGTGTGCGTCGCCATGCTGGCATGGGCGTCCTCGGCGATGGCGGCGGACGACGTCCAGCGCCTCGAGTACAAGATCGGCCCCTTCAAGGTCATCCCGGGCCAGAACGAGATCGGGTACGCCCCGATAGTCGAGAAGCCGCAGGTCGACGGCTACATCACCCGCATCAAGCCCAATCTGACGTATACGAACGGCAAGGTGCCCGGCGTGGACATCATCCACCTCCACCACGGCGTCTGGGTCAACCTCTCCGGCCAGGCGGCGACGTCGGGGCTCCCCGAGCTCTTCTTCGCGGCCGGCGAGGAGAAGACGATCATGCAGCTCCCGACGGGTTACGGCTACCCCTACCGGAGCACCGACCGCTGGATCCTGAACCACATGATCCACAACCTCACCCCCGTGCCGGCCGAGGTCTACATGACCTACGACATCGACTTCATCCCGGCGAGCTCCTCCGCCGCGAAGAAGATCCGCCCGGTGCGTCCGATCTGGATGGACGTGATGAACGGACAGCTCTACCCGGTGTTCAACGTCAAGAAGGGGGCGGGGCACGGCGGGCGCTACACGTTCCCCGACGACGCGTCCGATCCCTACGGCGGAGGCCCGAGGCGCAACGAGTGGGTGGTCGACCGCGACGGCGTGCTGGTCGGCACCGGCGGTCACCTGCACCCGGGCGGCCTCCACACCGATCTCTGGCTCCGCCGCCCGGGCGTGCGGCTCCGCTCCGCGGGCTGCGGCACTCGCGCCACCGCTGCGGCCCGCCGCCGCTGCCGGCGTGAGGCCCCGCGCGGCAGCGGAAGCAAGGCACACCTGTTCCGGTCGGAGGCGAAGTACTTCGAGCCCGCTGGCGCGGTTTCGTGGGACGTCGCGATGACCGGCACCCCGGAGAACTGGAAGGTCAAGGTCCACAAGGGGGATGTGCTCAGCACGACTGCGACCTACGACACTCGGCGCGCGGCCTGGTGGGAGTCGATGGGGATCATGGTCACGTACATGGCCGACTCCGGCCCCGGCCGCGACCCATTCAAGAAGCGCGTCGACTTCCCAGGCCGCCCGACCCACGGGCACCTGCCCGAGAACAACAACCACGGCGGCAAGGCAACGGTGATGCCGGACCCGCGCACGCTGCCCGACGGGCCCGAGAACCCCGGCCTCGTCGACATCCTCGACTTCAAGTACCGGTTGGGCGATCTCAGCCTCCCGGGCTCCGGCGGCGGGCTGCCGCCGGTCATCCGCCCGGGCCAGTCGCTGGTCTTCCGCAACAGCGACAACCCGGAGCGGGTCTACCACTCGATCACCTCGTGCAAGGCGCCCTGCAACCGGTCCACCGGCATCGCCTACCCGATCGCCGACGGGCCGGTCCAGTTCGAGTCGAACACGCTGGGCGCGGGCCCCGCGGCGGTCCCGCCGGCCACCGGGTCGCTCGAGTGGCGCACCCCGGACGGCCTGAAGCCGGGGACCTACACCTACTTCTGCCGCGTCCACCCGTTCATGCGGGGGGCGTTCCGGGTCAAGGGGTAGGGCGGGCGGACGGCGTCTCGCTTACGCGTCCGCCGGCCCGGGGCGTGGTTTGGGCTGGGTAAGGGTGGCGTCTGGGTCAGCCGTGGGGCGGCAGTGGAGCGCGTGGGGGATTCGCGCCAGGACGTCCTACGCCGAGGCTTCCGGCTGGGCCGCGGGCCGGCCAAGGCCTCATCCCGACACATAGGTCGCCCATCGCCCTCTCGGCGCGTCCGGGCCGCAGACCGGCAGGTCCCAGGTTGGACGCTCGGTGGAATCCCTTCCGTCCGGGCGCCGCATCCTTACCCAGCCCCGAACCCCGAGGGTCAAACCAGAAGCGACGGAACGGCCGCCGCTACGCTTGGCTCCCCGTGACGGAGGAGTCCCCGAAGCAGTCCGCCGCCGCGACCGCAGCCGAGAAGGTCCGGGCGATCGTCGAGGCCGCGGAGCGGAGCGCGGTCGAGCTCGAGGCGGCGGCTCGCGAGGACGTCGCTCGCATCCGCTCCGAGGCGGAGCGCGAGGTCGAATCGCTGGTGTCCCGTGCGCGGGAGGTGGCCGCGCGGGTCGCCGAGCGCGCGGGCGAGTTGGAGCAGCAGGTCGCTGCGATCCGCGCCTCGGTCGCCTCGCTCGCCAAAGAGCTCGAGGACCTGCGCGCGGAGCCGGCCCGGTCCGTGGCGCCTACGGCCGAGCCGGCCCAGCCGGCCTCGGCCCAGGAGAGCCGGCCGGTCGCGAGCGTCGCGCCCGCCGCTGAGCCGGGCGAGGTGGACGAGACGATTGCCGAGGCCGAGGCCGCGGCCGCGGCGGCCCGGGATCCCGAGATTGCCGAGCCCGACGCCACCGCCGTCCCCGGCCCCGAGCGCGCCGAGGCCCGCGGATTCGGCGAGGGCGCCCGCCTGATCGCCCTCAACATGGCGCTGAGCGGCACCCCGCGCGACGAGACCGCCCGCTACCTCGCCGAGAACTTTGAGCTGGACGATCCGGAGGCCCTGCTCGACGATGTCTACGCGCGCGCGGGCGGCGATCAGAGCACGCGCGGGTAGCTGATCAAGCCGGCGAGGCGATCTCGACCAGCGTGCCGTCGGGGTCGCGCACATAGGCGACGTCCTGGCCCCACGGCTTGGTCTGCGGCGCCGTGACCGGCTCGGCGCCTTCGCGCACGGCGCGTTCGAAGGCGCCTTGGACGTCATCGCTCACGAAGCAGACCTCGAACGCGGGCGCCGACTCGCCCGCCGGCGCCGGCCGGAACTCGGTGGGCAGGTTCGAAGCGGCCAACTCGACAGCCGCGAATGCGAGGGCCGTGCCGCCGGTCTCGAGCTCGGCGTACTGTCCGCTCTCGTGAAGGAAGCGCCGCCGCTGGCCGAACGCCCGCTCGTAGAAGTCGAGACTGGCGGATACATCCCGCACGTAGAGGATCGTGTAGCCGAAGCGCATCTGCCCCACCCTACTGGGAACACTTGTTCGCGCCGAGCCTCGGACTAGACTCGAGGGCCGCTGTGGTTCCCACTGGCGACATCGTCGTCTCCGGCGCCCGTGAGCACAACCTCAAGGACCTGCACCTGAGGCTGCCGCGCAATTCACTGATCGTGATCACGGGATTGTCGGGCTCCGGCAAGTCGAGCCTCGCCTTCGACACGATCTACGCGGAGGGTCAGCGGCGCTACGTCGAGTCGCTGTCCGCGTACGCGCGGCAGTTCCTGGGGCAGATGGACAAACCCGACGTGGACTCGATCGAGGGCCTCTCGCCCGCGATCTCGATCGACCAGAAGACCACGAGCCGCAACCCGCGCTCGACCGTGGGCACGGTCACCGAGATCTACGACTACCTGCGGCTCCTGTGGGCCCGGGTGGGCCACCCGCACTGCTTCAACTGCGGCCGCCCGATCGAGGCCCAGTCGGCCGAGCAGATCATCGACCAGGTGATGACGCTGCCGGAGGGCACCAGGTTCATGGTGCTGGCGCCGGTTGTGAGGGGGCGCAAGGGCGAGTACGGGAGGCTGTTCGACGAGCTGCGCGCCGAGGGCTTCACGCGCGTGAAGGTCGACGGCGAGCTGCGCCGCCTCGAGGAGGACATCGTCCTCGACAAGAAGTTCAAGCACGACATCTCCGTCGTGATCGACCGGCTGATGATGCGGCCGGACCTGCGCAAGCGTCTTGCCGACTCGATCGAGACGGCGGTGGCCCGAGCCGAGGGATTGGTCGACATAGAGGACGTCGAGGCGGGTGGGGTGACCACCTACTCCGACCGCTTCATGTGCCTCCACTGCGGAACCTCGATGCCGGAGCTCGAGCCGCGCATGTTCTCCTTCAACTCACCGCACGGGGCCTGCCCGCGATGCACGGGCCTGGGGTCGCAGATGGAGATAGATCCCGAGCTGATCGTGCCCGATCCGTCGCTGTCGCTGAACGACGGAGCGATCCTGCCCTGGTCGACCAGCGCGTCGAACTACTACGAGCAGATGACGCAGGCGATCGCGGACAAGTGGGAAGTGAACATGGATACCCCCTGGGAGGACCTCCCCGAGGACGTCCGTGATTGCTTCCTCCACGGCACCGACGGAGAGCGCATCTACGTCTCGTACCGCAACCGCTACGGCCGCCGGCGCTCCTACATGACCACCTTCGAGGGCATCGTGCCGAACCTGGAGCGCCGCTACCGCGAAACGGACTCGGACTGGTCGCGCGAGAAGATCGAGGAGTACATGACGCTGCGCCCCTGTCCGGAATGCAAGGGCGCGCGGCTGCGGCCGGAGTCGCTCGCGGTGCGGGTGGGAGGGCTCGGGATCAACGAGTTCACCCGCATGTCGGCGCGGCGGGCCATCGACTGGCTCGGCGAGCTCGAGCTGTCCGAGACGGAGCGCCAGATCGCCAGGCTGATCCTGCGCGAGATCGACGAGCGGCTGCGCTTCCTCGACAACGTCGGGGTGGGCTACCTCTCGCTCGACCGGGCCGCGGCCACGCTCTCGGGTGGCGAGGCGCAGCGCATCCGGCTGGCCACCCAGATCGGCTCCAGCCTGGTGGGCGTGCTGTATATCCTCGACGAGCCGTCGATCGGGCTCCATCAGCGCGACAACGCGCGCCTGATCGCCACGCTCGAGCGACTGCGGGACCTCGGCAACACCGTGATCGTCGTGGAGCACGACGAGGGGACCATGAGGGCGGCCGACCACATCGTCGACCTCGGGCCGGGGGCGGGCGAGCACGGTGGCGAGCTCGTTGCGGAGGGCACGCCGGAGCACATCACACGGGTGTCGGAGTCGCTCACCGGGCAGTTCCTTGCCGGCCGGCAGCAGATCCCGGTGCCCAGAAGGCGCCGGCGCCCCAGCAGCCACATCGAGATCGAGGGGGCGTCCCAGCACAACTTGCGCGATATCGACGTGAAGTTGCCGCTCGGGGTGTTCTGCTGCGTCACCGGCGTGTCCGGGTCGGGCAAATCCACGCTCGTCAACGAGATCCTCTACAAGGCGGTGGCGAACCGGCTGCACCGGGCCAAGCAGCGGCCGGGCGCCCACAGGCGCGTTCGCGGGCTCGACGAGATCGACAAGATCATCAACATCGACCAGTCGCCGATCGGACGCACCCCGAGGTCGAACCCCGCGACCTACATCGGGCTGTTCGACCACATCCGCGAGCTGTACTCGCGCACGCAGGAGGCGCGGGCCCGCGGCTACAAGCCCGGGCGCTTTTCCTTCAACGTCAAGGGCGGGCGCTGCGAGGTCTGCCGCGGCGACGGCCAGATCAAGATCGAGATGCACTTCCTGCCCGACGTCTACGTGCCCTGCGAGCAGTGCCACGGCAAGCGCTACAACCGTGAGACGCTCGAGGTGCGGTTCAAGGGGAAGACGATCGCCGACGTACTCGACATGACCGTGGAAGAGGCGGTCGACTTCTTCCAGCACATTCCGAAGATCAAGCGCCGCCTCCAGGCGCTGCACGACGTCGGGCTCGACTACATCCGGCTCGGCCAGCCCGCTACCACGCTCTCCGGCGGCGAGGCGCAGCGGGTCAAACTCGCCTCGGAGCTGTCGAAGGTGGCAACCGGACGCACGCTCTACATCCTCGACGAGCCCACCACCGGTCTCCACTTCGCCGACGTCCACCGCTTGCTCGAGATGCTCAACCGCCTTGTCGACCAGGGCAACACCGTGGTGGTGATCGAGCACAACCTCGACGTGATCAAGACGGGCGACCGCATCATCGATCTCGGCCCCGAGGGCGGCGAGGAGGGCGGCCTGGTGGTGGCGAAGGGCACTCCCGAGCAGGTGGCCGCGACGGAGGGCTCGTACACCGGCGGCTTCCTCGCGGGGATCGTCAAGCCGGCCGCCCGGCGGGGCCGGCCGGGCCGCCGCGAGAAGGTGGCGGCCGCGGCCTAGCGCGTCCCAGTCCCGGGATGTGGAGACAGTTGGGGCCCAGCTGACGGGTCTGGTTCTGCGGGCGCCGGAGGCGATATGGGCCGGCACCGGGCCGTTGGTGTGGCGCCCGGTGGGGTGCGAAGGCAATCACCCGCTGCTCGAGCTGCGGAGCCCCATCCGGCGACGGGCCGCGCTGACATTTCCGAGCTCCTCGGCCAGCGTGAACGGGCGCCGGCCAGCACTTCATGCTCTGTCATGCGGCCCCCGGCTCCGCCGCCTCGACGAGCGGTGCGGGCGCTTCGCCTCTCGTGTTCGTGGCGCGGAGCCCGACGACGGCCGCGGCGATGAGGAAGACGCTCGAGGCGACCAGCGCCCGCCCGAAGCCTCCGGTGAGCGCCTCGGCTGTCGGGGTGTGAGTGGCCAGCAGGTGGCTCGTATGCGAGGTGGCGATCGCGGAGAAGATCGCCAGGCCCATCGCGCCTCCGAGCTGCTGCGAGGCGTTCAGCAGTGCCGCCGCCAGGCCTGCCTTGTCGCCCGGCACACCGGCGTTGGCGGCCGTGGTGACGGCGACGAAGACGGCGCCAAGGCCGAGTGACATGACCACGAGGCCGGGCAGCAGGTCGGTGAGGTAGGAGCCGTCGACCGGGACGAGCGAGAGGTAGTAGACGCCGGCCGCGGCGATCAGCGATCCGGCCACGATCACCGGCCGGGTGCCGGTGCGGGCCAGGAGCTGCGAGCTGATGCCGGCGGCCACCGCGGCGCCGGCGGTGACCGGCAGGTACGCGACGCCGGTCTGGATCGGCGAGTAGCCGAGGACGTTCTGCATGTAGAGGGTGAGGAAGAAGAACATCGCGAGGAAGCCCGCGAACGCGATCAGCTGGGTGACATCGGCGTAGGCGAGGCCGTTGATGCGGAAGATCGACAGCGGGGCGAGTGGGTTCCCCGTGCGCTGCTCGTTGACCACGAACGCGGCCAGTAGCGCGATCGCGCCGCCGAGTCCGCCGATGGTGCGCGCCGTGCCCCAGCCGACGTCGGGCGCCTGTACGAGCGTGTAGACGAGCAGCAGCATCCCGCCGGTGGCGAGGATCGCCCCGAGAAAGTCGAAGTTCTGAAGCTGCACGCGGCGCCGGTCGCCGCTGATCAGCCAGAAGATGCCGCCGAGCACGAGCACGGAGGCCACCGGATTCACGAACATCACCCAGCGCCAGCCAGGGCCGTCGGTGAGAAGGCCGCCGAGGAGCACGCCGGCGGCAGAGGCCAGCCCGCCAACTGCCCCCCAGATCCCAAGGGCCTTGGTGCGGTCGGAGCCCTCTTTGAACGTCGTCGTGAGGATCGAGAGTGCGGCCGGGAGCATCATCGCGGCGCCCAAGCCCTGCGCCAGGCGCGCACCGATGAGGACGCCCTCGCTCTCGGCGAACCCGCCGATCAGCGACGAGAGCCCGATTAGGACCGTGCCCGCGACGAGGATCCGGCGGCGCCCGAGTAGGTCCGCGGCGCGGCCACCGAGCAGCATGAAGCCGCCGTAAGTGAGCAGATATGCGCTCGGCACCCACTGCAGGCTCTGCTCCGAGAAGCCCAGGTCGTTGCGGATCGAGGGAAGGGCGACGTTGACGATCGACGCGTCGACGAAATCGAGGAACGCGACGCCGGCCAGCAGCGCCAGAGTGAGCTTGCCGCGACGAGATGCAAGGAATGAGGGTTGGGGTTGGCCGTCGCCATCTCGGGAGGACCTCCAGAGGCCGGATTACTTTGCGTGCCTGATCATTTGTAGCAGAAATTATTGTTGCTACTGAGGACACGTGCGAGAATCGCGGAAGTGGCAACGCACCCCTCTGCCGATCCACCCGTCGCCGAGTACGCCGGCCAGCTCTTCTTCCGGCTTTGGCGCGCATCACACATCCGCGCCGCGGACGCGCTTGGGTCGGTCGGCCTGACGCCGGCCCTATTCGGACTCCTCAACGTCATCGCGGCTCGCGCGGGAGCTATTCAGCAGGAACTCGGCACGGTCATGGGCATCGATCGCAGCACGATGGTCTCGCTGATCGACCAGCTCGAGAGCGCAGGGCTGGCCAAGCGCCGGCCGTCTGCCACCGACCGCCGAGCTCGAGAGATTGGGATTACCCCCAAGGGCCGCCGGCTCCTCCAGCGCGCTCGGCGGATGATTTCCCAGGTAGAAGACGAGGTTCTGGCCGGGCTCACCGCCGAAGAGCGCCGGGAGCTGGTGACACTGCTCCGCCGCGCGCTCGACTCAGCGCCTACGCAGCCGTTGTGGAGCTCCGAAGAGGGTGATTAGCGTCGGACACGACGAACGCCGCGCGCCCCGGCTGCTCACCTTCAGGTGCAGGGCCCTCGCCCCGGTGCCCGATACGAAAGAAACCCCGCAATGTGCCAGCAATGCGGACCCGCCGCCGGTCCGCGTGAACGGGAGGCGTCCCCGCGGAGACGCCTCGTGCTCCCGCCCCGGACCAGTAGCACGTGCGCAGCTGACGAGCCGCGAAGGGCCCGATCGCGCGCTGGCGGACTGCAGTTGCTCGTCCAGGGCGGGCGTCTCGGCGGGTGGGCTCGCGTTTCTCAGCCGAGGTTCTTGCGCAGGTAGACGAGGCTGGCCTCTCCGAGCGGGCGCCGGCCGTACTCTACGTAGCCGATTCGCGAGTAGAAGGCCAGGTTCTCGACCATCTGCTCGTGGGTGTAGAGGTGGATCGAGTCGAAGCCGGCGTTGCGAGCCGCGCTCTCGGTGTGCTCGAGGAGGGCCTTGCCCACTCCAATCCCCTGATGCGAGGGGTCGACGGCGACGTTCTCGACGAAGAAGCCCTCGTCACTGACTCCGAGGACGACCAGCCCGAGAATCTGGCCCCCGCGCTTGGGCGACGATCATCCGGTGGGTACGAAAACAACCTCGGCGTAGTCGTCGGTCATCGGTCTTCGCAGCCCGCCG
Organism: Thermoleophilaceae bacterium; assembly: GCA_036519295.1. GTDB lineage: Bacteria > Actinomycetota > Thermoleophilia > Solirubrobacterales > Thermoleophilaceae > JACVRW01. The sequence continues at coordinate 27,467 of DATDLN010000242.1, forward strand.
AGACGCGCGACGTAGTGCGCGTAGGCCGCGCGGACCAGCTCGGTCAAGCTCGGCACATCGGCTGCCGTCGCCGGCCGGAGAGAGACGCCGCTCAACCCCAAGCTCCTCGGCGGCGTTCCTTGAACGGTCGCCAGATGCTCAAGGCGCCCGCCCGGTTGTAGTTCTCCTCGACCAGCTGGCGCTCGCGCCTGGGCCTCGACGCCATACATCCACTGGTGGTTCCGACCGCCGCCGTCGCCTACCTGGTCTTTGCATCTCTCGGCATGTCCCTTGACGCGTTCATCGCCGGCCCAGACCACGCTCTCAGTGTGTTTTGGCTCGGACATGGGGGAGCCAGCTCGCTCCCTACTTCCTCTGAATGAAGACGAGCTTGTAGCCGTCGGGATCGCGGAGGACGAGCTCCCGATTGCCCGACGGCCGAGCGGTCCTCCTTGCCTCGCCGAAAGCCGACCGCCTCGTAGAAATCGCCCGTCTTGAAGAGATCCTTCACGTAACAGGTGATCCCCCGAGATGCTGTTCACCTTCATTTCGTTTTCCTCTCTGGTTCCGGCGGCCTCACCGCTTCGGCACTTCGAATACCTCGATGACCCAATCGCCGTCCAGCGCCAGCAGCGGATGGTCCCGCAGCAAGTCGAGCGCCTCGCTTCTGCCTTCGGCCTGAATGACGCTGTAGCCGTTCAAGCCGGCCGCGTCGTCGCTGGTCGATCCGTCCGCGTGGAGGACGACGCCGTTCCTCGCAGGTGAGCCGACATCGACGAGCGCATCGCCGATCGCCCTGAACCACTCCGGCCACCCTTCGTGCGTGGCCCCCGGCGGCGTTGGCGGTCCCTTGTAGAGGAGCAGGAAGCGCTTCATTTTTCGATCTCCCTTCGGTGTGGTTGTCGGCTCTAGCGGGCGCACGGCCGCATCTGCGCTCGGTCGGTCGGCGAGCTCGAGGGCACCCAGATCCAAGCTGTTGTCGAACAGCCGGTGTCCCGATCCCCGTACGACCGGATGCAGCCAGAGCCGCCACTAATCGACGAGCTCTGCCCTGAGCAGCGAGCGCAGAAGAGCGACGCTTCCGTTGAGCGTGATGGTCTCGCCGTTCTCCTGCTTGAGCCGCGAAACTGCCTCGCTGACGTCGCTCTCGTCGTCGGGCATGACCCAGGCCTCGGGAGCGTCGACGACGCCGTCGAGCGTCACGTACGGCCGGCCCTGGGCTTGCGCATGAGGAGTCTCCTCTCGTCCGAGATGGCGTGATCGACGCGGTGAGGCGTCATTTGGGGATGGTCGGCTCTAAGACGAACGGCGAACGTAAAAAGGACAACCTCGGGCGAACGCGTTGGGGGGCGCAAGAGCGGTGCGTCGGCCCATCAGCGCGGCGTGGCAGCCGAAGCACCTCGGTCCGGATCGCATCGCCCTCGCGGCGTCGTCACCGACCGACGGCCACAGACAGCCGGGCCCTCGGCTAGCGCTGTTCGACCAGCGTGATCGCGTTGCCTTCCGGGTCAGTCGTCGTGGCGATAAGCACCTTCTCAGAGGTCGTGTCGTCCACTTGGCCAGCGTCCAGGCCGCGGTCACGCATGGCGGCGAGCTCCCGCCTGAGGTCCTCGAAGTCGAGCGTCAGCAACGATCGCCCCGCCCGCTCGGCGCTCGCGACCAACTGGACCACCCCGCCGGAGGTGACATGCCACTCGGCCAGACCCTCCATCGGGAGCTCGTCGGCGGGCCGGCCGAAGAGCAGCTCGTACCAGGGGAGGGCAGCGTCTACGTCAGCGACTGCGATACCGGCGAGTACACGATTCACGGGCATGTCTTGATGCCTCCCCAGGTCGTTGAGGGCTTCACGTGATGAGACCGCGCAGAGCTTCAAGACTCATCGGACCATCGCGCGAGGGAATCCTCTGCCGACTGCGGGAGTCGGGCCTCGGGAGCCCGCGCTATCGAGGCTCGTCCACTGTGGGAGAGGCGAGAGCACACATCACCGAACCGCCGCCGGCGCACCGGGCTGTCCGCAGCCAGCGGTGCGGGTTCGCAGTGCCCGCCGCTCGGTGTTGGCCGTCAGTTCAATGAACTCGCCCGCCTCTGCGACGGACCGGTTTCCGCCGACCCCGATCTCGATTAGGCGGTGATGATCCATTGACGGCTGGCGTCGGAGAAGCCCAGCGCCTCCTGCGCGCTCGGGAGCGCGATGTTCACGATCGTGGCGTCGAGCACGACCATCAGCTGGGCGAGGCCGAGGACGCCGAGGATCAGCCAGCGCCGGTCGCGGGAGGCCGTGGTGGTCGATGGTGTCGTGGGTCTCATGGGTGTCCGCTCCTCTGGTAGAACTGGAGACCGTCTCTCCGGTTCGGCCAGCCTACCGCATAACTGGAGACTATGTCTCCGCTTTTGTTAAGCTTGGCTCCCATGACCAGCGAGAAGCCGTTGCGAGCCGACGCCGAGCGCAACCGGAAGCGCATCCTCGACGCGGCCGCCGAGCTGTTCGCCGCCAAGGGGCTGTCCGTCGGGCTCGACGAGATCGCCCACCACGCGGGCGTCGGCGTCGGCACTGCCTACCGGCGCTTCCCGGACAAGCGCCAGCTGATCGAGGCGCTGTTCGGGGAGCGTCTCGACCGTGTGGTCGAGCTGGCCGAGCGCGGGCTCGCATCCGGCGACGCCTGGGAGGGGCTGACCGACTTCCTCGAGCAGGCAACCGAGCTGCAGATAGAGAACCGCGGCCTGAGGGAGATCATCATCGGCAGCGACCACGGCACCACGCTCGCGGCGCGTGCCCGCGTCAGGCTCGCCCCGTTGACCGAGCAGCTGGTGCGGCGAGCGCAAGCGAGCGGCGCCCTGCGCGACGACGTCGTGGCCACCGACCTGCCGCTGCTGCAGTTCATGGTCAGCTCGGCCGCCGAATTGACGCCGCCACACGCCCCGGAGCTCTGGCGCCGCTACCTGGCCCTGGCGATCGACGGCCTGCGGACGCCCGACCCGCGTCCGCTCCCGCAGCCGGGCCTGAGCTTAGATGAGCTCGACGTCGTTGTGCGCAAGGCGCGGACCGCCTAACCGGGCCCGCTAACCGAGGTCCACGTATCCGCCGAAGCGGCAGGTGCCCGGCTGGCCGAGCGCGTTGACCATCGCGTAGAGGTTCGCGTCGGCGAGCTCCTCGGTGCCGTCGGGGGCGACGGCCAGGCCGTCCTGGAGCGCGTCGACCGCCACGTCGCCGGGGTCGGCCGTTGCGTCGACGAACGTGCGCAGGTCCTCTGGGGTCGTCGTGTCGAGGTCGCCCGAGTCGGCGGCGTCGAACGCGGCGTTGTTGGCGTTGGTCGAGATCAGCACCTCGGCCCGGTCGACCGGACCGGTCGTGGTGCTCAGTCCGATCTGGCAGCGAGCGGTGAGCACGAACGGCCCCTCGCGCAGCACCTCACGCGCCTGGCCGCCCATGAGGGTGAAGGGGGGAACGTTCGCCCGGCGTCTGCCCTGGAGCGACTGGGCGTCCGCCGCCCTCGGCACCCGCTCGAGGGTCGGTTCGTCGATCTGGTTGCCGGTCAGCGAGTCGAACTTGATGTCGCGGGCCCCCAGGCTCCGGTTGCGCACGTCCTTTCCGCGCAGCGTGCCGTTGCGCACGTCCTGACTGCGCACGGTGTTGTTCACGATGTGCCTGCTGGCAATCTGAAGGGCACCGTACGCGGCGCCGCCGAGCGCCAGGAAGAGAGCCACCAACGCCACGACCATCGCCGGCGAGGGAAGGGGAGGACGTCTCACCGAGCCGATAACCAATCGGCAGGCGTGGAGTTGCGGTCCTCCCGGCAACGCTCGATGGTCGCGTCTGCCCAGCGCCGGGCACTCCGGGGGAGCGCCCGGCCGAGCACGGAGCGGTTGCGTGCCACCCGGGCGTAGCCCCGCTCGGCCGCGCGGGGGAAGCGGTTCGCCAGTGCTGCGAGCCCGGCGCCTCCAGGGAGCTCGCGGAAGAGCGGCCCGAACGCGGAGCCCGCCGAGTGCACCGTGCCGTCGGCCCGCGCGAGGTGCCATGACGCCATTCGCTCGGTCTCGGGCATTCCCGCCAGCCGGCGGGCGGCCTCCTCGCTCTGGAGGGCCACGGGCCTTATCCGGCGGCGCCGGTCCCACGCCAGGACCACGGCCAGGCAGACCCGGCAGAAGCCGCAGTCGTCGTCGTAGACGAGGAGGGCGCGACCCATCGCCGGCACGTTACCTGCCGCCTCTGAGAAGCTGCCGCCCGTGGAGAACGCTCGGCTGTGGTGGCAGAAATGGCGCTGGTACGAGCGCAACGCGTTGCCCTGGAACCGGCTCCGGATCCACCGAGAGTTCGCCCGGCGGCGGGCGTTCGCGCGCTGGCCGCTGCACGGCAACGTGCTCGAGGCCTTCCGCGAGGGACGCCTCGAGATCGGCGAGCATTCCCTGCTCGAGCCGCACGTATGGCTCACCGCGCCCGACGAGGCGCGCATCCGGATCGGCTCTGGCAGCTTCCTCAACATCGCGGTGATGGTGGCATCGGTGGAGCTGGTCGAGATCGGGGACCACTGCATGTTCGCCAACGGCTGCTTCGTCACGGACGGCAGCCACCGCTTCGACGATCCGGAGCGCCCGGTGCCGTGGCAGGGGTTCAGCAGCAAGGGACCCACGCGCGTCGGCGACAACGTCTGGTGCGGCGCGAACGTGGTCGTCACGAGCGGGGTGACGATCGGCGAGCGCTCCGTGATCGGCGCGAACAGCGTGGTCACGGGCGACGTCCCCCCGTTCTCGATCGCGGCCGGAGTGCCCGCGAAGGTGCTGCGGGCCGTGGAATACCCGGAGCCGCGCTAGCAGAACACGATCAGGTGGAAGCCCCTGTCCACCTCGACGCCGTTGTTGTTCTCGGTGCGGATCGCCACCCCGTTCACGTTCGAGCCCAGCGACGCGACGCTGGCCTGGCTGTTCTGCGGCGGACCCGCCGCGCTCGGGTCTCCGATCGTGGCGTAGTAGCCGCACCCGCGCACGTCGGTGTTGAAGATCACCTGGTAGCGCCCGACGCCCGTGCGGGCGGCCGAGCTGACCTCCCGCCCGCGGACGATCTGCCCGCCGCCGTTGACGACCGCGAAGCGGGCGCTGCCGTGGGCCAGGAGGGCGCTCGGCACGACGCCCAAGGACGACTCCTTCACCGAGCCCCCGCCGATCTTGTCGCGCTTGATGTCGTTCCCGGTGAGCGAGCGCTGGCGGATGTCGAAGCCGGTGACCGAGTTGTTCCGGATCGTCTTCCCGGTCACGACGAGCGCGTACGCGGACCCGCCGAGTGACGTCACCAGCGCCGTCAGAGCCACGACCATCGCGGGGGACGGCATGAAGCGACGGACACGTCGCACCATTCGGAACCTCCCTTTCTCGCCTGCTGGCGTAACCGCAAACCCGCGCGGTTCGGGGAAGTTGCTGCCACTCAGGCGAGGACCTGCACGACGACCGTGCGCTGACGCGGGCGGTCGTCGAAGTCGATCAGGACCACCTGCTGCCAGGTGCCGAGCTCGAGCCGGCCGTCGCGAACCGGCAACGTCTCCGACGGCCCGACGATCGCCGCTCGGATGTGGGCGTGGGAGTTCGTATCGCCCGCCAGCCGGTTGTGCTCGTAGCGCCCTTCGCGCGGCACCAGCCGGTCCAGCGTCGCGCGCAGGTCGTGCACGCCACCCGGCTCGTGCTCCATCGTGGTCACGGCCGCGGTGGAGCCGGGCACGAAGACCGACGCGATCCCGCTCTCGACGTCGGCCTGGGCGATCACGCTTTGCACGCCGACGGTGATGTCGATCACGTCGCCGTCGCCCTCGGTCGAGAAGCGAAGCTGTCCGGCGTGGACGGTCACGACGGCATCCTACGGCCACTGACCCCGGCTTCCCAGCAGCGAACGGCCCCGGCGAGGCCGGGGCCGAACGTACTGCCGAGGGTGTGTCCCCCCTCAGTGGTCGAGGCAGAGCACGCGGACGGTGAGGTCGCGCGCGATAGCGGTGTCGTTGTAGCCGCGGGCGAACCAGGTGGTGTTGACCGGGTACGAGTGCACCAGGCGCAGGGCCGGGTACTTGGCCGGGGCGGCGGACCACCTCGCGCCGCCGCTGAGCAGCTGCTCGCCGGCCTGGCAGCCGAGCTCCAGGCCCTCGGAACCGAGGCTCGGCACTGACACGGTGTCGGTGCGGACCACGACCGAGCCCAGCTTCGGGCCGGTGACGGAGCTGGTCTGGAGAGCAGCCGGACGGACACCGTTCGGGCCCACCGCCGCTGCGGTCTGGGCGTTGACTGCGTGCTGGGCGTTCACCGCGTCCTGCGCGCTCGTGGCCTGCTGGGCCGTGTCCGCGGTGCCGGCGCTCGGCACCTTCCCGAGCGACGATTCCTTGATTACGCCGGAGCCAAGCGAGTCCTTCTTCACGTCCACGGCGCGGGGCTGCGATTGAGCACGTCCTTGCTGCGGATCGAGTTGTCGAGGATGTCGCCGCTGTCGATGGTCGCGGCCGCGTTACCGACGCCGCCGGTGGCGGCGAACAGAGCGATCAGCGCGACCACCATCGCGGCGGACGGACGGCGGGAGAGCATGGCCTTCATGGTGTCCTCCCCGTGTTGGATGGCCCTGGTCTTCGGGCCTCCAACTGCGGGGGACGCTGCGAATTACGTCACAAGCTGAATCCGCCCGTAAACGGCTCTCCGGTTTGCTCGTCGACCAGCTCGTGCAGCCGCTGGATTTCGTCCGGAGCCATGGTGTAGCCGTGTTCCGGCTCGGGATAGCGGCGCCTGCGCACGTCCTCCGCGAACGCGGCGACTCCCTTGATCATCTCCTCGCGCACGCTCGCGTAGCGCTTGACGAAGCGGGCCGCATGGCCGTCGTAGATGCCGAGCAGATCGTGGAGCACGAGCACTTGGCCGTCGGCGGCCGGCCCCGCACCTATCCCGATCACCGGGATGCGCATGCTCGGCATGATCGTCTCGGTGAGCGCGCTCGGTATCGCCTCGAAGACGATCGAGAAGCAGCCCGCCTCCTGGAGCGCCACGGCGTCGTGCATCACCCCGAGCGCGCGCTCCGCCGTGCGGCCCTGCGAGCGGTAGCCGCCGAGCGCCGTGGCGGTCTGGGGAGTCAAGCCGACGTGGCCCATCACCGGGATTCCCGCCGCGATGATCGCTTTCGCCCGCTCGACGGAAGTGCCGCCCCGTTCCAGCTTGACCGCGTCGCAGCCCGCCTCCTTCACGAAGCGTTGGGCGTTCGCGATTGCCTGCTCGTTCGAGATCTCGTAGGAGCCGAACGGCATGTCGCCGACCAGCAGGGGAGTGGAGAGCCCCCGGCGCACGGCCGCCGCGAGTACGAGGAGCTCATCGATCGTGACGGGAACGGTCGAGGGGTAGCCCAGCACGGTCATGGCGCCGGAGTCGCCCACCAGCACCACGTCCACGCCGGCCTCCTCGGCCACCTGGCCGCTCGGATAGTCGTACGCGGTGACCATCCCGATCGGCTCGCCGAGCGCCTTCTTCTCGGCGAGCTTCGACAGGGTCACGGCCGGTCGTTTCGCGGGCGGGGCGGTTGCCCTCGGGGGGCTGCTCATGTCATCAACTCCTCGACGTTCTCGTTCACATCAACGGTTTCCAGCACGGCGCCGTCCTACTCGCCTCCCAGGATCGCGTTGTCGATCAACCGCGCCCGGCCCACGCGGGCGGCCACGGCAAGGAGGGTCGAGCCGTTGACGCGCTCGACCTCCGAGAGATCGTGGGCGGAGCGGAGCTCGAGGTACTCGGGCTCGACCCCGGCCTCGTCCAGCTTTGCCCGCGCGGCGGCGAGCACGGCGTCCGCCTCGATCGTGCCGCCCGCGACGGCCGCCTCGGCCGCCCGCAGGGCGCGGCTGAGCGCAAGCGCCCGTTCGCGCTCGTCCGCGTCGAGGTAGGCGTTGCGCGAGCTGAGCGCCAGGCCGTCGGGGTCGCGCACGATGGGCAGGACCTCGATACGGACCGGAATGTCGAGGTCACGGACGAGCTTGCGGATCACGAGGGCTTGCTGCGCATCCTTCTGGCCGAAGTACGCCACGTCCGCCCCGACCATGTTGAAGAGCTTGGTGACGACCGTCGCGACGCCGGCGAAGTGGCCGGGGCCGCGCCGGGCGGGGGCACCCTCGAGCACGCTGGTCAGGCCGCCGACCGTCACGGTCGTGTCGAACCCGTCGGGATAGACCTCCTCGACGCGCGGCGCGAACAGCAGATCGACGCCCTCAGCCTCGGCGAGCGCCAGGTCGCGAGACTCGTCGCGCGGGTAGGCGGCGAGATCCTCGCTCGGGCCGAACTGAGCCGGGTTCACGAAGAGCGAGACCACCACGACGTCGCAGGCCTCGCGCGCCCGGCGGACCAGCGCGAGATGGCCGTCGTGGAAGGACCCCATGGTGGGGACGAGGCCGATCGAGCGCCCGGCGATCCGCTCCGGCGCCAGCGCGTCGCGCAGATCGCGGACGGTCCTGACGGTCCTCACGCCGAGGCTCCCTGGGCCGCGAGCGAGTGGGTGTGCCGAACGAGTTCGTCGAAAAGGTCCAGCAGATGCGGCGCGACCTCCTCGACCGCCCCCCGCTGGGCGGCGACCGTAGCGTAGTCGCCGCGGGCGATCGGACCGGTGAGGGCGGCCTCGGGGCCGAGCTCGGCGAGGTTGTCGACCGTGCGGCGCAGCAGCGGCACGAGCAGGGCACGAGCCTCGCTCGGCTCGAGCCCGGCGCCGGCGGCGATGCTCTCGGCGGCCGCCTGGAGCGTGACGAGGAAATTGGATGCGAGCGCCGCGGCTGCGTGGTAGGCGGCACGGCCCTCGTCGTCGATCTCGAAGGGGGTGGTGCCGAGGCGTCGAGCGAGAGAGGCGGCGAAGTCGAGCGCCCGTGGCGTGGAGCCGGCGACGGCGGCGCCGGCACCCGTGAAGGTCTCCGGTCCGGAACCGAAGGCGAAGGTCTGAAGCGGATGCAGCCCGAACCTCTCCGCGTTCGCCGGTCCGAGAGCGGCGAGCGGCGTGGCCCCGCTCGTGTGTCCTACCAGCGGCGCGGCCCCGGCCACCGCTTCAGCCGCCGCCGCGATCTCGGCGTCCGGGACGCAGAGGACGACGGCGTCGCAGGGAGCCGGCGTCTCGCCGCGGCCGAGCGGGCCCTCGACGCTGAAACCTGCCTCCCGAAGCGCGGCCGCCAGCGGAACGCCGACGCGGCCGGCCCCGACAACGGCAATGCGCTGATCCTTGCTCTGAGGGTTCATTCGCCTATCGGTCCACTCCGTTTGGGGTAGCGGCCGACGCCTCAAGAATACCCACGCTCATTTTCAAGTAATTGAAAAACCGCGAGCGAAGCGACCGGTTTTTACCGTCGCCGCCGATGCGTAGGCTTCAGGCCATGCAGTCCCGCCCCGCAGCGGAGCGGCGCGAGGAGCTCGTCGCCCTCTACCGCGAAACTTCCGGCTGCGTGCGCTGCCCGCTTCACGAGGGGCGCACCAACGTCGTCTTCGGAAACGGCAACGCGGACGCCGACCTGATGTTCGTCGGCGAGGCGCCCGGCCACCACGAGGACCTCCAGGGCCTGCCCTTCGTAGGCCGCGCGGGCCAGCTGCTGGACCAGCTCCTGGAGGAGATCGGGCGGTCGCGGAAGGACGTGTTCGTGGCGAATGTCCTCAAATGCCGCCCGCCGGGCAACCGCGACCCCCAGCCTGACGAGATCGACACCTGCAAGCCGTATCTGAACCGGCAGATCGAGCTGATCGAGCCGAAAGTGATCTGCACTCTGGGCAACTTCGCGACGAAGCTGCTCACGCGTTCAAACCGAGGCATCACGAGCGTCCACGGGCGCCCCCAGGTGCAAGAGCTCGGGGGCCGCGCCGTGCGCGTCTACCCGCTCTACCACCCGGCCGCGGCGCTTCGCAGCACGGGCACGCTCGGGCAGCTGCGCGAGGATTTCGCTCGGCTTCCGGCCCTGCTGGAGGAGCCACCCCCGGTGCCGATCGGGGCGGCTGCGCCGGTGGCCGCGGCCGTGGCGCCGGCGGATCCCGAGCCGTCGCAAATGGGATTCTTCGGCTGACGCCGTTCGGTTCTCCACACCCGTAAACGGGTGGAGACCGCATGGGAGCGGAGCCAGGTGCTTGACAGCCTGCCTCCATGCCGAGATTCAAGGGACTCACCGGGCTTGGGTGGCCCCGGGAGCTGCTGCTCTTCCTTGCGGCATACGGCGTGTACAACCTCGCCCGCTGGGTCTTCGTCGGCGACATCGACCACGCCCAGGAGCACGCCCGCTGGATCGTCGACCTCGAACGAGATGCCGGTCTGGCCATGGAGCACTCCGTTCAGCGCGCGCTCGACTCCTCCGCGGCGGCGTTCCTGCTCAGCAATACCTACCTAGCCGCGCAGCTGCTGGTGCTACCCGGGTCGCTGATCTGGCTCTACCGCCGCTCGCCCGAGGTGTATCGCGTGCTCCGCAACACCGTGCTGGCGACGTGGCTGATCGCCGTCCCGATCTTCGCCCTCTTCCCGGTCGCGCCGCCGCGGCTCGCCGGGCTGGGAATGGCCGACACAGTCAGCCAGCAGGCGGGCGTGGCGCTCACGGGCCACTCGACGATGTTCTACAACCCGTTCGCTGCGGTGCCGAGCCTCCACGTGGGCTTCGCGGCCGCAATCTCGGTCGCGTTGTACTTCGCCCTCCGCCGGCCCTGGGCGAAGGCGCTCGCGCTGCTCTGGGGCCCGCTCGTATCGGTCTCGGTGGTCGCGACCGGCAACCACTACATGTTCGACATCGCGGCCGGTCTGCTCGTGACCGGCGTCGGATTCGGCGCTGCGCTGCTGTCCGGTCGGCCGGCGCATCCGTTGGCATGGGGTCGGGCGCAGCCGGGCTATTCGGGCTGATCCCCCGGGCCCCGGCGATCTCCGCTTGACAAAACTATGTTCCGTAGGGTAAATGTACGGAACATAGTCATCCTCGACCTACGGAGACATCCCGATGTACGACGCGATCGTGGTCGGCGCCCGCTGTGCCGGCTCACCGACGGCGATGTTGCTCGCCCGCCAAGGCCACCGCGTGCTGGTGGTCGACCGGGCCGGCTTCCCGAGCGACACGCTCTCGACCCACTACATCCACCAGTCCGGTGTGGCCAGCCTGGAGCGCTGGGGCCTCCTGCCGCGGATCGCCGCCGCGGGAGCGCCCGGGATCCGCAACTACACGCTCGACGTCGGCCCGTTCGCACTGCACGGCGCCCCGCCGCCGATCGGTGAGGTGACGGAGGCGTACTCGCTGCGCCGAACCGTCCTCGACCAGATGCTCGTCGAGGCCGCCGCCGACGCTGGCGCCGAGGTCCGCCAGCACTTTCCCGTCGACGGGCTGGTGACCGACGGAGATCGCGTCACGGGCATCCGCTCGCGCGGCAAGATAGAGCACGCCCGGATCGTCATCGGTGCCGATGGCCTCAATTCACTCGTCGCCCGCGGGGTAGGTGCCCCGACGTACAACGACCAGGGGACGCTGACCTGTGCCTACTACACCTATTGGAGCGGCGTCGAGATCGACGGCGTCGAGCTCTACCCGCGCCCCGGGTGCATGATCGTCGCCGCGCCGACCAATGACCTCCAGGTGGTGACCATCGTCCTCTGGCCCAACGCCGAGTTCCACGCGATCCGCTCCGACATCGAGCGCCGGTTCCTCGAGGCGCTCGAGCTCGCGCCCGGACTCGCGGCGCGCGTCCGGCGCGCCACCCGCAGCGAGCGCTTCCGCGGGACCGGCCGGCTGCCGAACTTCTACCGCCGCCCGCACGGCAAGGGATGGGCGCTCGTCGGCGACGCCGGCTACCACAAGGACCCGATCCTCGCGCTCGGCATCAGCGACGCCTTCCGCGACGCAGAGCTGCTCGCCCAGGCGGTCGACGCCGGCCTTTCGGGGCGCGCGCCGCTCGCCCGGACGCTGGCGGACTACGAGCGGCGTCGCAACGAGCTCTCGGCGCACGGCTTCCAAAGCACGATCGGCTTCGCCCGCCTGCAGCCGTCCCCGCCTGACATGCAACAGCTGTTCGCGGCGCTCCGCGACAATCCGCGCGAACGCGACCGGCTGTTCGGCACCTTCGCGGGCACCGTCCCCCCGGACGAGTACTTCGCACCCGACAACCTGGCGCGGATCCTCACGCCAGTCCGGGCCGCCGCATGAGCCGGAGGCGCTCAGGGCTACGGGTGCGCCACGGTCCCCGCCAGCGCCGCCGCGGTGGCCGCCTGGCGCTGCATGCCGAGCTCGTGGTAGGTCGCGTGAGCCCGCGATAGGAGCTTCTCCGCCCGTTCTCGGTCTCCCGGGGCATTCCGGCGCAGCATCATCCGGGCATGGTCCTCGTGGGTGTGTGCGACCCAGGGGCGAGCGCCCATCCTCTCGTTCATTTGCAGCGCCTCCTCGAAGTGTCGCGCCGCGTCATCGAAGCGGCCCAACAGGGTGGCGAGGATGCCGAGCGCCCGACCGGTCGAGTCGAGCGCGAACTCGGGGACGGCGACCGCGTAGTGCGATGCGTAGGGGAGGAGCAGCTCGTAGAGGGCAGCGGCGGGCCCGACGTCATCCAGGAGTCCGCAGGTCTCCGCGAGCAGGCAGATGCTGACGAGCCACTCCTCGTCGACATGCCAGGCGGAGAGGTCGCGGCCGGTGAGCTCGTTGAGGAGGCCCTCCGCCTCGTCGCTGCGCCCCAGCTGAGCGTAGGCTTGCGCGAGAACGGCCCTGTGCACGAGCGGCGAGGGAAACTCGTCCGCACGGTCCCGGATCTCGGACAAGAAGTCCTCCAGTCGTCCCTGGTGCCTGCGCAGCAGTACGAGCTGCAGCTTGCGCGCCGCTCCTGCGCCCCAGGCCAGTACACGCTCCCCAATCTCCGCCGCTCGCTCGATCAGCTGCGCGGCCTCGGCGAACCGGCCCTGAGACAGGGCGAGGGTGGCCTGCGCCGTGACGAGCATCCAGAGCTGGGCGGGCTGCCTCAGCTCATCGGCAACGCGGGTCAGCGAGGCGAGCTCGGCCGCGCGGCGATCGGGGTCGCCGAGCTCCCAGGCGGCCCAAAACGAATGCTCGTGTCCGTCGAAGAGCCGCTCCCTGTCTCCCGTCCTCGCCGCGAGCGAGACGATCTCCTCCCCCTCGGCCAGTCGCCGCTGAGCGGTCCAGGGTGCGTGCAAGGCGGCCTCCCCGGCGGCGAGCGCATAGGCCAGCGTCCCCGGGTCGCCGATCCTGCGTGCTGTCTGGATTGCCTCTTCCATAATGCGCTCGCGGCGGTCGCGGGACGGTCCGTGGCGCAGCGCCGCGGCGAGGCGCGAGAGCAGCTGGACCCGCAGCACACTGTCGGCCTCGCCCAGCGCCGAGAGCCCGTCCTCGAGCAGCGGGACGAGCCGTTCGTCGGTCAGCTCGTGCGTCCATAGGAACCTGCCGCCGTAGCCGGCGGCCGCACGAGCGCGCATCTCGGGCAGCCCCGCGGAGCGTGCGAGGTCGGCCGCGCGCAGAAGAGTCGACTTCGCCCCCAAGTCGTCTCCGGCCCGGCCCTGGGCGTCGCCGAGCGCCAGGAGCAGCTCACAGCGCGACTCTGCCTTTGTGGCGGCGTCCGGCCCGAGTGCCTCGAGCGCCATTCCGTAGAGGCGGATGGCTTCCTCGTAGGCGAGCTGCGAAGCCGCATGGTCGCCGCCACGGCGAGCGTAGTCGACCGCCTTCCGGCCGTCTCCACCCGCCGCGGCCTCGAAGAAGTGGTGCGCGAGCTCCGCGAGATGGGGGTCGAGGTCCGACGCGTAGAGGACCTCGAGAGCCTCGCCTACCTGGCGGTGGAGCTGCACTCGGCGACTCCTCGCAATACCGTGGTAGACCGCGTCCCGGATCAGGGCGTGGGCGAAGCGCATGCGGCCGATCGCGCCGGGAACCTCCGACACCAGGCGCGCCTCCATCCCCTCGTCGAGCAACTCGAGAATGGCGTCACGGTCGAGCCCGCTGACACCCGCCAGCGCATCGAGATCGAATTCGCGGCCGAGAACCGAGGCCAGGGCGAGCAGTTGGTTGCACTCGTTCGAGAGATGGCGCAGGCGGCGTCCGATCACCTCTCTCACGCTTTGTGGGATCGCAATCGGAGCCGTTGTGGGCTTGTCCAGCCGTCTCTCCGCGGCGAGCAGCCGCACGGTCTCTCCGATGAAGAGGGGATTGCCCTCGGTCTCGGCGTGTACGGCCGCCGCCAGCTCCGGCGCGGGGGCGTCGGGTGCGACGGCCTCGATAAAGCGGACGACGTCGGCTTCGCCGAGGCCGGCGAGCGAAACCGCTCGCGTGACCGGCTCGCGGGCCAGCTCGACGAGGGTGGTCGTGAGCGGATCCGTGGGGGTCGGATCGACGTCGCGGCAGGCTCCGACGATGAGCAGACGGCTCTCGCCGAGCTCCCGAGCGACGAACCGCAGAAGCAGGAGCGAGGGCTCGTCGGCCGCGTGCAGGTCGTCGAGCACGACTACCAGCGGCCGCTCGGCCGCCGCGGACTTCAGGAAGGCGGTCAGCGAATCGAAGAGTCGGAAACGGGCTCCCTCGGACTCGATCGCGGCCGCCGGTGGCACATCGACGAGCAAGTCGCGCAGCTCCGGGAGGATCTGAGCCACGTCGGCGGCCCCCTCGCCAAGCTGGGATCGAAGACTCTCCGCGTCGGTATCCCGAAGGTACGGCCGCAGAGACTGCACCCACGGCCAGTAGGCGGGCGCGCCACCGGCCTCCCAGCAGCGGCCGACGAGGATTCGCCCCCCGCGCGCCCTGGCGTGGTCGGTCAGCTCCTCGGCGAGGCGGCTTTTGCCGATGCCGGGCTCGCCAACGAGCAGGAACAGCCGTCCGCGGCCGGCGAAGGCGTCGTCCAGGCCGGCGACCAGCTCTGCCAGCTCGCGCTCGCGGCCAACGAATGCGCTGCGCGTCTCCGCGGCGGGCGCCGGCTCGGCCGCGGCCGGCTGGGCGGTTTCGACGGCGGGTAGGGCGAGGGCGGAGTCTTGGGCCAGGATCGCTCGTTCGAGTTCGCGTAGTCGTTCGCCGGGTTCGATGCCGAGGTCTTCGACCAGGGTGCGGCGGGCGTCCTGGTAGGCCTGTAGGGCGTCGGCTTGGCGGTCGGACCGGTAGAGGGCGAGCATCAGCTGCGCCCGCAGCCGCTCGCGGTAGGGGTGCTCTGCGATCAGTCCCTCCAGCCGGCCGACCAGCTCGGCGTGGGCGCCGAGCGCCAGCTTGGCCTCGATCAGCTGTTCGAGCGCCCCCAGGCGTAGGTCTTCGAGCCGGGCGATCTCGCGCTGGGCGAACGGCTCGTAGGCCAGGTCTGCGAGCGGCGGGCCGCGCCACAGCGCCAGCGCCCGCTCCAGTAGCGAGGCGGCCCGCTCGGGCCGTCCGGCGGCGAGCTCTCCCCGGCCCTCGGCGACCAGCCGTTCGAAGCGCTCCGCGTCGAGGCGGTCGCGATCGAGCTCCAGCTCGTAACCGCGCTCGCGCGTCACCACCAACCCGGCCAGGGCGTCGCCCTGGCCCCCCGCGAGCGTCCTGCGCAGCCGCGAGACGTGCACCTGCACGCTCTTGGCCGCGTTCGCCGGTGGGCGCTCCCCCCACAGCTCGTCGATCAACCGATCGGTGCTGAGCGTCTCGCCCCGATGCAGCAAGAACAACGCCAGCAACGCCCGCTGCTTGGTCCCGCCCAGCGCCACCACCCGGCCCTCCGAGAGGACCTCGAGCGAACCAAGGATGCGGAAGTCCATGCGTGGAGGGTCACGCGGGGCCAGAGGGCCAACGTACCGCAGGTCTGCACGGCCCGCCAATCCACTGTTGCCCGGCTGATACCGCCTCGTCACCGCGCTGCAACCGCGCCCGTGCACGATCGGCACAGAGGTCAACCCACAAGCACAACCGGGCGAGGCGACCGAGTGGCCGGCGGCCCGGACAGGAGGCAGTCATGGGCGAGGCAATCCCCAATCAGCACCCCGCGGTCGTACTCCGCTCCCACTTCAACCATTTGCGAGCGCTGCTCGCCGTCGCGATGATCGCCGTGGTCGGTCTCACCGCCGCCGTCGTGATCCTCGCGACCGACGACAACCCCGGCACGAGCGCCGGTTCGGCAACGCAGGTGAGCGCGCCCAGTCCGGGCGGCACCACCCGCTACGACGGCGGCCCGGAGGAGGGCACCCGCGGCGGCGTCCCCGCCCTGCGGGCGGGCGTCCGCTACGACGGCGGGCCCGAGGAGGGCACCGCCGCGATCACCCAGCGTTCGGCGCCGGCCACGTTCGACCCGAATTCGATCAAGGAGTCGCCGGGCGTGCGCTACGACGGCGGCCCGGAGGAGGGCACCGCCGACGTGTCCGCGTCCCAGCCACGGGTCACCCAGAGCCAGGCGTTCCCCGGACTCGCCAGCGAGGCCAACGGCGCGCAGGCCGACAAACCCCGCTACGACGGCGGCCCCGAAGAAGGCAGCAGGGGCAGCGGCCGCTAGCCCTCAGAAGCAGACAGACGGCCACGAACGGGCCCTCCCAATGGGAGGGCCCGTTTCGCTGCTCGGCCACGGTCGGGTCCACCTCCGGGCTGCGCGCATCGAGTAACCGATGCCGAACCCGAGGAGGCTCCAGATGGCCGACCTGCCCCGCCCAAAGGAAGGGATCCTGCTGACGCACTTCATCGTGTCCGACGACGTCCCGCGATCGCGGCGCTTCTATACGGAGGTGCTCGGCGGCGAGACCGTGATGGAGGGGGAGCCGACGATCGTCGCGCTGGCGAACGCCTGGGTCATCATCAACGTCGGCGGGGGGCCGACGGACGACAAGCCGACGGTCGTGCTCGAGGCGCCCCGGGACCCGAACCGGATGAGCGGCTTCCTGAATATCCGCGTGGCGGACATCGAGTCGGTCCACGCCGACTGGAGCGAGCGCGGCGGCGAGTTCCTCACGCCGCCCGTGGAGCACGAGCACGAGTTTCGCTGCTACCTGCGCGACCCCGACGGACACCTGATCGAGGTCGGCCAGAGCAAGTAGGCGACCGGGCGGGCGCGCTCCCGACCGGTCGCCATGTCCAGAGAACTCCCCGGGAGCGGTGGGCTTTCAAACCCGGCAACCTTCGCCGGGCACGGACCGCGGCAGCCTTCCCGGCCCGGATCCACAAGAGACGCGACCAGTTGAAGCTCGAGACGACAAACCCCGCGGAGACCGAGGCGGCCGGCGCCGAGCTGGCCGCGGGGCTCGCGCCGGGGGACGTGGTGCTCGTGACCGGTGAGCTCGGCAGCGGCAAGACCACCTTCGTGCGCGGCGCGGTGCGTGCCCTCGGCGTAGACGGGCCCGTGACCAGCCCCACCTTCACGATCGGCCACGTGCTGCCTGGGCGCCCGGAGGTCGCGCACGTCGACCTCTACCGGCTGGGCTCCCTCGCGGGCGAGGATCCCGCGCTCCTGGACGACTACCTCACGCCCGAGCGCGTGGCGTTCGTGGAGTGGCCGGAGGCGGCGGGGCCGCGGCTCGACCGGGTGGCCGCGCGGGTACGGCTGGAGCATCTCGGCGGCGATCGCCGGCGGATAACGATCGAGTGAGCCTCCTGGGCCTCGACACCTCCACCGCGGCGGCCGCCGCCTGCGTCCTGCGCGACGACGGCGAGGTCTTCGAGGTCGCTCCGGATGCGGCCGCGCTCACGCGCCCGCCGGCGCATGCAGGCCAGCTCATGCCCGCGGTGGCGGACGTCATGAGACGTGCCGGGCTCGACTGGAGCGAGCTCGAGGCGATCGCCGTGGGCGTCGGGCCGGGGAGCTTCACCGGGCTGCGAATTGGGATCGCGACCGCGCGGGCGCTCGCGGTCGCGAGCGGGCTGCGGCTGCGGCCCGTCTCCTCGCTCGCCGCGCTGGCGCGCGGGATCGAGGAAACGGATCCGGGCTCGGTCGTCCTGCCGCTGATCGACGCGAAGCGGGGGGAGGTCTTCGCCGCCGCGTACGACGGGGGAGAGAAGCTCTGGGCCCCCTTCGCGGCGCGCCCGGAGAAGGTCGCCGAGCGGGTCCGAGGCGCCGATTTCACGCCCCTGGCGGCGGGAGACGGATCGATACGATTTCGAGGGGTGCTCGAGACGGCCGGCATTCGGGTGGCGCCCGACAACTCAGGCGCTCACGTTGTCCGGGCTCTGGACGTGTGCCGGCTGGCGGCGGCGGCGCCCGGGGAGCCGCCGGAGGCCGTCCTTCCCGAGTACCTGAGAGCACCTGACGCGAAGCCGCAATGAACGACCTCGACATCCGCCGACTCACCTATGCCGACCTGCCACAGGTCATCGCGATCGAGCGGCGGGCGTTCCCGACCCCCTGGTCGCTCGCGATGTTCGTGCTGGAGCTGTCCAAGCCGTCGGGAATCTGCCTCGCGGCGCTGATCGAGGAGCGGCTGGTGGGCTACCTGGTCTGCTCGCGCTACGACACGGTCTGGCATCTGATGAACATCGCAGTGGACGATCGACTGCGGAGGCAGGGGATCGCGACCACGCTGCTGGAGCGCCTCTTCGAGCTCGCGGACAAGCCGAGCGAGCAGTACACGCTCGAGGTGCGGACCTCGAACGACGACGCCATCCGCCTCTACGAGCGCTTCGGCTTCCGCACCGCCGGGCGCCGGCGCGCCTACTACCACGACAACCGCGAGGACGCTCTCATCATGTGGCGAACGGTGCCGGAACGCGCCACCGCGTGATTCTCGCCCTCGAGACGAGCTGCGACGACACCTGCGCCGCCGTGGTGACGAACGTCGGCCGGATCCGCTCGAACGTAATCGCGTCGCAGGGACTGCTGCACGCCCGCTACGGCGGGGTAGTGCCGGAGATCGCCTCGCGCCACCATCTCGAGCTGATCGACGCGGTGACCCGAGACGCCCTGGAGCGAGCCGGCGCGGGCTTCGACGAGATCGAGACCGTGGCCGTGACGCGTGGCCCCGGGTTGATCGGGGCGCTTCTCGTCGGGCTCTCGTCGGCGAAGGCGCTGGCGGCCGTGCGCCGGCTGCCGCTCGTACCGGTGGACCACCTCCACGGCCACGTCGTGGCCGGCACGCTCGGGCCAGAGCCGATCGACCCGCCGTATCTCGCCTTGATCGCCAGCGGTGGGCACACGTTTCTGGCGCGCGTGGATGACCCCGCCGCCTACACGGTCCTGGGCCAGACGCTCGATGACGCCGCGGGGGAGGCGTTCGACAAGGGGGCGCGGCTGCTGGGTCTTGGCTATCCCGGCGGCCCCGCCATCGACCGCCTGGCGCGGGACGGCGATCCCAACGCCTTCGACTTTCCGCGCAGCGCCCCCGGCGAGCTCGACTTCAGCTTCAGCGGGCTGAAGACGGCGCTCCTCTACACCCTCCGCGACCTGGGCGACCACGAGGCCGGCACGCGCCAGGCGGACATTGCCGCCTCGTACCAGCGCGCCATCGTCGAGGCGCTGACTCGCCGGACCGCGGAAGCCCTCGAGCGCGAGGGGCTCGAGCGTCTCGCGATCGGTGGCGGCGTGGCGGCCAACTCGGAGCTCCGGACCGCGGTGCGGGGCCTCGGAGTGCGGGTCTGGGCGCCGCCGCTGGAGCTCTGCACCGACAACGCCGCCATGATCGCGGGCGCCGCACGCTTCCTCGAGCCCCTTGCGTATCCCGACTACCTCGGCCTGGACGCCGCCGCCCGCCACAGCGCTTGACAAGCGGTCGCTTCGCTCGCGGTTCTCGAATTACTTGACATCGAGCGCCGGCGGCGCCTAAGCTCAACCGCCTGGTTTATCAACCATACAGATGATCTCGGAAATGACGGTCGACCAGCTCAGCACGACGTTCGCCGCCCTCGCGGACCCCACGCGTCGCGCCATCCTGGCGCAGCTAGCGAAGGGCGAGGCCACGGTCAACGAGCTGGCTGAGCCGTTCCCCATCACCCTGCAGGCCGTCTCCAAGCACCTGAAGGTGCTGGAGCGGGCTGGGCTCATTGCGCGCGGCCGAAGCGCTCAGCTGCGGCCGTCGCGGCTCCAGGGCGAGGCGCTGAAGGAGGCCGCCGACTGGCTCGCTGGGTACCGGGGGTTTTGGGAGGGCAGCCTCGACCGCCTCGAGGAGCACCTGCGCGACATCCAGAGGGGGACCAGGCTTGACTGAGCCAATCCGCGCACAGGAGATCACGATCTCCCGCGTACTCGACGCTCCGCGCGAGCTCGTGTGGAAGGCGTGGACGGAGCCCGAGCAGCTGGCGCGCTGGTGGGGACCGGCCGGCTGGACCAATCCGCTCGAGGCGATCACGATGGAAGTCAGGCCGGGCGGCACGTTCCGGGTGACTTCGATCTCTGACGCGGACGGCAGTCAGATGACCACTCGGGGCGTATACCGCGACGTGGTCGAACCGGAGCGGTTGGTGTTCGACGAGCCCGCCGAAGATGCGTGGCACGAGGGCGCGGTCAGTGTCGCCGAGTTCACCGCTCTCGGCGACGGCCGGACCGAGATCGTCCTTCACACGACAATCCGTACGACCGACGAGATGCTCGGCCCGGCCGAGGCAGGGATGGCGGGCTCGCTCGACCGCCTCGCCGAGCATCTGAATTCTTGAAAGGAGGCTGGGATGGACTATCGACTCGAAGTGGTGCAGGTTCCCGTCTCGGACGTGGACCGCTCGAAGGCCTTTTACACCGAGAGGATGGGCTTCAACGACGATCACGACACGCAGATCAGCGACGAGGTGCGGGTCGTGCAGCTCACCCCGCCCGGCTCGGCCTGCTCGATCGTGATTGGCAGCGGGCTCACTGACAAGCCGCCCGGCTCCGCCGCCGGCCTGCAGCTCGTGGTCACCGACATGGACACCGCGGTCGCCGACCTCGCCGGCCGCGGCCTCGACGTGGGCGAGGTTCAGGTCCTGGGTGCGCCGGGCAGGCAGGGGTTCGAGCACATTTTCTTCAGCGATCCCGATGGGAACCGCTGGACAGTCCAGGAGATCCGCCCATGAGCGCCCTTACCGTCACCGGCGTCGACTTCATCGCCGTCCCCACCCGCGACTTCGAGAAGGCCGACGAGTTCTACGGCACCGTCCTGGGGCTCGAGCGCTCGAAGCGCTGGGGGAACATGCCCGCCGGCGAGTTCGAGACCGGCACCCTGACGATCGCCGTGATGCAGTCCGACGCGTTCGGACTGGAGTTCCAGCCGCATACCCATCCGGTCGCGCTTCACGTCGAGGACGTGCACGCCGCGCGGGCCGAGGCCG
Source organism: Thermoleophilaceae bacterium (assembly GCA_036519295.1). Classification (GTDB taxonomy): domain Bacteria; phylum Actinomycetota; class Thermoleophilia; order Solirubrobacterales; family Thermoleophilaceae; genus JACVRW01. The sequence goes on from DATDLN010000242.1 coordinate 48,589, forward strand.
AGGCAAAGGGCGTCACCTTCGCTGCGGACACGATGGACAGCGGCGTCTGCTACATGGCCCACTTCAATGACCCGGACGGGAACGCGCTCATGTTCCACCACCGGTACGCGCCAAAGGAGTGACGCCGCCGCTCGCGCCGGCGGTCCGCCGCCACGAGGTTCGACGGATCAGCCCTGTAGCCGGGTCTCCTCGAGATCCAGCTCCCGCTCGACCTTGCGCCGCACCTCGTCGCTGATCTCGCGGTCGTTGCGCATGTCCAGCAGCTCCTCGCGCTGGGCGTCGAACAGCTCGTACATGAGCCGCAGGTAGAGGTCGGTGCGCTCCTCGTACGTCGTGCCGTCCCCGTCCGCAATGGCGCTGAAGCGCCGGCGCCGGTAGTCGTACATTCCCCGCACCCGGTCGACGGTGTCCTCGCGCGCCCAGCCGTCGCCCGCGATCTCGTCGAGGCGCGCGATCGCCGCCTCGGCGATGCGCACGCGGGCGAGCACCTCTTCCTCCTGCTCGGCGCCGTCGTCGCGGATCCCGAGCCGGTGGATCAACGGGCCGAGGGTGAGGCCCTGGCCCACGAGCGTCACGAGGATGACCGCGAAGGCGAGGAAAATCAGCAGGTCCCGCTGGGGGAACGGCGCCCCGGCGTCTGTCTCGAGGGGAATCGCGAGCGCCGCCGCCAGCGCGACCGAGCCGCGCATGCCGGCCCAACCCCCGACCACCCGCTCGCGCCACGTGGAGCGACGCGCGCGCTGCGAGGGGCGCCGGTCCAGGGCGCGAATGACGTACACGATCGTGAACTGCCACACGAGCCGCACGACGATCACGACCGCGCTGACGAGCAGCCCCCAGCTGATCAGCTCTGAGGCCGAATAGCCGGAGATTTCATCCAGCACGTTCGGCAGCTGCAGCCCGACGAGCAGGAACAGCACGGCATTCAGGAGGAACATGAGGATCTCCCACACGGACACGCCCTGCATGCGCATCACCGGCGTGGTCAGCTGCGGGGTGTACCAGCCCATGTAGACGCCGACCGTGACCGCGGCGATCACGCCGGAGAGGCCGAGCTCTTCGGCCGGCAGGTAGGCGGCGTAGCCGCTGAGGATCGAGATCGTGATCTCGGTGGGCGGATCGTTCACCCGGCTGCGCACCTCGCGAATGACCCAACCGGCGGCCAGCCCGATCAGCACTCCCCCTATGCCGTTGACGAAGAAGCGGAAGACCGCGTCGCCGAGCGAGAACGAGCCGGTCACGACTGCGGCGACCGCGAAGCTATAGAGGACGAGCGCCGTCCAGTCGTTCGTCAGGTTCTCGCCCTCGATGACCGTGAGCATCCGCCTGGGCGCGCCGAGGCGGCGCATGATCTCCGCGGGGGCGACGGCGTCGGTGGGCGAGACGACGGCGCCGAGCACGAACGACTCCCCCCAGCCCAAGCCGATCACCTCGTGGGCGACGACCGCGACCGCGCCCATCGTCACGAACACCAGGCCGATCGCCAGCAGCGCGATCGGGCGCGCGTTATTGCGTAGGTCACGCAGCGAGGTGAAGAAGGCCGCCCCGTAGAGCAGCGGGGGGAGGAAGAGCAGCAGCACCAGGTCCGGGTCGAGCTCCACGTTGGGGACGCCCGGCACGAAGCCGATCACGCACCCGCCCAGGACGAGCGTGATCGGGTAGGGGACCCCGAGGATGCGGGAGAGCACGGCCAGCCCGGCGGTGGCCAGCAGGAGGCCGAAGACGACCAGTTCGAGGTGCTCCACGGGTGAAGGGTTGCAGGCGCGGGAAAATCCGCGCATGCCGCTGATCACCCTCTATGGCAAGCCGGGTTGCCACCTCTGCGAGGACGCCCGCGCCGCGGTGGAGCGGGTGCGTTCCGAACGCGCGTTCGAGCTCGAGGAGGTCGACATCTCGCTCGATCCGGTGCTCCATCGGCGCTACGGTGAGCGCATTCCAGTCCTGGCTCTGGAGGGCGAGGAGCTCTTCGACTACGTGGTGGACGAGGCGGTGCTGCGCGAGCGGCTCGATAGAGTGGGCCCCACGTGAGGTACGACGACCCCACAGCGGGCGGCGTCGGGCTTCAGCCGGTGAGGCCGGAGGCCGAGCCGGGCGTCTCGGAGCGGCTGTCGCTCGGAGTCGCGGCCCGGCTCTCGCGCTATCTGCAGGTGCTTACGCAGGCGAAGAAGATGGGGCGCGAGACGATCTCGTCCCAGGAGCTCGCCGACTACACGCACGTCAACTCGACCCAGATCCGGCGCGACCTCTCCGGCTTCGGCAAGTTCGGCAAGCGCGGGGTGGGCTACAACGTCGACTCGCTGGTGTCGCAGATCCGCAAGATCCTGCGAACCACCGGCAAGCACAACATCGTGTTGTTTGGCGCCGGGAACCTCGGCCAGGCGATCGCGGGCTCGGACATCTTCGCCGACCACGGCTTCCGCGTGGTCGCCATCTTCGACAAGGACCCCCGCAAGGTCGGCAAGCCCGTGGGCGACAACCTCACCGTCCGTCCGTACGAGGACCTCGAGCGGGTGATCCGCGAGGAGGACGTGGTGGTGGGCGTGCTCGCGGTCCCCACCGAGGCCGCACAGCAGGTGGCCGACGACCTCGTGGCGGCCGGAGTGAAGATCATCTTCAACTACTCGGAGGCCCTGCTCCAGGTACCGCCGGAGGTGACCGTGCACACCTCGAGTCCCGCCGTTGACCTGCTCTACGCGCTCTACTTCTATCTGACCTAACTCCCATGGTCGAGATGCCGAGGGTCAGGGAGGTCTTCGAGGCCTCGACGGACTTCACGGTCGGGATCGAGGAGGAGTTCGGGATCCTCGATCCGGCCACCCGCTCGCTCGCCCACCGCTTCGAGGAGCTTCGCTCCGCCGCCGAGAGCGATCCGGTGCTCTCGGACTCCGTCGCGGGGGAGTTGATCAAGTCGGAGATCGAGATTCGGTCGGGGCGCGGCGAGAACCTGGCCGACGGCATCGCGCGGCAGCAGGAGGCGCGTGCTCGCCTGTTTCGCCTGGCCGCCGACCGCGGCGCCTTGCTGGCCACCACAGGTACGCATCCGTGGAGCCCGTGGCAGGAGCAGCAGGTCATCGACACCGAGCACTACCGCCGCGTCGAGGAGGGCCTCAAGTACGTGGCCTGGCGGAACAACACGTTCAGCCTCCACGTGCACATGGGCATTCGCGGCGCCGAGCGCGCTGTGCGGGTTTGCGACCGGCTGCGTCCGGTGCTACCGGAGCTCCTCGCCGTCTCGGCCAACTCGCCGTTCATCGACGGCCGCAACTCCGGCCTCCACTCGGTCCGCAGCCAGATCTTCACCAAGAGCTTTCCGCGCTGTGGAATTCCGGACCCCTTCGGCAGCTGGGGGGCGTATGCGGACTACGTCGACTTCCTGGTCCGCACCCGCTCGATCGTCGAACAGACGCAGATCTGGTGGAGTATCCGGCCGCATCACACCTTCGGGACGGTCGAGTTGCGCATCTGCGACGCTCAGACGAGTGCGGCGGACTCGACCGCGCTCACCGAGCTGATTGCGGCCTGCATTGCCCAGGCCGCCCTCGACCACGACGACGGCCTGCCCTTCGACGATCCGCCCAACCGGCTCGTGGAGGAGAGCTTCTGGCGCGCGATCCGCTACGGCCTCGACGGAAAGCTCATCGACCTCGACCGGGTCGAGGAGTATCCGGCCTCCGCCGTCATCGAGCGTCTGCTCTCATGGACCGCTCCTGCGCGGGCCGCGCTCGGCGGCGTCGAGCCGCTGCTGCCCGAGGAGAACGGGGCCCAGCGCCAGCGGCGTGCCCTCGAGGCGGGGGCGTCGATCGAAGAGGTCTTCGCCGCCGAGGTGGCGGAGACGCAGCGGACCTACGCGGCCCAGGAGGTGAAGGCGTGAGCACGGGCGAGCCTAGCCCTGAGGAGCTCCTCAAGCAGATCAAGGTCGACGACGTGCTCCTCCAGACCGTCGTCACGCTCATCAACCTCGGCGGGCGCCGGCTCATGGTCGAGGAGGAGAAGGACCCCGCGCAGGCCAAGCAGGCCATCGACGCCGCCCGGGCGCTGATTCCGCTCTGCCCCGAGGAGGAGGTCGGTCCGATCAAGGATGCACTCTCTCAGCTGCAGATGGTCTACGTGAGGGAACAGCGAACCGGGGCCCAGCCGGCCGAGCCGGCTGCTTCCGGCGAGGACGAGCGCGCCAAGGCGCGCTCGAAGATATGGACGCCTCCGGGGAGCTCGTAGGGATCTTCGGAGGCTCCGGCTTCTACCGCTTCCTCCACGACGTCGAGGAGGTGCCGCTCGCCACGCCGTACGGGCCGCCCTCGGCGCCGATTCGAATCGGTTCGGTTGAAGGGAGGCAGGTTGCCTTCCTCCCGCGCCACGGTGACGAGCACACGCTGCCCCCGCACCGCATCAACTACCGCGCGAACGTCTGGGCCATGCGCGAGGTGGGCGTGCGGCGGATCATCGGCCCGTGCGCCTGCGGGTCGCTGAAGCCCGAGCTCGAGCCCGGCACGTTCGTGATCTGCGACCAGTTCGTCGACCGCACCCACGCGCGCGAGAGCACCTTCTACGACGGCCCACAGACGACGCACGTGTCGGCGGCTGACCCCTACTGCCCCGACCTGGGCCGCATCCTGGCGCAGTCCGCGCGCGAGCTCGACATCCCGGTGGTGGAAGGCGGGACCGTCGTCGTCATCCAGGGACCCCGGTTCGCCACCCGGGCCGAATCGCGCTGGCACGCAGCCGCAGGGTTCGACGTCGTGAACATGACGCAGTACCCGGAGTGCTGGCTCGCGCGCGAGCTGTCGCTCTGCTATGCGAACGTGTCACTTGTTACGGACTACGACGTCGGGCTCGCGGGAATGCCGCATGTGCCGCCCGTCTCCGCGGACGCTGCATTTGCGGTTTTCCGCGAGAACCTCGATAGACTGCGCGCGCTCTTGTTCCGGGCGCTGCCGGAGATCGGCACGCAGCCGGACGACATCTGCGCGTCGGCGCTGGAGAGCGCGATCGTCCATCACTAGCGGCGCCGATTGCTCAACCACTGACGGAGGACATAACCCCTTGGAATTCCTGACTGACTGGGGCGTGATAATCGCGCTCTTCTGCGCGGGTGCCGCCGTGGTCTACGGCGTCACCACCTCGCGTTGGCTGCTCTCGCTCTCGCCCGGAAACGAGGAGATGCAGTCGATCTCCCACGCCGTACAGGAGGGGGCCACTGCCTACCTGCGGCGCCAGTACACGATCATCGCAGGGGTGGCGGTCGTGCTGGCGATCGTGCTCGCGATCGCGCTGGAGGCCACGGACGCCGAGGGCATCCTGGTCGCCATCGGTTTCCTGATCGGCGGGACGTTCTCGGGCGCGGCCGGCTTCATCGGGATGAACGTCTCAGTGCGCGCCAACGCGCGGGTGGCGGAGTCGGCCCGCAGCGGAGTGTCGAGGGCGCTCGAGGTGGCCTTCAAGGGCGGCGCAGTCACCGGTCTACTCGTCGCCGGCCTGGCGCTGCTCGGGGTGGCGGGCTACTACGGGATCCTGATCCTCGCCGGCACCGACGAGCGCGACGCGATCGACGCCCTGGTCGGCCTCGGCTTCGGCGGCTCGCTGATCTCGGTGTTCGCCCGACTCGGCGGCGGCATCTTCACCAAGGCCGCCGACGTGGGCGCCGACCTCGTCGGCAAGATCGAGGCCGGCATCCCAGAGGACGACCCCCGCAACCCTGCGGTGATCGCAGACAACGTGGGGGACAACGTGGGGGACTGCGCGGGCATGGCCGCCGACCTCTTCGAGACCTACGCGGTCACCGCGGTGGCGGTGATGCTGCTGGGCGTGCTGACCTTCCGGGAGATCGGCGCCGTCGCCGTCTACCCGCTGATCATCGGCGGCGTCTCACTCCTGGCGTCGATCGTCGGCACGTTCGCGGTGCGCAGCCGCGCCGGCAACGTCGAGCGTGCGCTCTACAAGGGCCTGATCGCGTCCGGCGTCATGGCCGCGATCGCCTTCCTGCCGATCACGCTGACCCTGATGGACGACATCACCTACAAGGCGGGCGTGTCCAGCCTGCTGCGGGCGGGCGCGGAGGCGCCGAGCTGGATCGAGCTCTACGTCTGCACCCTTGTGGGTATCGGGGTAACCGCCGGGCTGTTCGCGATCACGGACTACTACACCTCCACTCGCTTCCGGCCGGTGCGCACGACCGCGCGCGCCTCGCAGACCGGCCACGCCACCAACATCATCCAGGGGCTCTCGCAGGGGTTCCAGGCGACGGCGGCGCCGGCGGTCCTGCTGGTGCTCGGCATCCTGGTCGCCAACGAGCTGGCCGGCATCTACGGCATCGGCGTCGCGGTGATGGCGCAGCTCTCGCTGACCGGGCTGATCGTCGCGCTCGACGCCTTCGGTCCGATTACCGACAACGCCGGCGGCATCGCGGAGATGGCAGATCTGCCCGAGGACGTCCGCAACGTCACGGACCCGCTCGACGCGGTCGGCAACACTACCAAGGCCGTGACCAAGGGGTACGCGATCGGCTCGGCCGTGCTCGCCGCGCTCGTCCTGTTCGCGGCGTTCATCGAGGAGCTGCGTGTGGAGGCGGCCGCCGACGGGGAGACCCTCTCCAGCTTTTCCATCTCGCAGCCCGAGGTGCTGATCGGCCTGCTCTTGGGCGGCATGATGGTCTTCCTGTTCGTCGCGCTCGCGATCGAGGCCGTGGGCAGGGCGGGCGGCGGCGTGGTGGAGGAGGTTCGGCGCCAGTTCCGTGAGAAGCCGGGGATCATGGACCGCACCGAGAAGCCCGACTACGCGCGCGCCGTGGCGCTTGTCACCGCCGCGGCGCAGCGCGAGATGATCGTGCCCGCCCTGATCCCAATCGTGGTCACGCTTGTGGTTGGCCTGCTGTCCTACCAGGCGCTCGGCGGCCTCTTGATCGGGGTGATCGTGGTGGGCTTCTTCACGGCGATCTCGATGACATCCGGCGGCGGCGCCTGGGACAACGCCAAGAAGCTGATCGAGGACGGCGAGTTCGGCGGCAAGGGCTCCGAGGCGCACGCCGCCTCCGTCACCGGAGACACCGTCGGCGACCCCTACAAGGACACGGCCGGCCCGGCGATCAACCCGATGATCAAGGTGGCGAACATCGTGGCGCTCCTGATCATTCCGTTCCTGGTCTAGGGGCGACCGCCCGCCACAGCAGCCCCCCCAGGAGCGCGGTGCCGATGGTGATCGCGGTGAAGTCGAATGGGCCCAGCCACTCCGGGTCGGCGTCCCCGATGTCGAGCAGGTGGCTCACGGCGTGGAGCGCCCAGTGGAGTGCTCCGAATGCGAGCGCGGGGACCCGCCAGCCCGGGCGGAACGCCGCCACGAGGAACAGCACTCCAAGCGGCAGCTCGAAGGTCGCCAGGTCCCGAATGTAGTGGTCGTTCCGGGTTCCGAACGCGGCGAGCTCGTCGAAGAAGGTTCCCGCGCAATGACCATGAAGAGTCCGAGTGCGATCTGGTAGATCCCGAACGCCAGCAGGCCGACCCCGACGAGGTCGACGGGGGCCGCGTCGGCGCCGTCCCGGGTGACCCGTGTGTACATCGCTCCTCCTCTTTCGGCCGGGACCTGCCCACCGAATCTCCGTTCGGTAATGCGTAGCGGATCCTCGACGCGGCGGTCGAGCTGTTCGCCGAGCGCGGCTGCGAAGGGGCGTCGATCAACGAGATCGCCCGGGCCTGCGGCGGGATCGTCGACTCAGCCGGGTAGCGTTGAAGGCCGTGGCCCGCGCCGACGACATACATACGCTCCCGCCCGATCTCCCCGCGCCGGAGGACGACGGGGCGGCCGATCATCTTCCGGGGATGCCGATGCCGGCCATCGCTCTGGCCTCGACCACGGGCGGCGAGGTCAGACTCGACGAGCTGCCCGGACGGACCGTGCTCTTCTGCTACCCGCGCACCGGACGTCCGGACCAGGAGCTGCCGCCGGGGTGGAACGCCATTCCGGGCGCCCGGGGCTGCACGCCCGAGACCTGCGGTTTCCGTGACCGCCACGAGCACTTCACCGATCTCGGCGCCCGTGTGCTCGCGCTGTCGACCCAGGACACCCACTACCAGCGCGAGATGGCCGAGCGCCTCGAGCTGCCGTTCGAGGTGTTGAGCGACGCCGACCTCCGGCTGGTGCGCGCGCTGAGGGTCCCCACCTTCGAGGTCGACGGGATGACGCTCATCAAGCGACTGACCCTGATCGTCAGCGACGGCGAGATCGAGCACGTCTTCTATCCGGTGTTCCCGCCCGATACGCATGCGGGCGAGGTCCTCGATTGGTTGCGGCGTTAGCCGACTCAAAGCCGAGCGTCTTCTGGCTCGACTCGCGGAGGGCGCCCGAGCCGCTGCCGCCCCTCGTGGGCGAGCGGCGCTGCGAGCTGGGGGTGGTGGGCGGCGGCTTCACCGGTCTGTGGGCGGCGCTGCTGGCGGCCGAGCAGGGCGAGGACCTGGCGCTGCTCGAGGCGGATCGCTGCGGCTGGGGCGCGAGCGGGCGCAACGGCGGCTTCCTCGAGGCGTCGCTCACGCACGGGCTCGAGAACGGACTGTCGCGCTGGCCGGACGAGATCGACCGCGTGCTCGAGCTGGGGCGCGAGAACTTCGCGGCGATCCGTGAGACCGTGGAGCGCCGCGGGATCGACGCCGCCTGGAACGACGGCGGCCTTATCGAGGTTGCCACTCGCCGGCATGAGGTCGCCTGGCTCGAGGAGGCGGCGGAGACCGCGCGGGCGCACGGCGAGAACGTCCTGCTGCTCGACCGTGAGGCGACGCGAGCCGAGGTCGACTCGCCGACCTATCTCGCGGGTCTCTGGCAGCGGGGCACGAGCGCGACGGTGGACCCGGGCCGTCGCCTGGGGCCTCCGCCACGCGGCGCTCGAGAGCGGCGGATCTTCGAGCGGAGCGCCGTGCGCCGGCTGAGGCGCAACGAGGGTGGGGGTGCTTCTCGAGACGGAGCAGGGCGCCCTGCGCGCCGATCGGGTCGTGCTCGCCACGAACGCCTACCTGCC
>DATDLN010000243.1:0-10054 GCA_036519295.1 Thermoleophilaceae bacterium
CCGCTCGGGCGGTGGCTCGTCCGCCAGGTCTTTGTAGGCGGTGCCGTAGCTCACCCCGAGCTCGGCCGCGACCGCCGCTATCGAGAGCCCTTGCCGGCGAAGCGCGAGCGCCTGCTCGCGTCGCCTCGCCGCGCCCTCGTCGGCCCTGGTCACCCACCTTGTGCCGTCGCGGGTGATGGTCCGGCGGGGCTGCGGCGCGCCCGCGAGCGCCCGCTGGACGGTGGCGTACGGGCAGTCGAGCCGCTCCGCGATCGCGCGGTAGGAGTGCCCCAGCTGTCGCAGCTCCAACACCCGCTCGCGGCGCTCGTCGCGGGTCAGCGTCGGCAGCCCAGCCGCCTACTTTTGCCTGCGGCCCCCGCCGGCTCGACGTAGCCGGCGTGGACGGCCTCGTGCGGGTCCGGCCCCGACTCCGGGTCGTCCCCGTGGCCGCGGAACATCTTCGCCACCTCGGCCGCCATTGGGTTCGCCGAAACGTCCTCGCCCCTAACAAGCGCGTGCGCAACGTCGATCGGGCGCGCCCCCGGGGTCCGGTCGTCCGGAAGCGGCTCCGCGAAGCCGCGCTCGACGGCCGCGTGCTCGCCCGCCTCGTCGTCCGCGATGTCGGCGTCGACCACCTGGCCGGCGGCGATGGAGCCGGTCGGGTCTTTGCCGGTGCCGATGAGTCTCGCCATCTGTGCCTCCAGTTGCTCGCTGGTGTATTCGCGGCCGTCGGACGCCCTCGTGAAGATCACGGCCGGACGCCGGTCATCACGGTGAAGAACGCGGGCCGGCGGAGCGCGATGTCGTTGCTGGTCACGGCCCGGAAGACGGTCTGGCGGGCCTGGAAGCTGTGGACGTGGCTGGTGCCGCCGTCGGCCGTATAGCTGGCCCCCGAGACGACTCGACTTCGAGCTCCTGCCCCTCGCCGATCCAGCATTCCTCCCAAGGACTGCTTCTTCGATAGGAACAGGGTTCGGGGTAGGGGAGGCGTTGATCCCTTCGCTACGCCTCGTCCTGTTGTCGCTGTCGTTTCCTGTTGGCAACTTGCCAACAGGAGGAGTGGTCCCCCCTGTTGGCAGCTCCTTGCCAACAGGACTACCTGTACTTCCTGTTGTCGCCGTCGAACTCGATTTTTCGACGTTTGTCGAACTATCGGCATGTCGGCGCTGGAAGCAGCCGCCGCAGAGCGCCAGCTCGTACCGCACCGACCAACAGAGCCCGTGGGCCGTGCCGCAGTCATCGCACCGGTCGAGCACCGGCTCGCGTTCGCGCATGTCGCGGATCTGCTCGGGGGCGAAGTCGAACCCCCAGTCCGCGCAGAGCACCGCACCGAGACGCCTCATGGCGCCGCCCCCGCGATGTCACGCCGACCGGGCTGCGGGGCTGGCCCGGCCGGCTCAGGGTCGTCGTCAGGGCCGGCGCGCGCCGAGCAGCGCGATCGCCTCGCCCGCGGCCGGCGGAACCTTGGCCGCCGGGATCGAGGCGCTCGGGCCCGGACCTGCGGGACACCGAGGCGGCGGCGGGCTATCCGGCGGTCGCGGCCTTCGTACGCTTCCCACCAGCGCCGCGCGCGTTTGAGCGCCTCCCCTTGCTCGATGAACGCTGCAGCGCCAGCGAGGAAGTACGCGCGAGCGCACGCGCGCCGCGCCTGCGCTCTAGCTGTCTGATCCATGTCGCCTGGTCATCGCTTTGCCGTCTCTGGAAGCCGTCCGTCTGGGCTCGGAATCGATTGTCTCACTCGAGTCGGACAAGCCAGAGACGCCGAGCCGGCCCGAGGCCGACCCGGCGTCAGCAAAGCCTCTGAAGAGGCGACGGCAAGACCCTAGACGACGTGGCGGACGTCGCCCCTAAGTCCCGGCCCTCAGCTCGCTCGAGGTGACTGTCGAGCACAGGGTACGACGCCGGAGACTCTCTGCCGCGCTGGCGACGAATCGTGAAAGCGGCGCCGGAGGGCGACACGCAAACCGGCTCCCTATCGTCCGATTGCCCGGCGGTACTCCTCTCGTAGAGCGCGACGTTCGCCGAGAAAGTAGCCGAGCAGATCGTTCAGATCCTCGGGCTGGGAGTCCGTGGTCAACGGCGGCTTGATGAGCTCCTTGACCTCGAACTTGCTGTCTTCGCGGCGACGCATGGCGTACAGACCCAGCCGGAAGCGCCGGACTTCGTCAAGGATCGCCGGGGGAACACTCGATTCCTCTCCTTCCTGCTCGACGACGAGGCTCGCGCGGTGCGCCCACCGTCCGTGCGCGGCTGCCTCGTAGACACTCTCGAGTTTCTCGGCGTCAGGGACGCGCTTGAGCTCGTAGCTTGAGAGCTCGACGGTCACCTCAGGGAGCCACTCGTACCGGAAGACCTGCACCGCGGTTACATCGGGTCGAGACCACTTACCGCCGCCGCGCCGGTATCCGCGCGGTGTCGCGGTGATCTTGACGTGCGAGAACGCCAATTCCTGATCCTCCAATGACGAGCGCAGCCACTCGGCAAAGGGTTCGTACAGCTCGCTCTCTCTCGTGACGAGGTGGGGAGCTGCGCGAGGTGGCTCCGGGGTCGGCGCCCGGGAGGTCGCCGCGGTGCGTGCCACCGTGCCTCCGTAGCCGACGCCCACCTTGATGAGACGGCGGTCCCGCAGTTCGCGTTTGGCTCGGGCATACGTCTCGTCGTCCAGTTCAAGCTGCGAACGGAGGCTGTAGTTCCCCGCTGTTGAGCCGTCAACGGGAAGCGCCGACAGCAGCATCTGGGCCTCGATGCTCAAGTCGCCGACGCCCGCGCCACTGCGCGAGAGACGCCCACCGCGACCGACCGTTTCGACCAGCCCGGCGTCAACCAGCTCGGCCTTGGCGCGCTCGAAAGGCTCGCCGTCGAGACCGAGCTTGTCCCTAAGCCGCCCGAGATTTGCTGCCCGGCCGCCCGGATCGAGTAGGTCAAGCAGCGCCCTCGCCTCGGAGCTCAGCGACATGGTATTCGCAGGTTTCGTCTGATCCGGGCTTGCCCCTGCATCTCGTCGCGAGTCAAGTTCAACGGCGATGGTAGCCCGAGCACGTCCGCAGACCGCGGGGCTCTTGCGCATGCCGGGACAAAGTTCGGGGACAAACTCCGCCACGGCCCGAAGCGCCTCGCTAAAACCCTGCGGTTTGCGGGGCTTTCGTAGCGCGCCCGTAGGGATTCGAACCCCAGACCTTCGGTTCCGTAGACCGACGCTCTATCCAGCTGAGCTACGGGCGCTCGGGTGTCAGAGGGTAGCGGCCCCTGCGAAACGGAGAGGGAGGGATTCGAACCCTCGATGGAGTGTTAACCCCATACTCGCTTAGCAGGCGAGTGCCTTCAGCCACTCGGCCACCTCTCCCGGAGAGGTCGATTGTATGACGGGTTCAGAGGAGCGACCCCTCCAGGCGGAGCAGGAACTCCTTGCGCTCGAGCCCGCCGGTGTAGCCGCCCAGCGCGCCGCCCGTCCTGACCACCCGGTGGCAGGGCACCACCACGGGCATCGGGTTCGCCCCGAGCGCGTTGCCGGCGGCGCGCACGGCCCGCGGACTGCCCGCCGCGGAGGCGACGTCCGCGTAGCTGCGAAGCTCGCCGAAGTCGATGCGGGCCGTCTCCCGCAGCACCTTCAGCGTGAAGCCGCGGAGAATCGACCAGTCGATCGGGAGGTCGAATTCCTGTCGGCGCCCGGCGAAGTACTCGTCCAGCTCGCGCCGCGGCTCGTCGACCCGGGCCGGCGCCTCCAGCACCCGCGGGGAGACGCGCGCGGCGAGATCCTCGAGCACCTCGTCCCGCGATACGGCCTCGCTGTAGGCCACCCGCACGAGTCCGCGGGGAGTGGCGGCAACGACCAGGGGGCCGAGCGGAGAGTCGACCGTGGCGTAGGCCACGTCGAGCAGCCCGTCCGCCGCGGCGCGGTCGGCGAGCTTCGCCCCCGCGCTGGCCGGAGGCTCAGCGGGAAGGCTTCCCGCCGCCTGGCGCAGAGCGCTTTCGAAGTCGTTCATCTCGAATACTCCTTCCTGAGTCTCTTCAGGCCCTCGTGCACGTTGCGCCTCGCGGCGTCCTCCGAGCACTCGAGCAGCAGCGCGAGCTCGGCGTACGGCATGCCGAGCACCTCGCGGCAGAAGACCGCGGTTCGCTGCTTGGGAGGAAGCTCCCGTACCCTCGCCCACAGCTCCGGCTCGCTGTCCTCCGCTCCGCCGACGGCCGGCGGGGGCGCCGCTGGCTCGGGAACAGAGTCCACGGGAACGGGGCGACGCGAGCGGGCGCGGTGGGCGTCGATCGCCTTGTTCTGGGCGATCCGGAACAGCCACGCGCGCAGGTTGTCCGCCCGGCGAAGCTTCGGATAGGCGCGCAGTGCCGCGATCCAGGTCTCCTGGAAGCAGTCGTCCGCGTCGACGGCCCCGACCATCGCCACGCAGAAGCGGTAGACGTCGGAGCCATGGACATCCAGCAGAGACTGAAAGGCCGGGAGCCGCACACTCATTGGAACGGTTCAGCGCGCCGGCGTGTGAGATCTGCGGCCGGCGAGCTCAGGAGCGGATGAAGATCGGCGTGCCGAGGGGGATCGTCTCGATCAGCCACCGCGCGCGGCGGGAGTCGGTTCGCATGCAGCCGAAGCTGACCGGCCGGCCGATGCTCGAGAGATCGTTGGTGGCGTGCACGGCCAGCCGGTCGCCCCCCGGCCAGCCCGCCGGCAGGCGGACCTGGTGGCCCGACAGCGCGAGCACGCAGCAGCCGTACGGCGAGGCGCCGTCAATGACCCTCAGCTTGTCCGTGACCGAGAAGCGCCCCAACGGAGTGGGATGCTCCGGGGAGCCGACCGCCACGCTGTACATGCGCACGACGCGCCCGTCCCTGCGCACGCTCAGCCGGCGCTTCGACAGGTCGGCATGCAGTGACCACTGCACGCAGTCGAGCTGGGCCTGCTCGGCAGGGAGCCAGCCCACCTCGCCGTTGCGCAGCTCGGACGCCTGCACCGCCAGCCAGCCGCGCCTGTGGCGCAAGACTCCCAGCACCCGCGGCGACTTCCAGGGCGTGCGGGCCGCCATGCGGATGCGCGGGCGCCCGCCGGGGCTGCGGTAGAGGGTCACGGGACGGCTCGCGTAGGCGGTGGAGTAGCAGGTGGCCTCGCGGGCCCGCCCGCGCTTGGGCGCGAGCTGAGACTGCTCTCGCCGGGCCGAAGACCGCTCGCGCTCGGCCGGAAACGCTGGCTCCCGCCGCGCGTCCCCGTGAGGTACGAAGCCCGGCGTGCCACCGCCCGTCGCGCGCTGGGTCCCCTCCGCGTCCCCGCCGCCGGACAGGAACCCCGAAGCCAGCGCCGCGGCGCCGATGAGCGCTGCAATCCCGACGCCGGCCAGCGCCAGGGCGAGGTGCCGTGAGCGTCCGTCGTCGAGCGGGGGGTGGGCTCCGGCTGTTCGGGGCGGATCACGGGTCGGTTGGAACGGCGAAGCGGGCGAGGGCGAGTCCCGATCAAGCGTAGTGGCGAATCGCCTCGAAGTCGCGCAGCGGGCGCGATGGCCGGCTTCTATGCGGCGCTGCGCAGATGCCGGCTGCGGACGCTTCGCGACGAGATCAGCTCCGACCAGTCGGCCTCGTCGAGCCGGCACGGTTCGGTCGTGGCGACGAAGTCGCGTATCAGGTCGGCCAGGCCCTCGGGATCCTCGAGATGGGGGAAGTGTGCGGCGCGAGGCAGCGTCTCGAACCGGCTGTGGGGTATCGCCTCGTGGGCGGAGCGGCCGTGCTGGAGGGGAATCGTGTTGTCGCGCTCGCCCCAGACGATCAGGGTCGGGACGGGTCCGAGCAGGTACAGCCGATCCGTGGCGCTGACGTGCTGGCCTTGGAGGTCGATCACCGAGCGCAGCGTCTGCAGGAAGGCCTCGCGAGAGCCTGCGCGCTCCAGCGGGCGAAGCGCCCGCACGATCGCCCGCACGTAGACGCCGCCCGCGGAGCCGCGGGCGTCGAGGGTGGCCGCGAGCCGCCCGAGGGCGGCGAGAGAGCGCCGTCCGGCGACGAGCCGGAGCGCGGCAGAGGCGCCCGGCAGCGCGGCGCTTCGGAGCAGGGGGCTGACCTCGTGGCCCAACCCGCCGCTCGAGACCAGCACGAGCCGCTCCACGCGCTGCGGGAACTGCCAGAAGAACTGCATTGCCACGCCCCCGCCGAGTGAATGGCCGGCGATGGTCGCGCTGCCCACGCCTATCGCCGTCAGCAGGTCGCGGATGACGGCGGCGTGGGCGCCGAGCGAGTAGTCGCCCCGCGGCGTGGCCGAGTCGCCGTGGCCGATGAGATCGGGGGCGATGACCGTGTACCGGTCGGCGAGGCGAAGCGCGACCTCCCGCCAGTGGTGTGACGAGTTGACCATCCCGTGGATCAGCACGACGGGCGGCCCGCTGCCCGCCGTCCGATAGATCACCGGGTGGCCGTGGAGCTCGACCTGCCAGGCGTCGAAGCCGTCGTCGCTCTTGTCCACCGCCCGGGGACCCTACGACATAGGGCGCGGGCGTATGTTCCGGTTCGAGCGGAAGACGTTGTGCGGGTCGTACTTCGTCTTGACCTCGACCAGACGGTCGAACTGGGAGCCGTAGGTTGCCCGGATGCGGTCCTCGTCCTCGTCGGCCGTCTGGAAGTTGATGTAGTTGCCGCCGGTCGAGAAGCGCCGTATGCGCTGCCAGGCGTCGCGAACCCATTCCGCGAAGCCGTCCGCGTCCGGCTCGCCCGGCTCCCAGCAGCCGATCAGCCCGCACGCGTAACGGGCGTCCCTGTTGCCGACGGCGCCGTCGTCGCCGTCGCGCTCGTTGAGCGCCCCCCCAAGATGGAGGAGACCAATCTGCGCCTCCGGGATCGGGCACTCGGCGGCTAGGTCCGGCCATACCGACAGGAACTCATCGCTCAGTTCGGCCAGATACTCGGTCTTCCAGTAGTAGTGGTTGCCCTTTGGCTCGGTCGCGTCGAGGTAGGACTGCACCTGCGTGTACGGCTGCTCGGCCAGCACGTTGAACACAGGATCGCCGAGCGCTCGGATCGGCGCGAGCGCCTCGTCCATTCTGTCCAGGTCCCCGCTGTAACAGACAGCCATCGCGCAGACCCGCTCGCCGTGCCACTCCTGTGGCACGAACGGCGCCTGCGGAGCCCGGATGAGCACCATCCACACGGCCAGCTCCCGCGGCGCCTTCGCGGTCAGCCCCCGGTAGGCCTCGAGGATCTCCCGGGCGCGCTCGAACGGCCAGGCGATGAGGCCGCCGTAGACGGTCGGGCCGACCTCGTGGAGGCGGAACTTGAACGACGTGACCACGCCGAGGTTGGCGCCGGCGCCGCGGATCGCCCAGAAGAGGTCCGGGTTCTCCTCGCGGCTCGCGCGGCGGACCTGCCCGTCGGCGGTCACGATCTCGACTTCGAGCAGGTTGTCGACCGTCCACCCGAAGCGGCGGGTGAGATAGCCGAGGCCGCCGCCGAGGGTCAGGCCGGCGAGCCCCACCTCCGAGATGAAGCCGAGCGGCGTGGCAAGGCCGTGGAGCTGGGTCTCTCGATCCACGTCGCCGAGGAGGCAGCCCGCCTGGGCCGTCACGGTCCGCGCCTCGGGGTCGACGACCACACCGCGGAGCCGGGACATGTCGAGCGTCAGGCCGCCCTCGGCGAGCGCGGTGCCGCCGATGTTGTGGCCGCCCCCGCGGACCGAGAGCGCAAGCCGCTGGTCGCGGGCGAAGTTCACCGCGGCGACGATGTCGGCGGTCCCGGTTGGCTGGACGACGAGCGCCGGCGCCTTCTCGATCAGGCCGTTCCAGAGCCGTGTCGCCTCCTCGAAGCCCTCGTCGCTCGGGAACAGCAGCGGGCCGCGCAGGCGCTCGCGGAGAGCGTCGATGGCCACTTCCGTTTGGAGACTCGTGGTCATGCCCGGAGTGCGGGACGAAGCGCTTGGAGGAACGCTTCGGGCTGTTCGAGGTTGGGGTCGTTGCCGGCGTTCTCGACAACGCGCAGCGGCCAGCCGTAGCGGGCGCTCGCCGCCTCGGCGATGCGCAACCGGAGTACGCGGTCGTAGCGTCCCCATATCAGCGTCGTGGGAACGGCGATCCGCTCGAGATCCGTCGGTGGAATCGCCGGCACGCCCAGCTCTCGCATGAGGACCCGCATGGCGGACTTCCGGCTCGGGGTGCGGGCAAGGTCGAGGGCGTACGCCTCGAGCGACTCCCATTGTTCGCCCATCTGCCCGCGCAGGTCGTCCAGATCGGCCGCGCAGCCCCGCCAGAGGCGCTCGAAGCTCCGCTCGGTCGGCCGCGCCACGTGGCGCATCAAGGCGAACGCGAAGCTCGGCGGCGGGCGGAACCGGGCCAGGCCGAACGGGTTCACCAGCACCAGCCCGCTGAGCCGGTCGCCCCGGCCGCTCGCCAAACGGGCCGCGATGGCCCCGCCGAGAACATGCCCCACCAGCGCCGGCGGCGTCGCGCAGGTGCGCTCGATCAGCTCGCCGAGCCAGCCGAGGACGCGATCGGCGTCCAGGCGGCCACCCGTCACCTCCGAGGCGCCATGGCCCGGCAGGTCCGGAGCGACCACGCGGTGGGTCGCCACAAGGTCCGGAATCACGCGCATCCATTCGGCCGCCATGGCGCCCGGGCCGTGCAGTAGGACGACGGGAGGGCCGTCGCCGCCCTCCAGCACGGCGGTGGAGATGCCTGTCAGCTGTAGGCGCCGCTCGGCGACCGGCATTGCCGCCAGCAGTCGCTCGCGGGGATCGTCGGCGATCGGGCGGGGACGCTGGTCCAGGTCGAGGTGCATGTGCGCTGACCGTACGAGCGGCGGAGAGTCCGCGCTTCGGTGGAACCACCCAACTTCCGCCGGGCGGCGTGGGTGGTTCCACCCACCCGCGCGCTCAGACGAGCTCGTGCTCGTATGCGTAGGCCGTTGCCCCGGCGCGCGAGGACACGCCGAGCTTGGTGAGGATGTTGCTCACGTGCCGGTCCACCGTTCTCTCGCTGAGGACGAGCTCGGCGGCGATGGCCCGGTTGGTCTCGCCGGCGGCCACGAAGCGCAGGACCTCCAGCTCTCGCGGTGTCAGGCCGTGAGCCTCGGCGGACGCGCGGCCCCGGGACAGCGACTCGACGCGCGCGACGTCCGGCGCCGCTCCCAGCCGCGCGAAGACGCCGCGGGCCGCCTCGAGCTCGAGCGCGGCCGTGTCCTCGTCCCCGAGCTCACGGCAGGCCAACCCCACGAGCATGCGCACGCGGGCCTCCTCATACGGAACCGCGAGCTCCTGCCACACCTGCCGCGCCCGCCGCAGCATGACCAGGGCCTCGCCTGCGTCTCCCCGGGCCAGGGCAACGGTTCCACGGGCACCGGCGGACATCGCTCCGAGTACGGCGCTCCCGAGGTCGGACGAGATCTCCTCGAGTTCCGCGCAGCCGCTTTGCGCCTCTTCGGTGGCTCCGGCGGCGAGCATCACCTCCACGTAGCCGGGCAGTAGCCTGACGCGCTGAAGCCGGTCGGAGGTCTCGCCCGTCACCCGCCGGATGGCGGCCGCCGCCGCGTCTTCCCTGCCTTGGGCGAGCCGCAACAGCGCGAGGCCGGGCTGCGGCTCGCGGCCGTACCGGCTCGCCTCTCGGTAGGCGTCCTCGGCGGCGCTGAACTCGCCCTGCAGCCGGCGCACCTCGCCCTCCAGATAGATCGCCTCGCCGACAGCCCTCTGGTTCACCATCCCCTGTGCACAGCGCTCGCGGGCGCGGCGCGCCTCCTCCAGGGCGTCTCCCCACGCACCCTGCAGCCCGAGGATCTCGGCGCGGTGGACGAGGCAAACCCCCGTGTGGGCCACCATGTCGGGTTGCTGCTCGCACCACTGCGTCAGGGCCTCGGTCCACTCGCGGGCGCGGCGGAGCTCGTACAGGTCCTGGCAGTACGCGATCACGCTGCAGTAGACGAGCCCTGTGGCGATGGGCGAGAGCTCACCCGCCGTGGCCGCAACCATGGCCTCGTCCACCAGCCGAAGACCCTCTTCGACCCGCCCCTGCCGGATCAGGGCGTGGCCCAGCTCGTGTCCCGCGAGCGCGAGCAGGTCGGGGTCGCCGAAGCGCTCCGCGATCTCGGTGGCCTCGGCCGCGGCGGCCGAGGC
>DATDLN010000244.1:0-10863 GCA_036519295.1 Thermoleophilaceae bacterium
GCAGCCTTCGTCCCGCTACCCGCGCGCGGACCGGACCCACCCCCCACGCGGGCCGGCCGTGGGTCGAGTTTCGACCCCATCCCGGCCACCCCCTCATTGCTGCAGTTCTAGCCGTACCCCAACCCAACGGCCGCGTAGTACCCCACCACGATCGTGAACAGCACCGCGTCCAGGCGGTCCAGCACCCCGCCGTGGGCCCCGAACAGGGTTCCGGTGTCCTTCACCTCGAGGTCGCGCTTGATCAGCGACTCGAACAGGTCGCCCAGCGGCGCAGCTATCGCCACCAGGACGCCCATCAGCAGCGCGTGCGGCCCCGTCAGCCAGTCCTGGTAGAGCCCGGCGAACCAGAAGGCGAGCGTGCCCCCGGCGATTCCGGCGATCAGCCCCTCGAGCGTCTTGTTCGGGGAGATCAGCGGGACGATCCGCGTGCGGCCGTAGAAGCGGCCGCCGAAGTACGCGAACGTGTCGCCAACGAAGGTCGCGACCAGGACGTCGATCACTAGGCCGTCGCCGTGAGGCGTCTCCCGCAGGAAGACCGCGGCGACCATGGCGATCCCAATCCAGAGCGCGCCGAACAGCGTGGCGGCGATGGCCCATGAGACGTGCTCCCGCCGCGGCCGCAGGAGGGCCAGGAAGAAGGTGACCGGGAAGGCCGCCGCCAGCACCATGAGCACCTGACGCGGCCCGCCATAGAGAGCGGCGGCGATCATCCCGGCCAGCGTCAGGAAGCCGGCCAGAGCGGCCGGCCGCACGCGGCCCATAAGCGTGTACAGCTCCCCCAGCGCGATCACGCCGAGCACGTAGATGCCGATCGCGAATACCGCGCCCCCCTGCGACACGATGAAGATCGCATAGGCGATCGCCGGGAGCGCGATCAGCACCCGCGGGCCCAGGTCCGACCCGCGGCGGGATCGCTCGACCTCGCGGCTGACGGCCACGATCTACCTGCCTCCAAACCGGCGGCGGCGGGCCGCGTACTCGTCGAGCGAGTCGGCGAACGCCTCGCGCGAGAAGTCCGGCCACAGCTCGTCGCGGAAGACAAACTCGGCGTACGCGAGCTGCCACAGGAGGTAGTTCGAGATGCGCAGTTCGCCGCTGGTGCGGATCAGGAGATCGGGATCGTGCATGTCGGGTGCGTAGAGGTGGCGCCGGAAGTCGTCCTCAGACCCCCCTGTGAAGGTTCGCGCAGCGTCGACGATCTCCGCTCTGCCGCCGTAGTCGAAGGCGACGAACAGCGTGATGCGCTCGTTCCCTCCGGTGAGGGCCTCGGCCCAGTCCATCCTCCGGATCAGGTCGGCGCCCAGCCTGTCGCGGCGCCCGACGAAACGCATTCGCACCCCCTCGTCGTGCAGTTCGGGGGTCTCGCGATCGATCCGCTCGGCGAACATCGCCATCAGCCCATCGACCTCCCCGCGCGGCCGCGACCAGTTCTCGGTCGAGAACGAGTAGACCGTCAGCTCCCGGACCCCGAACTCGACCGCGTCGCGCAGTCGCGCCTTGACCACATCGGCCCCGGCCTCGTGCCCCGCGAGGACCGGCAGCCCTCGCTGCTGCGCCCAACGCCCGTTCCCATCGGTGATGATCGCGACGTAGCGCGCCCGTTCCAAGGCGCTTTCGCTCACACCTCGAGGATCTCTTCTTCCTTGCCCGCGAGCGCCGTGTCGATCTCGCCCGTGTGGGTATCCGTCAGCTTCTGGAGCTCGGCCTCCGCGCGGTGCTCGTCGTCCGAGCCGACCTCGCCCTCGCTCTTCAGCTCGCGCAGCTCGTGCATCACGTCGCGCCGGATGTTGCGGACGCCCACTTTCCCCTGTTCGGCGATGTTGTGCACCACCTTGACGAGCTCCCTGCGCCGTTCCTCGGTCAGCTCGGGGATCTGGAGGCGGATCACGGTGCCGTCGTTGGACGGGGTGAGGCCCACGTCCGACTCCAGAATCGACTTCTCGATGGCCTTGATCGAGTTCTTGTCGTAGGGCGTGATCGTGAGCAGGCGCGCCTCGGTGGCCGAGATCTGGGCGAGCTGGCGAAGCGGGGTCTTGGCGCCGTAGTAATCGACCTCGATGCGGTCGAGGAGATGCGGGGAGGCGCGCCCGGTGCGCACAGTTGCGAACTCGCTCTTCGTCGCCTCGACGGACTTCTTCATCCGGGCTGTCGCCTCGTCGAGGAAGTCCTTCAGCACCCCGTCGCTCATGATCCGGTCCTAACCACGGTCCCTACTCGCCCGCCGCACACTATCCGGTCGATGTTGCGCTCGTCGTCGATGTTGAACACGTACAGCGGCAGGCCGTTGTCCATGCAGAGCGAGAGCGCCGTGGAGTCCATCACCTGGAGACGCTGCTCGATCGCCTCCTGGTGGCTGATCTCCGCGATGAACTCGGCGCCGGCGTCGAGCCGCGGATCGGCGCTGTAGACGCCCTCCACCCCATGCTTTCCCATCAGGATCGCCTCGGCGTGGATCTCGAGCGCTCGCAGCGCTGCGGCCGTGTCCGTGGTGAAGAACGGGTTGCCGGTCCCGGCCGCGAAGATCACGATCCTGCCCTTCTCGAGATGGCGCATCGCGCGCCGCCGGATGTAGGGCTCGGCGACCTCCGAGATCGTGATCGCCGACTGGACCCGGGTCACCGCGCCGGTCTTCTCGAGGGCGTCCTGCAGGGCCAGCGCGTTCAGCACGGTGGCCAGCATGCCCATGTAGTCGCCGGTCGCGCGGTCCATACCCGCCGCGGCGCCCTTCAGGCCGCGGTAGATGTTCCCCCCACCGACGACGATCGCGATCTCCACGCCGCGGTCGGCTACGGTCTTGACCTGCTGGGCGATCGCCGCGATGCGTTCGGGATCGGCTCCGTAGGGAAGGTCGCCCAGCAGGGCCTCCCCGGAGAGCTTCAGCAGGATGCGCTCGAAAGCCGGGTTCACTCCTCCCCGACCTGGAAGCGCGAGAACCTACGGACCACGATGTTCTCGCCGGTGCTGGCGGCGAGCTCGGCGCGCAGCTCCTCGAGCGTCTTGCTCTCGTGCTTCTCCTCGTTCACGTGCGTCTGGTTGAGCAGCACAACCTCGTCGAGCCACTTGGCCAGCCGCCCCACGACGATCCTCTCCTGCACGTGCTCGGGCTTGCCCTCGGCGGAGGCCTGCTCGCGCAGCACGCGCAGCTCGGCCTCCCGCTCCGCCTCCGACACGTCCTCCTCCGAGATGTACAGAGGCGCGGTGGCCGCGACGTGCACGGCGACCTCACGTGCAAACTCCTGGAACTGCTCGGTCCGCGCCACGAAATCCGTCTCGCAGTTGACCTCCACCAGCACGCCGATCTGACCGCCCGCGTGAATGTAGCTGGAGACGACGCCCTCGGCGGCCGCGCGGCCACCGCGCTTGGCGGCGGACGCCTGGCCCTTGACGCGGAGGATCTCGATCGCCTTGTCGATGTCCCCGCCCGCCTCCTGGAGGGCGGCCTTGCTGTCCATGATTCCCGCGCCTGTGCGCTCGCGCAGGGCCTTCACGTCCTGTGCCGAGATGGCGATGCTCACGGTGAGGTCTCCTTCTAGCTGATTGATTCCGGATCCGCGTGCCTCCGGGGGCGCGCCGGACCGAGCTGGGCGGCGCACGCGGGCGAAGCCGATAGTTGAACAACTATCGGCGCGGACGCGGGGGTCGATCCAGCGAAGGTATGGCGCGTCATCCGGAGGTGCGGGGGCTCGGGATCAGTCATCTATCTAAAGATCTTCGTCCGGATCGAAGGTGCGGCGCTCGCGCGGCGCGGCACCGGCGGGCGCCGGCGTCGCGGGCTCGTCCGGCGAGAAGCCTGCCTCCTCGGCCTCGCGGCGGGCGCGCTCCTCCGCCTCGCGCCGCTCCTGTTCCTCGGCTTCGCGCAGCGCCCGCTCCTCGGCCTCTCGGCGCTCCTGCGCCTCACGTTCGAGGCGGGCGGCCTCCTCCTCGGCGCGGAAGCGCGTGGCGCGATCGCGAACCACGTCCGCGATCGCGTCGATGATCAGCCTGCACGAGCGGATCGCGTCGTCGTTGCCCGGAATCACGTAGTCGACCGGGTCCGGGTCGCAGTTCGTGTCCACGAGCCCGATGATCGGGATCCTCAACCGCTCCGCCTCGCGTACCCCGATCGCCTCGGTCTTCAGGTCGACCACGAACATCGCGTCGGGCGGGCGCTGCATGTCCGCCACGCCGCCGAGGTTGACCTCGAGCTTGTCGCGTTCGGCGACGGCGGCCAGCCGCTCACGCACGGGCAGCAGGTCCATCGTCCCGCTCTCCGTCCAGTCGCGCAGCTCGTGGAGGCGCCTGATGCGCTTCGAGATGGTCTGGAAGTTGGTGAGCAGACCGCCGAGCCAGCGCTGGTTCACGTAGGGCATGCCGCAGCCTTCGGCGGCGCGCCTGATCTCGTCGCGTGCCTGCTTCTTCGTGCCGACGAAGAGCACCGTGCCTCCGCGGCCGGCGAGGTCGCCCGCGAACTCCTGCGCCTCGCGCAACAGGCGCTCCGTCTTCTGAAGGTCGATGATGTGGATCCCGCCGCGCTCGCCGAAGATGAACCGGCGCATCTTGGGATTCCAGCGGCGGGTCTGGTGGCCGAAGTGAACCCCGGCTTCCAGCAGCTCCTTGATGCCGATCTCAGTGGCCAAAACAGATACTCCCTTTTGTGGTTCCTACGTCCGCCCGCCGGCCGGCCGCGGACCCGAGAGGTGAAGTCCCGGGCAGGGCCACGGCAATGAAATCCGGCGGGGTCGATTACAGGTCGGCGAAGGATAGACGAGACGAGGCGGCTCGAAAGCCGCCTCGTCTCCTATGTCTCAGTCCCCGTCTGGCCCTCCGGAGACTGGCTCCCGCCTCGCTACGTCGAGCGCGCGACGCAGGTCAACGGGTGGTTTGGACTCGCATTGCAGAGGTTCCCCGCTCAAAGGATGCCTAAACATAAGTCGTTCGGAATGGAGAAACTGACGCTTCAGGCCGATTTTTTTTCCGCAATTTGCGCCCCCATACTCCCGGTCGCCGCAGATGGGATGGCCGATCGCCGCCATGTGAGCGCGGATCTGGTGCGTGCGGCCCGTCTCCAGCCGGACGCGGAGGAGCGTGGTTCGCGGAAGTCCCTCCAGCACGCGGAAGTGGGTGACCGCGGCGCGCCCGCGGTCGGTGCGCGTCGAGACGACGGTGCGCCGGACACGATCCCGGCCTATCGGCGCGTCGATCGTCCCGCTCTCGGTGGCCGGCCGGCCGTCTACGAGCGTGAGGTACTCGCGGGTGATCTGACGAGCGCGCATCAGGCGGCGAAGGGCCGCGTGCGCTTCCTCCGACTTTGCCACCACAAGCAGTCCCGAGGTGTCGCGATCGAGCCTGTGGACGATCCCGGCCCGCTCCGGGTCAGGGCCGCCCGCCGCCCGGCCCGTCAGCGCCCCGGCGAGAGTCGGACCGCGGTGACCCGGGGCCGGATGGATCACCACCCCCGCCGGCTTGTCGATCACCAGCAGGTGCTCGTCCTCGAACACCACCTCGAAGGGCACGTCTCCGCTCCCGGCTGCCGTGTCCTCGACGGGCGCGACCGCAACCGAGTCGCCCGCGGCGAGCCGATGGTTCTTCGGGCGGGGGAGACCGCCTACGGTCACTACCCCGGCCTCGATCAGCTTCTGTGCGGCGGCTCGCGAGGGGGCGGCGCCGCGTGCGGCCAGGAACGTGTCGAGTCGCAGACCCGCTTCGTCGGGGCCGGCGGTGAGCTCGCCGCTCAGGACGCCTCCCGACGTGCCAGCCGCTCTCTCCCCTCCACCACGTACAGGAGCGCGAAGACGCCGATCACGATGCACGCGTCCGCCACGTTGAACGCCGGCCAGGCGACGGGGTCGATGAAGTCGATCACGGCCCCCTGGCGCGCCCGGTCGGCCAGGTTGCCGAGCGCGCCGCCCAGGAGGAGTCCCACCGGCAGCCAGAGCCACGGCATGTCGCGGTGGAGCGCGAAGTAGCCCACGAGCAGCGCCAGCGACACGCCGATCAGGATCGCGACCACCAGCCCACCGCCCTCCAGCGCCCCGAACGCGACGCCGGTGTTGCGGGCGCTGGTCAACTCCAGGCCGGGGAAGACGCTCACCTGATCCCCGCGGGTGATCTCGGAGACCACGAGCTGCTTCGTAGCCTGGTCGACCGCGACGACCACGCCCGCGGTCGCCGCGGCGCCCGCCAGCCCGGCCCTCGCCGCGCCCATCAGCCTCGGATGATGTTCGCCACGATGCTGCTCACGATGATGAGCACGAACGTGGCGACGATCGGGCTCAGGTCGAGCGCACCCGGTCCCAGCCGCACAGGCGGCAGGACGCGGCGGAAGAGGTTGAGATATGGGTCGGTCACATCGGACACGAATTTCAGGGCCGCCGCGAGGTAGCGGTTGTAGGGGATCCGCGGGATCCAGCTCATGATGATCCGGATGAAGATCAGGACGAGGTAGACGAGCGCCAGGGTCGTCACGTAGTCCGCGACGTCGCCGCGCGTAACTGCCAGCCAGCCGGTCACCGGCTCGTGCCCTCCACGACCGCATCCACTGCGGCGCGGCAGACCTCCCGGAGGCCCCGCTCCTCAAGCCGGATCAGCCCTCGTTCGGTCGCGCCGCCGGGTGTGGCGACGCGGGCCCGCAGCGCCTCCATGTCGTAGCCGTGCTCGGCCAGGTAGGCGGAGACGCCCGCCATCGTCTTGACGGTCATACGCACGGCCTCCTCGTGAGGCAGCCCGTGCGCCTCACCCGCGTCGGCGAAGGACTCGGCCACGAGGGCCATGAAGGCGGCACCGCAGCTCATGAGCGCCATGGCGGGCTCGATGAGCGGCTCGTCGTCGAGCCGGATTACCGTGCCGGCCCGGCCGAACAGCTCGAGGATCTCCCTCTCCGGCCCCTCCGCGGCCCGGGAGCCGGGCGTGTAGCAGAGCACCCCTCGCCGCACCTCGGCGGGGATGTTCGGGATGAAGCGGTACACGGGGACGCCCGGATACGCCTGCTCCAGGCGCTCCGTCGTCACGGCGGCCAGAATCGAGATCACCACCCTCGCCCTGCCAGACGCCTCCGCCGCCACCTCGCCGAGCTGTTTCGGCTTGTGGCAGAGCACAATGGCATCGGCGCGCTCGGCCAGCGCGGCGTTCGAGTCGACCGCCTCCCCCCCGAGCGCCTCGGCGAGCGCGTGCGCCTTGTCGCGGTCGATGTCAGCGACGAGCACCGGCTCTCCGATGCCGCGCGCGAGAGCGGAGGCCATGTTCCCCGCGCCGATCAACCCCAGTCTCATCGCCGCGGAAGCCTATCCGGCGCCCGCTCAGTCTCCCGCAGCGCCGATCTGGAGGTGAAGGAACGCACCCGGCCGCCGCCCGCGGACGCGGCCAGCACCGGATAGCGGTGCGGGCGGACGCCGATGAGCGATACGCCGGTCACGAGCCACCACCTCCGCCCGTGCCGACTCGCGCGCGGGTACAGGCGGCGCAGCCGCGTCACCGGGGCGCCCACCTCGAGCCCTCGTTTGGTGCGCCAGCGGTCGCCGTAGGCGCGCGCCGACTGCGAGCGCCCGAGGTCCCGATCGCAGGCGGAGCCGACCCCGAAGTTGGCGAAGGTGATCCTTACGCCGGCCCCCGGCCAGTTGACGATGCAGCTCTTGGCCCTGTCGCGCCGCCGCTCGCTCGCCGGCTCCCCGAATGCCGCGACCGCGGCGCGGTACGTCGGATCGCGCACCGGCTTGAAGTCGCCGATGGCGAGCACCCGGCCGAAGCCGTCCGCACTGCCGCGTGCCTCGATGATGTCCGGGCGGGCCTGCGCGGGGGCGGGCGCCGCCAGGGCCATCATCGCGAGCATGCAGATGGGGCGCCTGCGCACGGGCCGGCAGTCTACGACTGGTTGAAGAACCCCTTCTCGATCAGCCGGGCGCGTTCCTCCGCCGACACCTCGACGTTGCGCGGCGTAAGCAGGAAGACCTTGTCGGCGATTCGCTGCATGCCGCCGTCGAGCGCGTAGGTGAGGCCGGACGCGAAGTCGATCAGCCGCTTCGAGAGATCGGTGTCCGTCCCCTGCAAGTTCAGGATCACGGGGATCGAGTCCTTGAACTGGTCGGCGATCTGCTGCGCGTCGTTGAAGTTCTTGGGGATAACCAGGTGGACCTGGATGTCGCCGGCCTGGGTGCTCCGTCCGTTTCCTCCCACCGGCCGCAGCGGCCGCGTCTCGCGGGCGGAGCGGGGCTCGTCGGCGAAGATGTCGTCGATCTCGTCGCGGCGACGGCGCTGGAGGCGGCGGACGTTTGGCCGCTCGCGGTAGCGATCCTCGAGCTCGGCCTCGGGCTCAGGCTCGGAGACGGCCTCGTAGCGTGGGTCTTCCTCCTCGGCGAGGCCGAAGTAAACGAGCGTGCGGTGCCATGTGTCGCGTAGCGCCATGCCCTGGTCTGTTCGCGCGTAAGCGGGAAACTCCTTGTGACAGTGTAAGGAGCGACCGCCGCGTCGCACGAACCCCCTGCAAGTCGCGAGAATCAGCGCGGCCGAGCACGGGTTTGTACCCCGAACGTACCCCGAGCTACCGCTCGAGCCGGTTGTGGATCGTTTGGCGGGCTCGGCCAAGAACCTCGTCTAGCTGGCTGGGCGTGGCGGCACGTTCGTAGAGCTCCCGCACGCGTTCACGCGTCTCCCGGCGTGGCGCGGCCGAAAGTTGGTCACGGCGATCCGGGTACCCCCTCGCGGTTGTCAAGCTCCGCTGGAGCGCTCGTCGCGGGCTCGGAGCTCCGTGATGAGCTCCTCGGTCTCGTCCAGCTCGCGGCTGAGCCGGTTCCACTTTTCGGCCGCGCGCCTCGGGAACGCCTGGCCCGCGTAGCGGGCGTTCAGCTTGCGGATCGCGGCCAGGCGCTTCCGCTGCCGGGCCCTGAGCTCCTCGATGGCCGAGGGGTGCTTTCCCATCTCAGTGTCGGCCCCACGAGTCCCACTTCTTCGACCCAGGACCCGCCGCGCGGTCGCTATGTGTCGCCACTCACGCCTTCTCCTCGTCTCGCTTGTGAGGAGGCGACGGTAGCCCGAGCCATTTGATAAGCAAGGGCATTATCCCCCTGCTCTATAGAGATATATCTATGATATCTCCGGTGGCGCGGAGGCCCGGGTCCGTTCCCCGGGAAGCGGTGAGGGAAACTCATCTCAGCCCCGCTTCGCCGGCCGCTCAACGTCGTGCCGCGGCGCCGCCGGCTGGAATAGCGCCGAGTTGGCCTCGTCACGGTTGGCGTTGGGGTCGTCGCTAAGCGTCTACCCCTGGGCCATAACGCCGAGGTGGGCCTCCCACTCGCCGGGTTGCCGCCCGGCCGCCCGATCGACCGCGTTGAGCGCCGCGACCACCGCGGCGTGCTGGTCTCGACCCGCGGCTCATCGAAGAAGAGCACGGGGATCGCTTCGGGGAGCTCGAGGCCGCCGACGATCGCGCGGGTAGCGAGCCTGACCTGAAGGTCATCGAGCAGCTGCTCGGTGAACTGGTCGGGATCGAGCTTGCGGATGAAGGTGCGCACGATCGGGATGGCCTGATCGTACGGCGCCCTAACCGCGCCCCCCAGCGCGGCCCACGTCACACCAAGCAACCAGCTGGGTCACCACGCCCGGAGGGAAGGAAGGATCCCGATGCGCAGGATCGAGGCTAAGCAGGCGGGACTTAGCCGCGCCGTGCCCGGCAAGCGTGGCGAGGCACTGAGCGCGAGCGAGATCGGCACCCACCGCCTGCTCGCCGTCCACGCGCTCGAGCAACGCCCAAACCTCTGCGCATAACGCGTCAACGCGCTCCGCTTGGTCTCAGGGCAGGTACTTGCCAGCCTCCTCGGGCAGGATCAAATCGTCGAGGCGAATTGGGCTCTCGCGGTACTGAGCCCTAGTCCACTCGATCCACTCGCGGTTCGCCTTGTCGGCTGCGAGCCGGGTCTGCCAGAACTCCTCCCGCTCCTTCTGGAAGCTAGCCGGGAGCTTGAAGATCATTGCGAGCGCGCCCGCAAAGGTGAATCCCACACCTGCTCGCCATATGACTTCGGCAAGCTCCAGGCTTATCTCCGAGGGCGACCCGAGTTGGATGCGCTTTACCCTCGGCCGTAAGTACGAGGCGTCCGGCCGCGCAGGACGTATTTCGGCCCGTATTTCGCCCTGAACGCTCGACGGCCGCCACTTCTGGCCGCCGCGGAGCGTCGGCACGCCCTCCTCGTTGAGGCGATCCGCGATGGCCTGCAACGTAGAGCCGCTGCCGCGCATGGCAGCGATCCGCTCCTTGAGCGTGGGCACGTCATCGATGACCTCGACGCATAGCCAGTAGAGCGTGTCGATGTCGCGTAGGAGGACGCCAAACTCCGCCAACGACCGATCTTCGACACCCTCAAATACGAGCACCGTGCTGCTCGAGTACCGATTGTGCCCGGGTGGAGGTGGGGCGTTCCGTTCGTGGGGTTAGGACGTTAGCCTCGCGACCCGACCGCGGGCGCGGACTCATAGCCGCCCCGCTCCGGCTGGCCTGCCGCTCACGGCGGTCAGTCACGTGACGATCCGCCAGGTGCCGCGAATCGTGGACGTCCTCACCTCCTGTCTGGTCGTCTCCGGGCTTTACGCATCCCGTCTCCGTCCTCGCTCCCAGTCTGCGGCGACGGCGGCGCGCGTTAGCATCCCCCCGAGCCTGCGGGCCTGATCCGGCGTTAGGTGGATCGACTCGACGGCGGCTTGCGTCGAGGCCGTCAACGTGACGGGGCCGCCGTGAATCACCAACACCTCCACGTGCAGGGGCTCGACGGTGTTGAGATCGAACCCGTCGTGATATGCAAAGGCGTCAGGCATGGGAGCCGAGGTTTGGACGCGCCCCCACCCTAACGCTGCTCACCTCGAACCATTACCGATTGTGGTCCAATTCGCCCCGATTCG
>DATDLN010000245.1:0-16831 GCA_036519295.1 Thermoleophilaceae bacterium
CCAGTCGAGCTCCCCCGCCATCGCCCGCGCCGCCAGGCGCGGGCCCGCCGCCGCGGCGGGACCCAGGCGGCGGGCGTCCAGCAGGCCGAGACGCGTGCGGCGCAGCAGCACGTCGGCGAGCGAGCGCGCCTGCTCGTGCCCGGCGGCGTAGGTGGCCTCGGCGAGGATGTCGGGCAGATCGGGGCTGATTCGGCGGCCCAGCTCCGGTGCCGCGGCGGCCAGGCGCATCACGAGGCGGGCGGCGTGGCCGTAGCGACGCGCCAGGTGCCCGCGGCTGTCCTCGTCCACCTCGGGGGCATCCGGCAGCGCGCCGGCCTCGACCGGCTCTCCGAGCGGAATCGCGTCGGTGCGGCAGGGTGCCTCGCGCCCCTCGCGCTCGACGATCCGGTCGACCGCCATCTTCGCCATCCGCCGCCAGGTGGTGAGCTTGCCGCCGGTGATCGTCACCAGCCCCGAGCTTGTCTCGTAGAGCTCGGCCCGGCGCGAGATGTCGACCGACTTCTTCGGGTCTGCCGTCGAGATCAGGGGCCGCACGCCGGCGTAGGCGCCGGTGAGGTCGGCCGGGCCGAGCGAGGTGCCGAAGAACGAGTTCAGCGCGTCGAGCAGGTAGGCCACGTCCTCGCTTGCGGGCGGTACGTGCTCGAGGGGACCGTCGTAGTCGTTGTCTGTGGTGCCCGCGAGCGTCCGCCCGAGCCAGGGGAGCGCGAAGATCGTCCGACCCGCACCGGCGGGGACGATCACGCCGGCCTCGACGGGGAGCGCCTCGCGCGCCAGCGTCACATGGGTGCCCCGGCTCGGCCGGATGCGCGGCACCTCCTCCTCGCCGTAGAGCTCCTCCGGGCGCAGCCGATCGGCCCAGACCCCCGTGGCGTTGATCACGTTCGCCGCCGTCAGCTCGAATTCTCCGCCGTCGAGCGCGTCGCGAACGAGCACCCCGGCCGCCCGGCCGCCTCGCTCGACGAGTCCGGCCGCCTCACAGGCATTCGCGCAGACGGCGCCGAAGCGCTCGGCCTCGGCAAGCACGGTCAGCACGAGCCGTGCGTCATCCGTCTGGCAGTCATAGAAGAGGTAGGCCGCGGTGGGGTCGCGCTCGGCGAGCGCCGGCACCATCTCCACCGCCTCGGCGCCGCTGATTGTCCGGTGGCGGGCGGGGCTCCACTCCTCCTCCTCGTCCCGGCCGCGCCGCCATGACATGGCGTCGTACATGTTCAGGCCCATGCCCATGAGCCGGTCCGGCCGGCGGCCCTCGAAGGCGGGCACGAGGAGCGGCAGCGGCGTGACGAGGTGCGGGGCGAGCCTGACGAGCAGTGAGCGCTCCAGGAGCG
Source organism: Thermoleophilaceae bacterium (assembly GCA_036519295.1). Taxonomy (GTDB): domain Bacteria; phylum Actinomycetota; class Thermoleophilia; order Solirubrobacterales; family Thermoleophilaceae; genus JACVRW01. The sequence goes on from DATDLN010000245.1 coordinate 1,326, forward strand.
CCTCGCGCACCAGCCCGAGGTCGAAGTTCTGGAGGTAGCGCAGGCCGCCGTGGATCAGCTTCGACGAGCGACCCGAGGTCCCGGCCGCGTAGTCCGACTTCTCGACGAGGGCCACGCTGTACCCGCGCGAGGCGGCGTCGAGCGCGACGCCCGCGCCCGTAATGCCGCCGCCCACTACGGCCAGGTCGAACGAGTCCCGCTCGAGGGCCCCGAGTGCGTCCGCGCGCGAGATCACGGCAGGAACGTTACGAAGTCGCCGGGCGGGAGCCGCTCCGGCGGCTCCTTCTCCTGACGCGGCGGGCCGAGATGGAGCAGTCCGAGCACGAGCTCCTGCTCCCCCACTCCCACCGCCGCACGGCCCTCCGCGCTGCGCAGCACCTCCGGCGTGCGCCAGTACCCTGCGAGCCCGCGGGCGTGGGCGCCGAGGAGCAGGATGTAGCTGGCGATAGCGGCGGCGCAGAGGTCCTCCTGGTCCTGCACCGTGTCGCCGGTCTGTATCACGCTCGTCACGACCAGAGTTGGCGCTCGATTGAGCTTCGAGGCGGCCTCCGGGCCCGCCGCCTCCTTCAACCGGGCGAGCGCCTCGGGCCCCATGACCCGGAAGCGCCAAGGATTCGTGAGGTTGTGATTCGGTGCCCAGCGGGCGAGCTCGAACAGCTCCTCGAGCGTCGCGCGCGGCACCGGCTCGGCCCCGTAGGCCTTGTGCGTGCGCCGTGTGCGAATCGCCTGGTCCGCGTCCACACGGGCGACGCTAGCGAAGGGATGCCTGCAAGATCTCCCCGGGGCGTTCCCCGAGCAGGCGGATGGAGCCGACCTTGTAGAGCTTCACGGGGATCGCGCCGCCCCAGCTGCCTCTCCGATCGAGCCGGAACGAGCGAACCGGAATCGTCCGTCCATGCTTGGTCACGAGCTGGGCGGTCTTGACGTCGCCGCGGTGGGCGGGATTCACGGTCACGAGCAGCCACGAGGGTGAGCCCTCGTAACCGAACGCCACCCCGCCTCGAGCGCCCGACTCGTCCCTCAGCGGTCCGGCCTGGAAGTACTGCCCGCCCGCCTGGTCCAGGATCCCGCGGTATTCCGCGGCGGTTTGTCGGTCGTTGTGGTAGACGCCCACCAGCACGGCGGCGGTCACGGCGGCGGCGGCCAGCGCCGGGCCGACCCTTGGCGCCAGCCAGTGAAGGGACAGGCGGCGGCGAGGCCGCTTCTTGAGTCCCATCGCCTCGACGACGCGGGTCTCGAAGCCCGCCGGGGGCTCCTCGACGGGCGCCAGCACGAGCAGCTCGTCGGCGACCTGCGAGAGCTGGCCGACGACGCGTCGGCAGTCCTCGCACGTCGACAGGTGCCGCAGCGCTTCCGCCCGCTCCTCGCCGTCGGCGATGCCGAGGGCGATCTCGGCCGCCAGATCGCGTGTCTCCTCACACCTCATTCGTGATCTCCAGTGAATCGCGCAGCCTGAGCATTGCGGTTCGGATCCGGGTCTTCGCGGTGCCGAGCGGGATGCTTTCGAGCTCGGCTATCTCCTGGGCCGTCCGACCGAGATAGGCGGCGAGAAACAGGGCTCGCCGTTGCTCCTCCGGCAGCCCGGCGATGGCGCCTCGCACCCGCTTGCGCTCGTCGGGCGGAGCGCCCTGGTCCGCCGGGCTGCCGGAAACGCCCGCCTGCTGAAGCTTGCTGGCCACGAGGTCCGGGTCGAGCGGTTCGGCCGACTTCACCCGGACGACGTCGATGGCGAGGTTGCGGGCAATCGTCAGAAGCCAGGTCGCGACCCGGCCGCGACGAGGATCGTAGGTTCGGGCGTGCTTCCAGGCGCGTACGAAGGTCTCCTGGGCCACGTCCTCGGCGGTGCCCTCGTCGCGCACGATCGTCAGTACGAGGCCGTAGACCCGCGCCTGGAAGCGGCGGGTGAAGGCCGTCGCGGCGTCTCTGTCGCCGGCCGCTAGACCGGACAACAGGGCCTCGTCGGAGAGAGCTGAAGACACCACACTCTGTATACGTGAGCGGTGGCGCGCCGGGATTGCGCAATCTCCCGGGAGCTCTCAGCCCGTAGTTCAGGGCATGAGACGCTCGATTAAATATTCATTGACAGCCGTCCTCGCGGTCGGCGCCGCGGGGCTTGTGCTCGCCGCCTGCGGCGGCGGCGACGACAGCGGGAACGCGACCGCCGCAAGCTCGGGCACCGGCTCCGGCATCGTGTCGACCAAGAGCGTCGACGGGATGAACGTCCTTGTCGACTCCCAGGGCAAAACCCTGTACAGCGCCGACGTCGAGAAGGGCGGAATGATCCGCTGCGCCGACGGCTGCACCTCCTTCTGGGAGCCGCTCGCCGCGTCGGCCAAGCAGTCGAAGACCGCGTCGGCAGACCTGGACCTCCACTTCGGTGTGGTCAAGCGCCCCGATGGCGAGAGCCAGCTGACCTTCAAGGGACTTCCGCTGTACAGCTTCACCCAGGAGGGCCCCGGCAAGCTCGACGGCGACGGCTTCACCGACGACTTCCAGGGAACCCACTTCCAGTGGGCGGCTGCCACCACCGGTGCTGGATCTGGATCCGGGGGTTCGAACAGCTCGAGCGACAGCTCCCCCTACTGAGATGTCCGCGACGACCAAGGTACGCCCCCTGGGCTCCACCCTCCGTGCGCGCGGCGGCCGGCGGACGCTGTGGCTGGCCGCCCGCGCACTGGGGGCGCTGTCCCTGCTCGCGGTGGGCGCCGTTCATCTCCAGCAGTACTTCAAGCTCTACTCCGACGTCCCGACGATCGGCACGCTCTTCGTCCTCAACTTCGTGAGCGCGACCATCGTCGGGCTCGGGCTCCTGGCCCCGGTCGAGCGCCTGTTCGGTCGCCTTGGCGGAGCCGTGCTCGCGCTGTTGACCATCGCCGGCATCGCCCAGGCGGCGACCGCGTTCGTGTTCCTGTACATCAGCGAGCGCACGCCGCTGTTCGGCTTCATGGAGCCCGGCTACGACCCGACCGCGATAATGACCGCGCGCATCAGCGAGGTCGCGACCGTCGTGTTCCTCGGCGCCTTTTTCGCGGCCCGCTTTCTGCGCCGCCCCGCGTAACCCGCCTCGGCCGCGGCAGGCTGCGGCCGAGGCGGCGCGTGATGCTCCCCGCCCTCTAGCGAGATTCGCGGCAGGATCCGATCGAGCCGGCGCGGCACTCCCCAGGCACGGTCGCCGAGCAGGGCGATCACCGCGGGGCGACGATCAGCCGCACCACCAGCACGTCGATCAGGATCGCCGCGGAGAGCCCGACGCCGATGGTCTTGACCACCACCTCCGGGTCGGTCGCGAAGCCGAGGAAGACCGAGGCCATGATCGCCCCCGCGGCCAGGATGATCCGCGCGACCCGGGCGAGTCCGAGCACCACGCTGTCGCGAGGCGTGGGCGCCGCGGTGGTACTCCTCGCGGATGCGCGACTGAAGGAAAACGTTGTAGTCCATGCTGAGGCCGAACAGGATCGCGAACATGAACAGCGGCACGAACGAGACGATCGGCACCTCGCCGTCCACTCCGAGCAGCGACGAGCCCCAGCCGTTCTGGAACACGGCGACCACCACGCCGTAGGCGGCCAGGATCGAGTGCAGGTTGAAGGCGGCCGAGACGAGCGGCACCCAGATCGAGCGGACGACGGCCATCAGCAGGATCACGGAGCGGCCCACCACGAGGGCGATGAAGACGGGCAGGCGCGACGCGATCTTGTCGGCGAGGTCCTCGAAGATCGCCGTGGCGCCACCCACATATACGTCGACTGCCGTGCCGGCGGTGGCGGCCGGAAGCACGTCGTTGCGCAGGCGGTCCACGAGCTTGGAGGTGCGCTCGTCCTGCGGAGAGCTCTTCGGGATAACGTTGATCGTGGCGGCGTCGCCACTGCGGTTGAGCTGAGCCGGGGCGACCGCGGCGACGTCCGGCGTGCGGGCGACCGCGCGCTCTACGCGCGCGAGCGCGGCCTGCCCGACCCTACCTTCCGGAACCGACGCGGCAAGAACCAGGGGGCCGTTGAAGCCCGGTCCGAACCCTTCCGCCAGCTTGTCGTAGGCCGCTCGCGTGGTCGTACCGGTGGGGTCGTTGCCGTCGTCCGGCTGACCGAGCCGGAGCGACGCGAAGGGCGTCGCCAGGACGACCAGGATGAGCGCGCCGGCGCCGGCGGCGACCCACGGTCGCCTCGTGAGAAGGGAGCCCCAGCGCGAGAATGCCGCCGAGGGCGCCACGTGCTCTTGCCGCCGCGGACGAAGGCGGCGCGCAAAGGCCCCCATCAGCACCGGCAGGACCGTGACCGCCCCGAGCGCAACCGTCGCGACCAGGATCGCCGAGCCCAGGCCCATCCGCCCGACGAAGGGCAGGCCGGTGGCGAGCAGGCCCGTGATGGCCACCACCACGATCGATCCGGCGGCGACGATCGACGTTCCCGCAGTCTGGTTCGCCACTCGCGCGGCGTGAGGCACGTCGTCACCGGTGGCCAGCTGTTCTCGGTAGCGCCCGACTATGAGCAGCGCGTAGTCGATCCCGGCGCCGAGGCCGAGCATCACCCCGAGCGTCGGGGCAAAGCTCGGAAAATCGAGCACCGCCGAGCCGAGCGTGAGCAGCATGATGCCGCCCGCCAGCGCGAGCAGGGAGGCGAACAGGGTGAGGAGCATCGCGGCGGCGGATCGGAAGACCAGCGTCAGGACGAGCACCGCGACCGCTATGCCGATCAGCTCCCCGACCGCGGCCGTCTGCTGTTCGGCCTCGTCGACGACCTGGCCGCGCCGCGCCACCTCGACGCCGTCGCGCTCGGCGCGCGCGCCGCTTCCTCCAGCCCGATTGTGCCGGAAAGCGCTGTTCGAGAAGGTCGAGCGCCTTCTGCGATTCGGTGCCGGGTGCGGCGAAGTCGTCCGTGAACGAGCCGCCGACGGTGCTTGCGAGCACGCCGAGGGTGACCAGCACGGCCAGTACCAGTAGGAGTGAGCGCTTCCAGTGAGCCGCGGCGGAGGCGGCCAGATTGCCGAGGAGGTGAGCCATGCGGGCGAGCTGCGTCTATTCGACGAGCGAGGCTTCGAGCAGACCACGATCGCCGACATCGCCGAGGCGGCGGACATCGCGCCACGCACTTTCTTCGGTACTTCCCCTCGAAGGAGGACGTCGTCTTCGCCGACTTTCCGGCGGTGTTCGACGCGTTGGCAGAGCGTCTGCGCGGGCGCGACGAAGGCGAGTCGGCGATCGACGCGCTGCGCGCCTTCATCGCGGAAGCGCTCGAGCGCGCGGACCTCACCGACGAGCGCGAGCTTTGCCGTAAACGGATCATGAAGGAATCGGAGGCCCTGGACGCTCACCGCCGGGCCCTCATGGGGCGGATGGAGGACATGCTGGCCGAGGCGGTGGCGCGAGACTTCGGCGATCGGCCCGGCGACCTGCGGCCGCCGATGATCGCCTCGGCCCGCCGTCGCCGCACTCGGCTCGCTCGACCGGACCGGGATCTCGGATCCTCGGTCCCGCCCACGCGGGAGGAGGCCCTCGCGATGATCGACCAAGTCCTCACCTTCCTCCAGGGTGGGCTGGCGGCCCTGCAGCGGAAATAGCCCGGCGTTTCCCGGGACCGTCCGGATCGCGGGGGCTCGAGCTGTCGGTATCCGAGCGGCCGCCGCGCTAGGGAAAGACGACCTCCTCGTCGCGCCCGATCCCGAGCGCGGCCCTCATCGCGGTGACGGCACGCGCGAGCTCGAACGCTCGGTCGCCCGGTGCGGCGAGGATCGCCTCTACCCGCGCCCCGAGCTCCGCCTGCCGGACGATCCCCTTCTCGTTCAGCGCCCACTCGCCCTTCTCGGCGAGCGTGGCCTGGGCCGCCTCAACGGCCGCCTTGGCGAGCAGCCCCGCACACGAGACGACGTCGTGGCGCTCCGCCGCCGTTTCGGCGACAGCGAGCGAGAAGGCCGCGCTGGCCCGCCAGCGGCGCCGCGCGCTGTCCCGAAGCGCCTCCGGGAAGCCCGGCCTCGGCAGCTCCCCGGACAGCACCTCGGCCAGCGCGAGCTCCCCGACTAGCACGTAGGTCGCCATACCCGCGAGACAGCCCTCGACGCGGTCGACCTCGTAACGGCCCGCCCCCGCCTCGTCGATCCAGTGCCGGACGAAGTCGAGGTCGCGGTACAGGAGATCGACCCGCTCTCCCTCCACGGTGACCCGGGCGCCGCCGTTCATGAGCCGGCCCCACTCCCCGGGCTCGACGACGGTTCCCTCGACGGCGAGAGCGCGCAGGTCGTCGGTCCGGATCTCGCCCCGGTAGTAGAGACGGAGGTCCCGCGAGCCGACGAGGGTGACCGCCACTGCGCGGGGGATCTCTCGAAGTCTTTCGGCGAGTTGACGCACTCGGCCAAGTAGTCTCCCGCCATGCCCTCCGGCGTGGTCCTGGTCACCGGCGCATCGACTGGGATCGGCGAGGCCACCGCGCTCCACCTGCGCGAGCTCGGCTTCGAGCCCGTGGCGGCGGTGCGCCGCGACGAGGATGCCGAACGGCTCGGCAGCCAGGGGCTCCGCACGGTCAAGCTCGACGTGACCGATGAGGCCCAGATCGCCGCCGCACGCGCGGCGGTCGGCGACGGACCGCTGGCCGGGCTCGTCAACAACGCCGGCGTGGCGGTTGCGGCGCCGCTGGAGTACGTGCCGCTGGACCAGCTGCGCAGGCAGCTCGAGGTCAACCTGATCGGGCAGGTGGCGGTCACCCAGGCGTTCCTCCCGGCCCTGCGCCGCGCCGGCGGGCGGATCGTCAACGTGAGCTCGATCGGGGGCCGGGTGGCGCTGCCGCTGCTGGCCCCGTACAACGCGTCGAAGTTCGCCCTCGAGGCGGTGTCGGACTCGCTCCGGCGCGAGCTGCGTTCGCAGGGCGTGGACGTCATCGTGATCGAGCCGGGCGGGGTCAAGACGCCGATCTGGGGAAAGGGCAGCGAGCTCGGCAACGAGCTGACCGCCCAGATGCCGCCCGAGGGAGAACGCCTCTACGGCCGCCTGATCGCAGACGTCCGAAGGGAGACCGTGAAGATCGCGCAGGAACGCGGCCTGCCGCCGAGGGCGGTGGCCGAGGTGATCGGCAAGGCGCTCACGGCGGACCGTCCCCACACCCGCTACGTCGTGGGCAACGATGCCAAGGTGCGCGCGCAGCTCGCGCGGCTGCTGCCCGACCGCGCCATGGACAGGCTGATCGGCCGCGCGCTCGGTGGCTGATCAGTCGAGCCGGTAGAGGAGCGCCTCGCGTTCGCGGCGCTCGACGTCGTCGAGGGTGAGCTCCGGATCGCGCTGGTGGGCCAGCGACACCTCGGCCGAGGTGGGGAGTGCGGCGGGATCGGGCCACGTGTCCCGGTCCCAGAGCCGGGAGCGCACAAACGCCTTCGGGCAGTGCGCGAAGACCTCCTCCGCCTCCACCACGATCGCGGTGCGGGGGCGCTTGCCCACCGGAGTGAGCCGGTCCACCAGCTCAGACTCGGCGGTGACGCAGGCGCGCCCGTTCACCCGCAGCGTCGTGTCGCGGCCGGGGATCACGAAGATCAGGGCGATCCGGCCGGTGGCGACGACGTTCTCGAGCGTGTCGAGCCGGCGGTTGCCCGTGGCGTCCGGGATCGCGAGCCGCCGCTCGTCGAGCACGGTCACGAATCCTGGTGGGCCGCCGCGCGGGGTCACGTCCATGCGTCCGTCGGCCGACGCGCTCGCCACGAACAGCATCGGCGCAGCCGCGATCAGGCGCCGGGACATCTCGTCGAGCCGCCCGATGTCCTTGCGGACCGCGCGCTCCATGGCCGGCTCGTAGAAGTCGCGCAGCTGCTCGGTGGTTTCCAGGGCGCCGTGGAAGGGGTCCATGCGCCGACTATCCCACAGAGCGCCGCCGGGGAAGGCGGCGGCGCAGCCTCGGTGGCAGGCGGCGGCGGAGCAGTAGCAGCAGACCAGTGGCCGCCACCACCGCCAGCGCGATCGCCCAGCCCGCGACCCCGCCGTCGGGCTCCGCCTTCGGCTCCCCTCCCGCGGGATCGAGCCGCAGGCCGCCCTCGGTCCGTGTGGGGTCCGGATCGTGCCCACGGGATGGCGCCGGAACCGACTGCACTCGACCCGCCTCGGCGGAGTCCGCTTGGGCCCGCTTCACCGACTTCCCCCTCGCCGCGTCGGCCGGCAGCGGCTTCTCTGCCTCGCCACTGCCCCCGCTCGTCGCCGGAGGCGACGCCGACGTCTCCCGCTTGGGCGCCGCCGCCGCTTCCCTGGGAGCGGGCTCCGGACGTTTCTCCTCGCGCGGCACAGGCGCGAGCGGCAGCGGTTGTCGCTCCAGCGCCATCAGCGCCTGGGCCGTGACCCATACCGGGGTCTGATTGCTCGACGGTGAATACGCGACGCTGCCGTCCCGCCGTTGGAGCCCGCGCAGATACCCCAGCGCGCGCGTGAGCGCCGTACCTCCGGCCTTCGCGGCGACGAGACCCTGCACCGCATAGGCCGTCGACTGGGCGTTGGAGCTGCGGCCGCGGAACTGGCCGAAGCCGCCGTCGTCGTTCTGGTTCGACCGCAGCCAGGCGACCGCCCGCCTCGCGGCGGGACTGCGCGCTCGCCCCACCGCGGCCACCGCCTGCAGGGCGGCGCCCGTCATGTCGCTGTCGCTCGACGAGGCGGGGGCCACGCCGAAGCCGCCGTCCGCGTTCTGCGCGGAGACGAGCCAGTGGACGGTCGCCGTGCCGGCCGAGACATCCGACGCGCGGAGCGCCAGCACGCCGAAGGTCGTGTAGCTGACATAGCCGGCGATGGAACCGTCGCCGCGGCGGCGGCCCTCGATGGCGGCTACAAGGTCCTTGCCTCCGAAGCTGCGCGCCGACAGCCCGGCGGCCCTCACCAACAGCGCGGTCCGCTCGATCTCGCCGATGTCCCCGATCGTGCGGGCGCTGCCCGCCACGTAGGCGGCCAGCGAGTGCCCGCCCCGGCGCCGGAGGTCACGCGGATTGTGCCCGGCGGCCGCCAGGCCGAGGCCTGACCAGCCGCTGAACAGCTGGCTCGAGGCCTGGCGCGGCGCGCCGCCGAATCCGCCGTCGGCGTTCTGCGCCCGCAGGAGCCAGCGCTCCGCGCGGTCGGCCGAGGGATCGGCGCTCGCCGACGCCGGGAGCGCCGGCAGGAGGACGAGCAACGCGGTGGCCGCCGCGGCCCAGCGCACCTGGAGGCGGCGGCGGTAGCGTCGCAGGGCCCGGACGAAGACGGGTCCGATCAGGAGACAGAACACAACGTTTCCGATCGCGTGGGCGGCGTTGTAGGGCAGCGAGCTGGCCGAGATGGTGAGATACGTGTCGAGGTCCTGATGCGCGGCGAGGGTGAGCTGGTAGAGGTCCATCCACGCGCCGAACGCCAAGCCGGCCAGGCCGCAGATCAGCGCCAACAGCAGCCGACCGGGCTCGCGCCCGCGCAGCACCAGGGCGAGCATCGCGCCCCCCACTCCGACCGCCCCCCAGCCGACCATCTGCCACGGCGTCCAGGGGCCCTGCGAGAGGAACACGTTCGAGACGACCGCCGTGACCGCGCCGACCGCGAAGCCCGGCACCGCGCCGAGCGCGTAGCCTGCGAACAGCACGATGTCGGTGGTCGGCTTGACGTTGGGCACCGCGGCGAAGGCGAGGCGGCCGACGACCGCGAGGGCCGCCAGCGTGGCCACCAGCGCCACCACGCGCGCCGGCGGCCTGTCGCGCTCGTACCAGCCGAAGCCTGCTGCCAGCGCCAGGCCGAGCAGAAGGAACGACGTCGCCTGCCAGCTCATCCCGGCACCTCCTCGCGGGTAAGCATGCGCGCCCCCTCCTCGGGCATCAGCGCGGCGCCGCTCGTGACGCGCGCGACCTCGGTCGAGAAGTGGCGCCCCCCGGCGAGCACGTCGGCGGGCGTTCCGTCCCCGATCACGAGGCCCTGGCCGAGCAGCACGATCCGCTCCGCGAACGAGGCGGCGAACTCTGTGTCGTGGGTGGCCACCATCACCGCAGCGTTCGCCTCCGCCAGCTCCTCGATGCGTCCGGCCAGCCGGTCCTTATGCGCGCGGTCCATGCCCCGCGTGGGCTCGTCCAGCAGCACGGCGGCGTACGGGCCGCCCGCCAGCACGACCTCGAGCGCAAGTCGCTGCCGCTCGCCACCGGACAGGTCGCGCGGGTTGGCCTGCTCGCGACCGGCCAGGCCGGCCGCGACCACGCCGCCCGGGCCGGCGTCTTCGACTGCGTGCTCGTGAATCAGGAAGTCGCCGGGGTTCTGCAGCAGCAGGGCCACCTCGCCGCCGCGCGCCACACGCCCGCGCGTGGGCGTCTCGACGCCCTTGGCCAAGCGGAGCAGGGTGCTCTTGCCGGCGCCGTTCCGGCCCATAAGCGCGACGCGCTCGCCGGGCAGCAGCTGGAGGTCGAGTCCGCGCAGCACGCTCGGGCCGTCCTCGATCTCGAACCAGACGCCGCGAATGTCGAGTGCGAGCGGGCGCCTGCCGTTCCGCGCCCACCATTTGCGCCGAGCGCGTGGGGGCGTCGGCGGCGGGGACGCCGAAAGCTCCACCCCCGCCGCCCGGAGCCCCGTCCGAGCCTCCTTCACCGACGCCGGCCGCTCGGGCAGCCCGGCGAGCGAGAACAGCTTCGCGGCGGGAGTGGCGAGCGCCGGCGCCGCCTCCGCGGCCCAGGCGAGATAGTCGCGGGGCGGCGCGTCGCACGCCACCCGTCCCTCGACCAACGCGACCACGCGATCGGCCGCGGGCAGGCAGCGCTCGAGGCGGTGCTCGGCCAGCACCACCGCCGTGCCCCAGTCCTCGTTCAGGCGGCGCAGCAGCCAGACCAGCTCGTCGCCCGCGACCGGATCGAGCTGCGAAGTCGGCTCGTCGAGCAGCAGCAGCGCCGGACCGTGCACCATCGCGGCGGCGATGGCCACGCGCTGGAGCTCGCCGCCCGACAGTGTGTCGGTGCGCCGCTCGAGCAAATGGGCGACGCCGAGCGAGATCGCCGTCTCCTCGACTGCGCGCCCCACGGCCGCGGGCGGCTCGCCGCGGTGCTCCAGCGGCAATTCCAGCTCGGCCCGCACACCGCCCATCACCACCTGCGTCTCCGGCTCTTGGAAGACGGTGCCGCATACCGCGGCAAGCTCGCCGGGGCCGTGGGTGCGCACATCGAGCCCACCCACAACGAGCTCGCCGGCGACCTCGCCACCGTGGAAGTGCGGGACCAGCCCGCAGAGCGCGCGCAGAAGGGTCGACTTGCCCGATCCGGACAGGCCCGCGAGCACCGTGAAGGTGCCCGGCTCGAGCTCCAGCGAGACGTCGCGCAGCGAAGCGCCGCCGCCGTCGGGGTACGAGTAGGAGAAAGCTCGGGCGCGGGCGATCGGCTCAGGCACCCGCTACCCCCAGCCGGGCGGCGCGTCCGGCGAGCGGCGCGAAACCCAGCAGCACGAAAGCGGCGGCCAGTGCGATCTCGGCCGGCCCCAACGCCAGCTCGATCGTGGGATAGGACTCCACCCGCCCGACCCCCGCCACGGCACCGCCGATGGCGAGGCCGGCCACCGCAACCGCCGTCGCGGCGATACGCAGGTCATGACGGGACCACGGCGGCGCGCGGTGGGCCGGGCGGCCCGCAAGGGCGTAGCCGCGAACCTCGAGCGCCGCGGCCACGTCGACCGCACGGTCGAGCGCACTGGCGAGCGTCGAGCGCGCAACGGCCAGGCGGCCGGGCGGATCTGGCCGGCAGCGGACGGCGTCGCCCTTGCGCCCGGCGTCGCGCGCGAGCACGGGCACGAGTCGAGTGGCGAGCGTCGCGGTGAGCGCGGAGCGAAACGAGACGCGCCGCACCGCCTTAAGCAGCTCGTCGGGGTCGACGGCCGCCGACATCAGGCCGCCCAGCGCCGCGATCAGAACCACGATCCGCATGCCGTTGATCGCCCCCTCGAACGTTGCCTCGAGCGTGACTTCCCAGCGCCGCCCCAGGAACTCGCCGCCGCGCACCAGCAGCGTGTCGCCGCCCTGGTAGACGAGCGCGTTCACCACCGCGAGCAGCAGCGCGAACGGCAGCGCGAGCTTGAGCGAGCGGCCCACCTCGCGGCCCACGCCCGCGGCCGCGCCGGCCACGACGATCCCGGCGAGCGCCCCCGCAAGCAGCAGCGGATGGCGGAACAGCGCGCCCACGAGCGCGAACGCGCAACAGAACGCGAGTCCCACACCGGCGCGCGCGGCGTGGAGAGCGCTCGGACGGCTGCGGTAGACGGGAACGAAACTCATTGGTCGGCCAGGGGCAGCTTTTGAACGGTACGCCCGCTAACGGCAACGGCGAAGGCGTCGCGTAGGGGTTTCGCCGCGAGAGCGTGCACGCCGGCCTCGAGCCCCCGCTCGTCCAGCGCGGTCACGAGCCAGACGAGCTCGTCGGCGCGCGGGCGCATTGCCAGCACCAGACCCACGCCGTCGCCCGGCTCGATGCGGCGTGCGGGCTCCCCGCTCTCGTCGAGCAGGTCGAGCACCCGGCGGCCCGGCTCGAAGCGTGCGAACACGCCCGTGGCCTCGGGCCCGTCCTCGAGCCCGGAAGCGCCGCGCACGATCCGAGCCCGCGGCCAGCGAGCCACTACGAGCCGGGTGACGGCCTCGGTCCCGGGCGCCCCGAGCGACGAGCTCGAGGTGGACACGCCCACCCGCTGGAGCTGCTGCTTCGCCTCATCGCACACCGGCGCGTCGGCGTCCTCGCATTCCACGCGCACGGGCCGGCGCGCACCCTCGACCCCGTGGAGGAACGGCTCGGGGAAGGCGCCTACGATCGCGGGCACTCGCATCGCCGCCGACCAGTCGCGGAAGTCCCACTGCACGCGGTCGCCGGGCGAGAGCTCGTACTCGGCGGCGCCCACCCCGGCCTCCACTCCGTTGACGAAGTAGAACCAGTCCTCCTGGCCGCCCGCGCCCTTGCCCTCGATACCGTCGATCCCCTCCACGAAGCGGCCGCCGAAGCGCGTGTCGACGCGGAACCCCGAGCGGAGCAGCCGCATCACGGTCTGGCCCTCTCGCACCCGCCACACCCAGGTCGAGCCGATGAATTCGCGGCCGAAGTCGCGCGTGATGCGCAGCCTGACGCCGCCGCCCCCACGCTCCTTCCCCTCGCCGAAGCCACAGCCCGCAGCCGCCAGCCCGCAGGCGGCGAGCAATAGGGCGGCGAGCAGCGCGCGGGCACGCCTCACGGCACCTCGACCCGTTCCGGGAACGACCGGACAAGTCCGGTCTTGGAAGCCACAACGCGATGGACGCCCGACGGCACCGGCAGGCGGGCGCTGCCGTCCGGGCCGGTCAGCGCGCTTGCGCGGCCCGCGCTGACAGTCGCCCCCTCGACGGCGACGCCTCGGCCCTCGTCGTCGTAACCACGGACGGTCGCGATGAGCCCGCCGCCTTCCGCCCTCGTCCGGGCGTCGAGCGTGCGCTGGCAGCCGCCGCCCACCAGACGGCAGTAGAACCAGGTGACGCGCTGCCGCGAGCGGAGCCGACCGCGGCCGAACGGACCCGACGGGTCGGCGGCGCCGGCCGTCGCGCTCCGCCGCCCGACCTTGTAGACCCAGCCGTTCTGGCCCCGGTTGCGGTCCGCCCCGATCGCCGAGACGAACAGGCCGGCGCCGTCGCGCGGGCGGCGCGAGCAGGAGCCGAAGTCCCGCAGACGGAGCCGCCCGGGCCGGCTCCGCACCAGCGCCGCCAGGGCGGTACCGTCGCCGGCGGCGCAGCGCCGGCCCTGAACGCGTACCAGCACCCTGCTCGCCATGACCGACTTGGTCACCGCCTCACCGCTGCGGAAGACCACCATCTGGTTCACCACCGGCACGGCGGCATCGGCGCTCGGCGCGCCCAGCAGCAAGGCGGCCGCGCCGAACCCGATCAGATTCCGCCGGCTCACGGCGACGGCGCCACCGCGTCGAGCTCCACCGTCCCGCGGCCGAGCGTGCGGACCACCAGCGAGTGCGCGCCGGACTGGAGCTGCCTGCTCGTCCACAGCATGCTGCGAGGGGCCGAGCGGCCGCGCAGGCGCAGCGTTCTGCCGCGCCCGTCGAGCGTCACCCGCAGCCGGCCGCCCTTCGGGAGCTTCCGCCCGATCAGGGACACCCGCGCGCCGCGGAAGCTCAGGCGCGCCGTCGCGCCGGGTCGACTCGCACGCACTACCGTCCCGCCCCAGGCGGTCTCTGCGCGGACCCGCTTCCATCCGCGCGAGAGACGCCACAGTCGCCGGTTTCGATCGTCCACCGGGATCACGACGGGGTCCGTCTCGACCGTGGCGCTGTTCGCCGCGCGGTCGGCGGCCGCGATGCGGAATTGGTACGCGTCACCCGCCTCACCGCGGAAGTGCAACCCGTTGACGGGCGCCCTGTCGAGGAGACTGCGCCACTCGGGCGCAACCTCGCCGGGGCCGGCGCCGTCAGCGAGCTCGCGAACCTCGACCGAGTAGTACGCCACGCCGCTGCCGGTCCCGTCGTCCGCCTGCCAGGAGACGAGGATCGTCCGCGAACGCGCGCCCTCGCTTGCGAGGCGCCCGGGCAGACGCCACTGCACGCTCGGAGCCGTCTTGTCGGAGGAGCTGCACGGGTCGGCCTCCGGCGGGTCGACGCAAACGGCGATCGTGTTCGAGCGGATCGTTCCCGGCTTCTCGGCCTTGAGGCGATAGATGCCGGCGGCGTCGAAGGTAAGGCTGGCGAGACCGTCGGCACCAGTGGTCGCCCCGCCCACCGTCGCGCCGGCCTGAGGGGTGCCCTTCTGGCCATCGAGCACCTGGACCTGCACCGGCTGGCCGGTCCTGGCGGCGGCCGGACCCGTGAGCTTCAGCGGAACGTCGACGGAGAACGGGACGGCCGCCCACAGCACATCCTGCCCCGCGAGCACCCGCTTCTGGCAGCCGCCCTTGTCGGAGAACGCGTGATTGATCCAGAGCGACCAGAACTGGGTCATCGGGTCGATCTGCTCGTCGGCCACACGCTCGATGAAGTAGTCGTCGATCCCGAAGTTCCCGTACGGCCCATCGATGGTGAAGCCGGCCAGCTTCGCGGCGTCGTCGAGGGCGCCGGTGGCCGTGGGGCCGGGCGCCGGCTCGGCGGCGCCGTTCGTGCCGTCACAGGTGTGGGGTCCGGCTGCGGCGGTGGTCACCACGTGTGCGTCCGTGGTCACCGGCCCGTCGAAGACGGTTCGGTTCAGCCCCTCCACCCGCAGGTTGACGGTCACCGGCACGGCGTCCGCGGCGGGCGCCGCGACAAGGAGCAGCAAGAGGGCCGCGACGGGCGCCGCGCCTCTGATTCGATCGGTCATGGAGCCACCCTTTCCTCGAGGGTCGTGTTGGCCACGGCCGGAGTCAGGTCTCCTGGCTGGGGGCTCCACGCCGCGCCTTCCCGGGAAGCCGTCGACTCCCCAGTGGCCTCTGCGACGCCTCAGCGCCCGTTCACAGTGGCGGGACCGCGCCGGTTTCGCACCGGACTTCCCTGTACCACCGGCCGAAAATGAACGCCGACAGAATACCCCCACACCCCGGCGCCTGAAAGTTCAGTCGCTACAATCGCCCGCCACGAG
>DATDLN010000246.1:0-12433 GCA_036519295.1 Thermoleophilaceae bacterium
TGAGGCTCCGCGCCGCGGTTCTCGAGCGGGTCGGCGCGCCGCTCGAGGTGACCGAGCTCGAGCTTGCGCCGGCCCGCGAGGGCGAGGCGCTCGTGCGGGTGCACGCGAGCGGCGTGTGCCACTCCGACCTGAACGCGATCGACGGCACGGCCGAGACGCCCTGCCCGGCCGTGCTCGGCCACGAGGGCGCGGGCGTGGTCGAGGCGGTCGGGGCCGGGGTCGCGCTGGAGCCCGGGACTCCCGTCGTGCTCTCGTGGCTGCCGGCCTGCGGCAGGTGCGCCGAGTGCCGGCGCGAGCTGCCTCACCTCTGCCGGCCGGCGTGGGCCGCCATGGCCGCCGGCGTCCTCATGGACGGCACGACACGGCTGTCGCGCGACGGCGATCCCGTCTTCCACTACTGCTTTCTGTCCTCCTTCGCCGAGCGCGCGGTGGTGCCCGCCCGCTGCTGCGTGCCGATGCCGCCCGGGGTGCCGTTCGACGTCGCCGCCCTGGTCGGCTGCGCGGTCACCACCGGCACCGGCGCGGTCTGGCGGACGGCGGACGTGCGGCCCGGGGAGCGGGTGTGCGTGATCGGCTGCGGCGGGGTGGGGATGAGCGCGATCCTGGGCGCCGTCGTGGCCGGGGCGGCGCCGATCGTCGCGGTGGACCTGGACGACGACAAGCTGGAGGCCGCGCTCTCGCTCGGGGCCACGGACGCCGTGCGCTGGACCGGGGCAGAGGAGACGGCGGAGCGCGTGCAGGCGGCGAGCGAGGGCGGCGTCGACTACGCGTTTGAGGCCACAGGCCGCACCGACGCGGGACTGGCCGCGTTCCTCTCCACCCGCCCGCGCGGCGCGGCCGTCCTGATCGGAATCCCCAGCGCGGACGCCGTCCTGTCGCTGCCCGCGGGGCAGATCCCGCGACTGGAGCGGCGCGTGCTCGGCTCCATCTACGGCTCCGCCCGCCCGGACCGCGACTTCCCGGCGCTGCTCGACCTCTACCGGCGCGGGCGGCTGCCACTCGACCGCCTGATCTCCGCCCGCCTCCCGCTCGAGGCGGTGGAGCAGGCCATGGACGGACTGCGGACCGCCACCGCTCTGCGCACCGTGCTGAACCTGGACGGGAGGGCGGCGTGACCGACCGCCTCGACGGGGCGATCGGCGAGGGCTGGTCGGGAGAGGTGCCTAACGGGAGCCACATAAACCTGGTGCTCGCCCGGCGCGGCTCCCCCACCGCCGCCGCGGCGGCCGCCGTGCTGGCGAGCCCGCGGCCGGGCCACCTGCCGATCCTCGCCTGCCTGAAGGGCGCCGGGACGCCGGTCCGGCCCGCGACGATCGTGGTCAACAAGGTGACCATCGACGGCGACGGGCTGGCGCGCATGACCTGGGGAGCGGCTCAGCTCGGGATCGCCCAGGGCGTCCTCGACGCGGTGGCCGAAGGCCCGCTCGATGCCGACGAGGCCGCCGACGTGATCCTTCTCGTCGCGGTCTGGGTCGACCCGGACGCGCACGACGAGACGGCGCTGCGCAACGCCAACCGGGAGGCCACCCGCGCGGCCATCGCCGACGCCCTCGAGCCGCCCGCCCCGGAGGCCGTGCGGGCGCTTGCCGAGCAGCGCGACGACGCGGCGAACGCCTACTACACGGGCGACTGAGTCGGTGCGCATCGCAGGAGTCGAGGTCCGCCGCTACGCATTCCCGCTCGACCCGCCCTTCCGAGCGGCGTGGGACCCGGTGCCGCGGCGTTCCGTGGAGGCGAGCGTCGTCATCGTGCGCTCCGACGACGGGCTGGCCGGCTACGCGAGCGGCGGCCACCTGCCCGACGCCGGGGTGCTCGAGGGCCTGCTCATCGGGCTCGACCCCCGGCGGGTGGAGGTGGTGCGGGAGATCTGCGAGACGGTCGACTTCCACGGCGGACGCCCCTGGACGGCGGAGGTCGCGGTCTGGGATCTGGCCGCCCGATCGCTCGGGCAGCCGCTGTGGCTGTTGCTCGGCGGGCGATCGGATCGCCTGCTCGCGTATGCGTCCAGCGGCGAGCCGGCGGAGGCGGAGGAGCGCGTGCGGCGCGTCACCGCCCTGGGCGAGCGGGGCGTGAAGGCCGTCAAGCTCCGCTTCCACGATGCGGACTGGCGCCGCGACGTCGAGCTGGTGGAGCGCGTGCACGACGCCGTGGGCGCCGACGTCGAGCTGATGGTCGACGCCAATCAGGGCTGGCGAATGGCGGGCGATCGCGAGCCCCGCTGGGACGTCGCGACGGCGAGCCAATGCGCGCGGGCGCTCGAGCCGCTCGGCGTCTATTGGCTGGAGGAGCCGCTGCGCACGGACGACGTGGACGGCTACGCGACGCTGCGCCGGCGCACCTCGATGCGGATCGCGGCGGGGGAGATGGTGCGCGGGGCCTTCGAAGCGCGCGACCTGATCCTGCGCGGCGGCATCGACGTGGTCCAGCCCGATGCGGTGCTGGCCGGCGGGCTCGGCGGCTGCCGGCGAATCGCCTCGCTGGCGGATCTCTGCGGCCGCGCCTTCACGCCCCACACGTGGTCGAACGGCCTGGGATTCGTGGCGAACCTGCATCTTGCACTCGCCGTGTCGACCTGCCCATACGTGGAGGTGCCGCTCGACCCGCCGGCCTGGACGCCCGAGCGCCGAGACTGGCTGCTGCCCGCCCCGCTCGAGATCGCCGCGGACGGGACGATCGCGCCGCCGCCCGGCCCAGGGCTCGGCGTCAGCCCCGACCTCGACGCGCTCGAGGTCCACCGGGTCGGCTGACTCCAAGTGCTAGGCGAGCCGGCGGGCAAGCTCGGCGGCCGCGTCCCGTATTGGGCGCAAAACCTCTGCTCGGCGCTCGGGCCCGAGACGGAACGAGGGTCCGCTGACCCCGACGATCGCGACGAGCGTCCCCTCGGGGCTTCGCACGGCCGCCGCGATGGCTGCCAGCCCGTCCTCGAGCTCGTCGGCAAGCTCGGCATAGCCGCGCCGGCGCACCCGCTCGAGCTCGCGGCGCAGGGCGAGGGGGTCCGTGATCGTGTGATCCGTGTAGGGGTCGAGCGG
This sequence comes from Thermoleophilaceae bacterium, assembly GCA_036519295.1. Lineage (GTDB taxonomy): Bacteria > Actinomycetota > Thermoleophilia > Solirubrobacterales > Thermoleophilaceae > JACVRW01. The sequence continues at coordinate 3,030 of DATDLN010000246.1, forward strand.
ATGGTGGGCCGTCCAGGCGGTGAGGGCGCCTTCGGAAAGCTCGGCCAGCACGAGCTTGCCCGAAGCGGAGGCATGCAGTGGAAAGGCGCGTCCCACCCAGTTCGTCGCTCCGACGAAGCGCGGCGTGTCGACCTGGAGCAGCACGTCGGCCCCGACCGGTGTCCGAGGGACGGCGAGCATGGCCGACTCGCCGGTCGTCTCCGCCAGTTCCTCCACCAGCGGGCGGGCGCGCGCGACCAGCACGCGATCGGGGTCGGCGCCGCTCACGAGGCGGATCAGCTCGCGTCCCAGCACCCAGCCGTCGTCGGCGGCGGTGCGCTCGACGAAACCGGCGTCGGCCAGCGTGGCCAGAAGCCGGGCGGCGGTCGCGACGGGGAGGTCGGCGGCCCGGGCGAGCGCCGCGGTCGGCGCGCCCTCGGGGCGGGCCGCGGCTATGCGCAGCAGCGCGATCGCGCGCGCGAGCGACTGGGTCCGCTGGATGGCGGGTGCGTGCCTGGCGGTTGCCGAGTCTTCGATCATGATACGGTCGGCCCAGATCGTACAGCGGTCGAAAGGAGGCCCGCCTCATGCTCGTCGACAGCGACGTACACGTCGGCTACGAGACCCTGCTCGACCTCTGCGACTACCTCGACGCGCCCACCCGCGAGCTCGTCGTCCACTCGGGCACCAACGGGCTCGGGATGCCCACCTATCCCTGGTACCACCCGACCGGATGGCTTCGTAGAGACACCTACGACCGGGAGACGACGGGGGTGGGCGCGCAGCTTCCAGGGCAGGACCTCCAGCGGGTCCAGGAGAAGCTGCTGGACGCCTATGACGTCACCTACGCGATCCTCACCCCGGACGAGGCCGCCGCGTTCGCGGTCCTTCCGAACGCGGAGCTGGCGGCGCGGCTGTGCCGCGGCTACAACAACTGGCTGCTCGAGCGCTACCTGGAGGAGGAGCCGCGGGTGCGAGGCCTCCTTGTCGTCACCCCGCAGCACCCCGAAGCGGCCGCCGAGGAGATTCGCCGGCTAGGGCACCGTGACGAGTTCGTGGGCGTGTTCCTGCCCGGCGGGGCGAGGGTCCCCTACGGGAGTCCGGTCCACGAGCCGCTCTGGCGCGCCTGCGCGGAGCTCGCCCTTCCGGTTGCGGTGCACACCCACTTCGAGGGGGTCGGGATCGCGGGCCCCGTCACCGCGGCGGGATACCCCGACCACTACGTCGAGTACCACACGCTGTGCGGCGCGGGCATGTACGGCCATTTCGTGTCGATCCTCTGCCACGGCGTCTTCGAGCGCTATCCCGGGACGCGCGTGATCATGATGGAGGGCGGCCTCGTCCCGTTCGTGGGCCTCCTGTGGCGACTCGACACGAACTGGCGCGCGTGCCGGAGCGAGATCCCGTACTGCCGGCGGCCGCCGTCTGAGTACGTGTGGGAACACGTGCGGTTCACCACCCAGCCGCTCGAGGAGCCCAGCGACGAGCGGCTGCTCCTGCCCGCGATCGAGGGCCTGCGGCCCTGGGAAACGCTCTGCTACGCGAGCGACTACCCGCACTGGGACTTCGACGAGCCCACACAGACGCTCCACAGGCTTCCGGCCGAGTGGCGCGACGCCGTTGCGCACGGCAACGCGCTGAGCTTCTACCGCCTCGGGGCGCCTGTCTCGGCATGAGCCCGGGCCGGGCACGGGAAGCTCGCATACCGCTCGCCCATGCCCCGGGGCCCGGCGCCGTGCGGATCGTCGAGGTCGGCATGCGGCGCGTGGCAGTGTTCTGCGTGGACGGCCGGTTTCACGCCCTCGCCGACCGCTGCCCGCACCGCGGGGCGCCGCTGTGCTCGCGGGGCCAGGTGGTCACGGGGATCGAGGTGCGGGACGGGGCGCTCGCCACCGGTCCCCCGGATGCGCTTGTCCGCTGCCCATGGCACAAGTGGGACTTCGAGATCGCCTCCGGCCGCTGTGCCGTGGACCCACGCCTGCGCGTGCGTCGCTACACCGTGGAAGTCGACGACGACGAGCTCGTGGTGAGCCTGTCGAACCCTCCGTGACAGCTCAGGCCGTCTGCCTCAGCTCGGCGCGGCTGATCGACGGTACGGGCGCGCCGGCCGTGGAGCGGGCGACCGTGGTGGTCGCGGACGGTCGCATCGACGAGATCGGGGCGAACGGCGAGCCCGCTCCCGCCGGTGCCTTCGAGGTCGACCTCGAAGGCAGGACGCTGATGCCGGGCCTGGTCGACGCGCACGTGCACGTCAGCGCGTTCGACATGCCACAGGCCGTGAAGGGACAGGAGGCGGTCGCCCTGGAGGTCCGGCACCACCTCATCGCGCAGGGGCTCCGGCGGATGCTGCGGATGGGGATCACGACCGTGCGCGACGTGGGCGCGTTCGGCGACGATCTGCTGCACGCGCGTCAGGCGATCCGCCTGGGGGCGATCCGCGGCCCGCGAATCCTCGCCTGTGGGCGGATCGTCTCGGCCACCTCGGCCGGCGGCCGGCACTTCGCCGGGATGTACCGCGAGGCCGATGGGCCGGACGAGATGCGCAAGGCCACGCGCGAGCAGTTCCGGCGCGGCGCCGACTTCATCAAGATCATGACCACGGGGGCTCGGTCCTGTGAGCTCGAGAACAGCTCGCCGCTCCAGATCACGCGAGAGGAGCTGGCCACAGTCGTCGAGGAAGCGCACCGCATGGGCTACCGCGTAGCCGCCCACTGCGAGGGTCTCGACGGCACGCGCATGGCGATCGAGCAGGGTGTCGACACCATCGAGCACGGGCTCGAGCTGCACCGCGCGCCGGAGCTGCTCGACGAGCTGGCGCGCTCCGGGCGCGTTCTCGTCCCCACACTGTCCTGCTTCTTCCACGTCTCCGAGAACCGCGGCTCGCAGTGGGCGCCCGGGCTGGTCGAGCTTGCCCACAACCAGCTGGAGGAGGCGCATCGAACCGTCCGGGCGGCTCGCAGGGCCGGGGTCCGGATGGCGATGGGCTTCGACTCCCAGCCCCACGGCCAGAGCGCCCTCGAGCTGGTGCGCCTCTGCCGAGCCGGACTGACGCCGATGGAGGGAATCGTGGCCGCCACCACAGGCAGTGCGACCGCCTGCGGTCTCGACGAGCACGTCGGCGGAGTGGCTCCTGGAAAGGCTGCGGACCTGCTCGTCGTCGACGGCGACCCCCTTGACGACCCCGAGGTGCTGCTCGACGCGGAGCGCATCTGGCTCGTGGTCCAGTCCGGGCGGCCGGTCGCGGGCGCCGCCCTGGAGACCGAACTCGGCGGGCTTCTTCCCTCCGGACCGATTCCGGATCCCGTGCCGGCCCTCGCCGGCAGGCCGCTCAGCGCGCCGGGACAGCGGTAGATCACGGCCGTGTTTACAGATCCCCGCCCTCGGCTGCGAGGCGCTGCAGCTCGCGGCTGAGCAGCCCGAGCCGCGCCTCCTTGACGAGCGGCATCTCGCGCCGGCGGCGGCGCACGCCGGCCAGGTCGAGCTCGACCGTGAGGAACGTCGGCTCGCCGGTCGGCGCCTCGGCCACGAGCTCTCCCCACGGGTCGTACACGTGGGAGCCACCCCAGAACGAGAGATCGCCCTCCGCGCCCACCCGGTTCACGAAGACCACGTAGGTCTCGAGCATCCGAGCGTAGAAGCGGTTGGCGTCGCGCCACTCCGCCTCGTTCTCGGGACGGTGGGCGGTGCTGTTGGCCGGAATGATCAGCACGCGCGCCCCGTCCTGGACGGCCAGCACGGCGAGCGCGGGCTGCCAGGCGTCGCTGCATATCAGGAGCGCGACCCTGCCGATGTCCGTGTCGAAGGCCCGCATCTCGTTCCCGGGCGTGAAGTGCTTGCGCTCCTCCCAGATCCCGTAGGTCGGCAGGTACAGCTTGCGGTGGACATGCCGGACCTCGCCGCGCTCGAGGTAGGCGGCGCTGTTGTAGGTGTGCACCAGCCCGGCCTCCGCGAAGCCGACCACGCAGGCGAGCCCGTCGCTCGCCTCTGCGAGCTCCGCGATCTCCCGGTCGTCGACGGAGAGAGATACGTCATCGCTCACGCGCCCGAGCGAGTAGCCGGTGAGCATCAGCTCGGGCAGGACGACCAGGTCGGCGCCTTCCGCCCTCGCCCGTTCGACGACCTCGCGGCTCCGGTGCATGTTCTCCTCGACGTCCCCGAGCGCGGGATCGACCTGCGCCAGGCACACCCGGACGGTCCGATCTCGCGAGGCGCTCACGCCAGCCGGGAGCCTAGCGCCGCTATTCCAAGCGCTCGCGAGGGGCGAGCGCGGAGCTCGTGAGGAGCAGCATCGCGGCCGCGGCGAAGACGGTCGCGAAGGCGGTGAGGTCGGCCACGTAGCCGAAGATCGGAGGTCCCAGCAGCAGCCCGAGCGCGTTGAACCCCACCACTGCCGCCAGCCCGGCGGACGGACGCTCGCCGAACACCTGCCCGCTCCAGATGACCTGCACCGCCACGACGAGGTTGTAGGAACCGCCGAACAGCACAGCCGAGGCAAACGCCGCGCCGAGGTGGTCGGGCGCCAGGCCGAGCACGAGCAGGGCGGCCGCTTCGGTGGCCACCGCGACGGTGAAGGTGGCGCGAGCGCCCAGGCGTCGCACGGCGTCGCCGCCCACCGTGCCGCCCACGCTCGCCACCCCGACCACGCCGAGGAAGAGGCGGCTTTCGGTGGAGGAAAGGCCGCCCGCGGTGGCCAGGTGGTCCACGGCGAAGGTCCAGTAGACCGAGCTCGCCAATCCCACGAGCAGCGCGCCCGCCAGGAGCGGGCCCGAGCGCGGACACACGAACCAGCTGAAGCTCGGTCGCAGGACGCCGGGCGAGTCGCCGCGGGTTTGGCGGCGGGGAAGTACCACGAGCGCCCAGCTCGTGGCCGCGGCCGCGATCAGCCCGAACAGCAGCCAGGCCGCGCGCCAGTCGGCGCCGGCTGCCAGGGCCAGCGGCGCCGCCACGGCTACCCCCCAGCCCGTGCCGGAGCTGATGGCCGACAGCACCCGTCCGCGGAGGTCGATCGGCAGCCGTCCGGCAACCACGTCCGAGAACGGCGGGAAGACCAGGCCCGCGCTCGCTCCGGCCACGAGGAGCGCGGCGAACAGCACGGGCGGGCTGCCCGCGACGCTCGCCAGGGCCATGCCCGCGACCGCGCAGGCGCCGCCTGCGCCGACCATCGTGCGGGCGCCAAGGTGCGCGGACAACACGCCGGCCGTGACGGACATGGCCAGGTAGGCGATGTACGACGCAGCCGCAAGCAGGCCGAGCGCTCCGCTCGCCAAGCCGAAGTCGGCGCGGATGTCGGGTGCGAGCAGCCCGAATCCGTAACGTGCCATGCCGAAGGTCACGGCCACCATCCCGATGCCCGCCGACGCCAGGGCGACTGGGTGCGACGCTCGCATGGCGACCGTGCTCATGTCGTGGTGTGCTCGAGTGGACAGCCGCCGGGAGCGCCGCAACACGTGGCGCGGTCGCACATCCGGCACACGGTCAGGGCGCCCGGGCGATCGGCGGCCAGAGCGGCGACCAGCTTCTCCAGCAGGGGCTCAAGGCGCTCCCGCTCCTCGTCACCGAGCACGCGGAGCACGCGCTCGAGCTGCGATGCGCGATCGTGCAGCACCCGCGCTGCCGCGGCACGGCCCGTCGCGGTCAGGTACAGGGCGCGGGTGCGCCGGTCGGGGCCGGAGCGACGCTCCAGCAGGCCCGCGTCGCCGAGGCGGTTGACCACCTTGACCGCGGCGGGCTGGGACACCCTCAGCACATCGGCGAGCGCCTGGACCGAGTCGCCGGGATAAGCGTCGAGGTGTACCAGCGCGGCGGAATGAGCGCCGGCACGGCCAAGCGAAGCGTCCACACTCGAGCGAACGCGGTCACTCGCGCCGAGCGAGAGGACGCCGAGAAGCTGGGCGAGGCGATCGGCCACACCCTATATATAACCGGGCTATCTATCTGGCAAACGTCCGCGCCTACAGCCGCTCGGCGTACTCGCGGTTCTCGTCCCGCAGCGAGTCCTCGGTCCCGAGATAGGCGTGCTTCGACATGTCCGCGGAGTAGCGGCTCGCGGGCGGAGTGCGCCCCAGCGCCTCGGCCACGCTGCGGATGTGGTGCGGCGCGGCGCCACAGCAGACGCCGAGGTAGCGGACACCGAGCTCATAGGCCGCTCGCGCGAAGTCCGCGATCTCGTAGCGGTTGCACGTGAACGGGTCGAGCGCCGTCGGGAACGGCCGGTCGCCCGGGAACGTCGTCGACGCGGAGTCCTCGAGCGATTGGAAGCTCGGCTGCTCCTCCGTCGTGCGGTACGGCACGGGCAGCGCCGCGACGGACACCGACACGGCACCGCGGACCTCGCGGAGCAGCGGCAGCATCGTCGCCGGCCCGCGGCTGCAGTTCAGCCCCACGACGTCCGCGCCCGCCGCCTCGAGGCGCCTGCACGCCTCGGCGGGCGGCACGCCCTCGCGCATGTCCGGGTCCTTGTGCGCCGTCAAGGTGACGACGGCCGGGAGCCCCGTCGCCTTGATCACCTCCGTGGCCACCTCCGCCTCGCCGAGCCACGAGATCGTCTCGGCGATGACGAAGTCCACGCCGGCCTCGACCGCCCAGCCCACCTGCTCCTCGAACATGCGCCGGACCGTGTCGCGGGACTCCTGGCCGCCGTAGACGTTGGTGTTACACACGTTGCCGGCCAGCATGGCGCCGCTCTCCCGTGCCACCTCGGCGGCGATGCGGAGCGCCTGGCGGTTGATCTCCTCGAGCAGCTCCTCCTTGCCGATCAGCCGCAGCTTCTCGCGGTGGGCGTAGTAGGTGAAGGCCTCGACCACGTCCGAGCCCGCGTGCACGAACTCGCGGTGGAGCTCCGCGACCTTCTCCGGATGCTCGAGGACGACCTCCGGTACGAAGCCGCCGGCCTGCAGGTAGCCGCGGCGCTCCAGCTCGAACAGGTAGCCCTCCGCGCAGATGACGGGGCCCTCCTGTAGGCGCTCCAGCAGCTCAGGCATCACGATCTCCTTTCCCGGCCCCCAGCCGGTCCGACAACTCGTCTGCGGCGCGCGCGACCACGGGTCCCGCGGCCTCGATGCGGTCCCAGAAGCGGAACCCGGGCCCCGACACGTTGAGCGCGGCGACGATGACGCCGCGGAAATCCCGTACCGGCGCCGCCACACCCACCAGCCCGGGCTCGAAGTCCCCGTCGACCATGGCGTAGCCGGCCTCTCGCGCTCGGGCGAGGTGACGCTCGAGGGCGTCGATCTCCCGCCGCGTCCGCAGCCCGGAGAAGCGCCCGTGGAGGGCATCGCGGTCTTCGTCGAGGAGCAGGGCGCGGCCGGCGGAGGTGCAGTGAGTGGGAACCCTCTGGCCGCTCCAGTCGCTCGCCTGGAGCAGCCGTGGAGAGGGCACCGACAGCAGCGTCAATACCTCCGCGCCCTGCAGAACCGAGAGGTGGGCGGTCTCGCCGAGGCCCGCCACCAGGTCCCGCAGGAGGGGCGGCGCGAGGACGGTCAGCCGGCTCCGGCCGGTGTGCGCGGCGAGGCCGTAGAACCGCCAGCCGAGGCGGTACTCGCGCGTCTCCGGGTCGCGGTCCACGAAACCGCGCGCGGAGAGGGTCTTGAGGGCACGCGACACCTGGCTCTTCTCGCGGCCGAGCAGATCGGCGATGCGCATCACCCCCAAGCCTCCGTTCGCGGCGGCCTCCTCACCGCCCAGCAGGTCGAGGATGTCAAGCGCCCGGCCGAGTGTTGCTCCTTCAGCAACCAATGTTGCTGATTATGCACGAGAGGCGGCGGGCATGTCCTGCGCCCGCGGGCGCGCCGACCTATGATCCGGCCGCCATGGCGCGTGCCACCGAGCCCCTCGCCCCGCCGCCGGTCAGCGTGCCTCGCGAGATCCGAGGCGCGCCCCCGCCGCGCCGTGGCGGGCTCCTCACGTTGCTCCGCTTCATGCGCGCCAAGGGGATGCTCAACTTCAAGTACGCGCGGCTCCTGGTCCGCCTCGGCCGGAAGAAGCTGATGCTGGGGCGCCGTCTGAGGCTCGATGGGATCGCCTTCATCGGGCCTCGCTGCGAGCTCGAGGTGGGAAGGAGGGGCACGCTCGAGCTCGGCCGCTGGTCCTGGATCGGGCACGGCTCGAAGATCCGCAGCCACGAGGGCACGGTCTCGATCGGGGCCAAGACCGTGCTGGGCCAGGAATGCACGATCAGCTCGTTCCAGCACATCTCGATCGGCCGCGAGTGCGTGATCGCCGACCGCGTGATGATGATCGACTTCGACCATGGCATGGTCGAGGTCGAGCGCCCGATCCGGCTCCAGGGCATCTACAAGCGCGACGTGCACGTGGGGAACAACGTTTGGATCGGCTACGGCGCCTGCATCCTGCGCGGCGTGATAGTCGGTGACAACGCCGTCATCGGGACGAACGCGGTGGTCACGAAGGACGTGCCCGCGAACGCGGTCGTCGGCGGCGTGCCCGCCCGGATCATCCGGATGCGGGAGGCGCCGCGGCGGTTGCGCTGGGAGTAGCCCGCGTTCGGTTAGCCGCACCGCACCTGGCCGGTATGCCCCATTGGAACGGCCCTTGCGGAGGGCGATTCTCTCCGCATGGAATCCACTCGCAACATCGCAGCGCGCGCCGGAAGGTGGAGCGCACAACATAGGAAGAAGGCAATCCTCGGCTGGCTCGCATTCGTGATCGTCGCGGTCGTGATTGGCGGGTCGGTCGGTACACAGACGCTCTCGGACGCCGACTACGGCATAGGCGAGTCCGGGCGCGCCGACAGGGCGATCGCGGACCACTCGCCCGAGAAGGAGGACGAGAGCGTCCTCGTCCAAAGTCAGAACGGGGCCGGGAATCGTGATCAGGAGTTCCGCCAGGTCGTAGGCACCGTCGTATCGCGGCTCGAGGCCACGAAGCACGTGCGCAAGGTCGAGAGCCCCTACGCCGCCGACAACCCCGGGAAGCTGTCCGAGGACGGCAAGTCCGCACTCGTGACCTTCGAGCTGCCTGGGGAGAACGCCGAGGACAAGGTGGACCCGGCGCTGAACGCGGTCTCGAACCTCGACAAGCAGGAGACCGGGTTCCGGATCGAGGAGTTCGGCGGCGCGAGCGCGGACAAGGCGCTGAGCGACGCCTTCGAGAAGGACTTCCAGAAGGCGGAGGTCACCTCTCTCCCCATCACGCTGATCATCCTCATCGTCGCCTTCGGCGCGCTCTTGGCGGCCTTCGTGCCCTTGCTGCTCGCCATAACGGCGGTTGCCGCGGCGATCAGCCTGCTCGGCCCGATCAGTCAGATCTGGCCGGTCGACGAGAACATCCGCTCGGTCGTGCTGCTGATCGGGCTCGCCGTCGGCGTGGACTACTCGCTGTTCTACCTCCGCCGTGAACGCGAGGAACGGGCCCGCGGACGCTCCGAGAAGGCTGCGCTCGAAGCGGCGGCCGCCACCTCCGGGCGC
>DATDLN010000247.1:0-2121 GCA_036519295.1 Thermoleophilaceae bacterium
CAGACTGTCGTGACGGACGACGAGCAGGTGCGCTCCTCGCTACTGCTTCCCGCCGAAGCGGGCAGTCTCCAGCGTGCGCCCAACCCGCACCCCCACCGCTCCCTTGGACGAATCTGAGCAGCGGCTCCGAGCGGCTTGAGCATTAGCGGAGCGCTGCTCCCCTTCGCGCGCAAAGCAGCAGTGGCGCGAGGGATGGAGTGCGACACGAGTCCTGTCCCTCAGAGCTCCAAGCGGGGGCCTGGGCATTCGGGCTGGGCCCGATTCACTCGTGGAGATGTAGGCGCTCGCCCTGCGGCCCGACGATCATGATCAGCTCGACGGGGCCGTCGACCGCCCCGAACCAGTGGGGCGTCCAGGTGGAGAACTCGACGGCCTCGCCCGGCTCGATCGTGAGGTCTTGATCGCCGAGCAGCAGCCGCAGCGTCCCGGTGATGACGTAGAGCCAGTCGAGCCCCTCGTGCACGGGCAACACGTCCGGCGGTGTGCGCCGCTTCGGGCTGATCTCGATCCTGTAGGCGCGCGGTCCGCCGACGGGCCCGCGGCGGGTGAGCGGCCACACCTTCATGCCCTTGTGAGTCCGCGGCCGTTCGCGGACGCGGGGATCGGCTCCGGGCGCCGAGCCGACCAGGGCGTCCACGCTCGCGCCGAGCGCGGCGGCGAGGGCTGGGAGGTGGTCGAGCGCCAAGCGGCGCTTGCCGGCCTCGAGGCGGCTGAGGGTCGAGACGTCGATGTTCGCCTCCGCGGCGACCTGCTGGAGCGTCAGGCCGCGTTCGGTGCGCAGCTCTCGCAACCGCCGCCGGACGCGGGCGTCAACGGGCTCATCGGACTGCTTTGCCTGCATGGCAAATCAGTTTGACACTATCCACCACCGCCTGCCACCCTGACGGTATGACTACGACGTGGGACTGCATCGTCGTCGGCGCGGGCGCCGCCGGCCTGAGCGCCGCGCTGGTGCTCGGGCGCGCCCGGCGGCGGCCGCTCGTCATCGACGCGGGCGGCCACAGCAACCGCAGCGCCGACGGCGTCGGCGGGCTGCTCGGCCACGACGGCCGCCCTCCGGCCGAGCTCTACGCCGCCGGGCGCGCCGAGCTCGCGGCCTACTCGGCCGTGCAGCTGCGCTCCGGCGAGGTGACGGGCGGCGAGCGCCACGATGATGGGTTCGTGCTCGAACTGGCCGACGGCTCCCGCGAGCTCGCGCGGCGCGTGCTGCTCGCCACGGGGATGGACTACCGCTTCCCCGCGCTGCCGGGGATCGCGGTGCGGTGGGGCCGCTCGGTGTTCCACTGCCCGTTCTGCCACGGCTGGGAGGTCCGCGACCAGCCGCTCGGCGTGCTCGACCGTGGCGCCGCGGGCGCGCAGCGGGCGCTCCTGCTGCGCCTCTGGAGCGACGACGTGACGCTGCTGGCGAACGGGCCCGCCGAGCTCGACGCGGACGACGCCGCGCGGCTGTACGCGGCGAGGGTTCCGGTCGAGGAGCGGCCCGTCGCCGAGCTGCGCGGCCCGGGCAGCTCCCTGACGTCGATCGTCTTCGCCGACGGTGGCGAACGCCCCTACCACGGACTGCTGGTGCCCGTCACCCTCCACCAACGCTCCGTACTCGCCGAGCAGCTTGGCGCGACCGCCGCCGACCCAGGTCCCGTCGCCGTCGACGCCGTCGACATCGACGCCACGTTCCACACCGGCGCCGCCGGACTCTACGCCGCGGGCGACGTTACCCCGGGCATGCCGTCCGTGGCGAACGCGGTCGCGGCGGGCTCGGGCGCCGCGGCCATGATCGTCCACGACCTGATGGCCGAAGCCCACGGCCTCACCCCGGTTGGCGCCGGCACGGATTCCGCTCGATAGCCAGCCACGCCCGCGGCTATCCGGTAGGTGGGAGAGTTTCGGGATGCCCGAGTGGACGAAGAAGAACTTCGACGAGCTTCGCGATGTCAGCCCGCAGGATGCTTCACTGCAGTGGCGGTTCGCGCGGGAGGCCCTCGGATCGCCCGAGCTCGGCGTGAGCCGCTTCACCTACGACCCGGGTGCCCGCATGCCGTGGGGTCACCGGCATCGTGTGCAGGAGGAGGCCTACGTCGTGGTCGCCGGGTCCGGTCGTGCCAAGCTCGATGACGAGGTCGT
>DATDLN010000248.1:0-8137 GCA_036519295.1 Thermoleophilaceae bacterium
TCGATCCGGCCTTCAAGGACGTCTGGTAGACAGCTCCTTGATGTAGGCGCGGGTCCGCCGCTGACGGTGACCTTGCCGTAGAACGCCGGCCGCGACGCGGGCATCCCCTCGTTCTGGGGAACGGACGCGGCCGACGGCGCCACCTCCAGGCGAGCCAAGGATCACGCCAGACCAGCGGGCCTGCCCGTCTACGCGACGACCGGCGCGTTACACCGCCGAACCCGGCTCTAGATCCGAAGAGGCGCTGAACCTGCTGGCAAGCTGGACCTTGACGCCGGGCCGCGCCGCGCCGGCCCACGCGACGGACGGAGCCTGACCCGCGGCCTGGCGGCTCTCGCCTCCGAAGGCGCGACTGGGTTGACGGATCGAAGCCGCCGCCGCTAGCTGATGCGCTCCAGGATCTCCCGCCGGTTGTGGTCGAGCGCCGAGGCGAGCTCGGACTTCCGCAGCTTGCGCAGGTACCCGACGATCCACTCGAGCTGTTCCAATGCGTGGGCAGCGGCATGTCGATACCGCTCGGCCTCTAGATTCAGCTCACTAGCCCGGTCGTCATCGTTCGTCTCGGGCGAGCCCATGCTGCGCGCCTCCTTTGCGCCGTGGGCGGTCCTATGTCCTTCTAACGCGCCCTTCGGCCCCAGGTTCGCGTGTTGTGCCGCGCAGTCGCTCGAGGTGGTCAAATTCGGCCGGCGGTCTCCTCGAGAACGTCCATGAACGCCCCGACGGCGGGCGCCTTGGCCAGTCCCCTCGGCGTCGCGGCGTAGACGCCGCGTGGCGGGCCGTCCTCGGGGTGGAGCGGGACCAGGGCGATGTCGGACCGCGCCCCCTTCGCCGCCAGTGAGGGAACCAGCGTGATCCCCAGTCCGGCGGCCACCAGGCCGAGTTTCGCCGTCCACCCGCCGACGACGAAGTCGATTCTGGGCTCGGACGTGAGTCGCAGGCTGGCCGGGCCGAGCAGGCGGGGATCTTCGCTCGGGTCGGCGGCGATCCAACTCTCGTCGACGAGCTCCGCAATGCGGACCCTGCGCCGCCGGGCCAGCGGGTGCGAGGGTGCGAACGCGACCAGCATCACGTCGTCGAGCAGATGTACGAGGTCGAACTCGTCGGCCTCGAGCCTCTGATCCGGAAAGGCGCTGACGACCGCCAGATCGACGTCGCCGGCCTGCAGCCGGGCGACCTGGCGCCGGGTCGTGCCCTCGATCAGCGAGAGCGACACCTTCGGATGCCGCGCGCCGAAGGCGGCCATAGCGCGCGGAATGAGCGCCGCGACGGCGGTGGGAAAGGCCCCGACGCGCAACCGCCCGCCCTCGAGGCGGTCGAGGGCCTCGAGATCGCGGCGGGCGTCCTCGAGCCTCTCCAGCAGAGACTCGGCGTGGGGGAGCAGCGAGCGGCCGTGCTCCGTGAGCTGAACGCCGCGCGACACCCGATCGAAGAGGCGGGCACCGAGCGAGGACTCGAGCGCCGAGACCTGACGCGACACGGCGGACTGCGTGTATCCCCTGGCCTCGGCTGCGGCAGTGATGGAGCCCTGCGTGGCGACCTGACGGAAGGTCTCGAGCAGTCCCGTGTCCATGCGAAGTCGGCATGCTATCGATGTCAAATACTCGTTTGCATCATGGATCCACCGTGCCTACCGTCCGTGACCATGAGCGCAGCCCGGAACAAGCAGCTGATGCAGGCCATCTTCTCGGAGCTCTCCCAGGGCAACACGAGGCCGTTCCGCGACGCGATGGCCGACGACTTCCGCTGGACCGTCACTGGCAGCACGAGCTGGTCAGGGAACTATCGAGGCAAGCAGGCGGTCCTCTCCGAGCTGTTCGCCCCGCTCTTCGCCCAGTTCGCGGACAGGTACACGAACACCGCGGATCGCATCATCGCGGAGGGGGACCACGTGGTTGTCGAGTGCCGTGGCCGCGTCACCACGAAGGCCGGAAAGCCCTACAACAACACCTACTGCTACGTCTGTCGGTTTGCCGACGGCAAGTTGCGGGAGCTGACCGAGTACTTCGACACCCAGCTCGTCGCGACAGCCCTGGCCCCGCCCGAGGTCTCCGCGAAATGATGGATCCCTCGATTCACCTTCCGCTCGCGCGGGAGCGCCAGCGGGACATGCAGGCCCGCGCGGATCGCAGCCGCCTGTTGAGGGCGCTCAGCTCTCCAAGGCCTCCTTCAGGACCACGACCCGCTCCCGCCAGAAGGCCTTCATCCGTTCGGCTTCCCCGGCGTCGGCGAGTCGCGCGTGCTCCAAAGCCACCGTGCTCTTCGCCTCGCCCTTCGCGATGAATCCCACGACGACCCGGGTCCCGCCGTCGCCCCAGTCGAAGCGTGCCGACTTCGGCTTCGTGGCGGTGCGCTCGCGGAGCTCGGCCTCGGGCAGCCAGCGCTTCCGCAGAGACTCGTCGACGAACGCCTCGTACAGTCGATCGACCGGCACGGCAACGGTCTTCTGCGCGGTGACCGAGAAGCCCTCGGGGTGCTCCCCCACCGCGCGCAGACCCCGGGCGCGCTCGTAGCTCACGGTCACGGACTGCGCGCCCCATCCGTCGACACCCCGCTCCTCGCGGAGCCAACGGGCGATCTCCTTGTGAGGTCGCTCGGCTGCCCCCCACTCGTCGAGCAGGTCGAACCACTCCTCCCAGCCGCGCCCGGTCCGGCGGCGAATCGCCTCGTCCGAAGTGGTGAGCGGCGGCCGCTCGGTCGCGCCCGTCTCCTGCGCCGCCAGCAGCGAGGCGCGGGCGGCCGTGTAGCTCTCGCCCGTCTTCTCCATGCGTCCGCGGACGAGGCGCTTGAACGCCTTCTGCCTTGTCATCTGGTGCTCCTCTCGACTGGCGGCGGCCCCGCGACTCACGCTCGCGACGCCCCGCCGGAAAGGGCAGCAGTCGACCGGCGTCCCGAGAGCTCTGGCCCCCTTTGCCTCCGCTGGGCCGGCGGCGTGAGCGCCGGAATCGGAGGTTGGGCGCGGAACGGCGCCGCGCAGGAGGATATCGCGCGGGGGCCTCAGGCGCTCAGTGCACGACCACCTTCAACAGAACGATCGCCGCGCCCAACAGGGCGTTCAAGAGCGCGAGACCCGCGAGCCCCAACAGAGACATCCGCTCCTGGCGGCCGATGGCAAGGCTCCAGAGCACCATGGCGGCCAGGCCGACCGCGATCGCGACCGATACCGCCGTATTCTCAGCCAGCACGCCGATCGTGCCGAGCAGCAGAACGACGATCGGCGGGAAGAAGGCCTGGACCACGGGCCACTCGCCGTAGAACTCGGCTCCGATCTCGGATCGCGTGAGCCGGCGGCCGGCGACATACCGCTCCGCCAGCAGGCTCGCGTAGACGTGCGCGAGCCAGAACACGATTCCGGTCACGAGCACGGACACCGCCATCTCGCCCGTCGCGTAGTCGTCGTCCTCGCTGAACGCCACGACGAGCGACGTCGCGAGCACGTTGCCGTAGATCGCCCGGGAGAGCCTCGCCGGCGTCCTCATCGGCAAGGAGCATTTCAGGCTCTCCAGCCCGGCGCGGTTGTTGCTACTTGCCCGTGAGAGTCCCGGTCATGCCCGCACCGACCCTTTACGCGCGCGACGGACCGGAGGCGTCCGCACGCTCCTCCGCCGCCATCGTGTCCGCCGCGTGGCGAACGATCTCCTCGGCCTCGTCGCGTTCCAGGCCCCAGCTGCGCAGCAGGTCGACCGCCGCGGCGCGCACCTGCCCGACGATCACGCTCACCTGCAAGTTCGAGGTCACCTCGAGCACCAGCGTCGCGCGAGCGGCCGCCCGCAGGGCATGCTCGCTCACGGGCGGCTCCTCCTCGGGGTGCTCGAAATACCGGTCGAGGGTGCGGACGGTCTCGGCGAGCTCGCGTACGGCCGTGGGAACGTCTTCCGGGATGTGAGCGCCCAGCCCCAGACCGCGAACCGAGGCGCGGGTGAGCGCCTTGACGGTGGTGACCGTCGCCTCGAGCTGCGTCGCGGCGCGTGCATAACGGCCGAACCGCGCGCGGGCGCGCCGCGCGAACGGGGAGAGGCGGAGCATCTCCTCGCCCGCAGCGACGCTCTCCGTCAGCGGGTCCGTGTCCAGCGCACGAGCTCGCATGAGCGCCCGGTCGGCGAGACGCGTGTCGCCGTGCTCGAGCGCGAGAGCGATCTCGTCCAGTGTTCCTGCCAGCTCGGTGAGGAGAGGTGCGGCCGCACGCCGTGCGGTCGCAGCGGGGTTCGCGGGCAGAAGCGCCGTCACGATGAGCGCCAGGACACCGCCGAGGAGCGAGTCGAGAAAGCGGGCGCCGGAGAGGCCGCTGCCGGGCGGCTGGACGGTCACGACGAGCAGCGCCGATACCGCGGCCTCGCTAACGAGAATCGCCCCGCCGCCCAGTGCCGCGGCCGCTGCCATCGCCCCCGCCACGATGGCTCCGACCTGAATCGGACCGTCGCCGATTGCCACCACCAGCGCGTCGGCTATCCCGATTCCAAGCGCGACGCCGATCACCATCTCGACCGCGTAACGCCGGCGCTGGCCGAGCGTCGCGCTCACCCCGACCAGCGCCACGACCGGCGCAAAGACGGGCCGCGGATGGCCGAAGCCCTCCTTGGCGATGAACCACGCCAGCGAGGTGGCCAGGGCCGCCTGGGCAAACCAGAGCGCGTTTGCCCTCAGGCGCTCGGCGACGATCCGCGGCCGCGAGCGCTCGGCGGCTTCCTCCAGGAGCACGCTGCCGCGCTCGCGCACCCGCGCGGCGGCGCGACCGCGGAGCGTCGCCTCCGCCGGTTTGTTCGACCGCTCGCTCACTTCGAAGGAGTTCAGCGTATGAGGCTCGGCCGGCCGACGGCGGTAGCCTCAAAACCCCAGTGAGCGCGCCGATGACCTTTGCTGGCGCGGGCCTCGACCGCGCCGTCGCGGAGCGGCGACGACCCGAATGGGTGGAGGCGCGGAGGGAGGAGCCAGGAGCGCGTGCGCTGCTGCTGTCGGAGCGAGGGGTGTGGATGGAGGACGGGCGGCTGTTGCTCGTCCGGCCTGGGGACGGCGCCGTGTTCCTCGGAGTCTCCGGCGACGTTCCAGTGTTCGCGACCGACGTGGGAGCCGATGAACCCGCGAGCGGGGCGCCGGCCGGCCTGCGCGAGGCGGCAACTGAGTTGCCGGCGGCGGAAGCGGGGCTCGTAGCCTATGCGGCGTCGCTTCTGAGCTGGCACCGCCGGCATCGGTTCTGCGCCAACTGCGGGCATCCCACAGAGCCGCGCGATGCCGGGCACGAGCGCGAGTGCCCAGCCTGCGGCGCCCACCACTTCCCCCGCACCGACCCGGTCGTCATCGTCCGCGTGACGGACGGCACGCGGCTGCTGCTGGGTCGTAAGGCCGAGTGGCCGGAGCGCCGCTACTCGATCCTCGCCGGCTACGTCGAGCCTGGAGAGGCGCTCGAGGATGCCGTGCGCCGCGAGATCCAGGAGGAGGCGGGTGTCGAGGTCCTGTCGACGTCCTACGTCGCCTCGCAGCCGTGGCCCTTCCCCAGCTCGCTGATGCTCGGATTCCACGCGACCGCCACCCCCGAGGATCCGCGCCCGCATGACCTCGAGCTGGCCGACGTCCGCTGGTTCGAACCGGGCGAGGTCGAGGAGGCCGCGGCGGGCCGCGGCGCCGCGTTCCTCCCGCCGCCCTTCACCATCGCCCGTCGCTTGATCGACGGCTGGCTGGCCGTCGTTCAGGCGCCGGGGCGCTCCGGGTAGACCTCGTCGATCGTGGTGAGGGGAGCGTAGGGCGCGCCGTCGGCGGCCGCCCGGATCGCCTCGGCACCACCCTCGAGCCTGTCGAGCACGCTGACCACGCCGGCGATCTGGAGACCCTCGTCGCGCACCCTCTCGATCGCCTTCAGCGTCGAGCCGCCCGTCGTGACGACGTCCTCCACGATCAGGCAGCGCTCCCCGGGCTCGAGCTCAGGCCCCTCGATCCACCGCTGTAGGCCGTGCTGCTTGCGGTCCTTGCGAACGAAGAAGGCCTTCACGCGCGCGCCTGCGGCAAGCGCGGCGCAGGCCACCGGATCCGCCCCCATGGTCATGCCGCCCACAGCCGTGGCGCCCACCCGTTCGGCCTCGTCGGCCACCAGCACGCCGAGTGCCCGGAAGCCCTCCGGGCGCAGGATCGCGCGTTTCGCATCGACGTAGTACTGCGCCTTGCGGCCGCTCGTCAGGGTGACCTCTCCGATCACCACCGCGTGCTCGCGCAGCTCGGCGATGAGTCGTTCGCGCGCGTCAGCCATTGCAGGTGGGCGATGGTAGTCCCAATTCCCACCGCCGGCCGAGCGGTTGAGCCTTGAAACTCCCCGCAAATCCGCTACTGTCCACGCGCGCAACTTCCCTTGCACTGGGTTGTTGCAGGAAGGTAAGTCAAGCGCCGAGTCCTCACGCTTCGGTGTGGGGAACGGGGGAACCAGAGGCGGCCGGAAAGCCGCCGGGGGCGAATTCGCGGCCCCGAGAGCCGCATTAGCGCATCTTCCAGCGCGAGCCCGTCAGCTAACCCCGTAGGCCCAAACGGAAGGGGACATGACGGTGACCACGGCCCAGAGGGATCTGGCTTCGGCCGAGATCTGGGAGCGCTCCCTCGAGCGATCCAGATATCGGCGCGCCCTAGCGCCAAAGGCGAAGCGGGAGACGGTTCGCAAGAAGCACGTCTCCGCGGCACTTGCGACCGCCGTGGTCGCCGGCCCGAGCGCACCACTTGCCGCCGCCCAGCTGGTCGGGAGCGGAACGGCATCGGTGGCCGCAGCGTCACCGGCCAGCCGGGCGATCCAGGTCCGGGACGGCGGCCTCCCACTGATGCTCGGAAGTCAGGGCGATCTCGTCGCCCACGTGCAGCAGGCGCTCGGTGTGAGCCCCGACGGTGTCTTCGGCCCGCAAACCGACGCCGCCGTGCGCCGGTTCCAGACCTCCAGAAACCTTCAGGTCGACGGCATCGTCGGGCCCGCCACGTGGTCGGCCTTGTTCGGCTCGAGCGCCAGCGCCGCCGTGGGCGGCGACGCCCCAGCTCCGGTGAAACAGCGGCTCGAGCAGAAGCTCGCCGAGGCGGGACGGCAGTTCGACGTACAGGCCGGGGTGACCCCGGCGGGGGCGGCCATCGAGAAGGGCTGGAGCTCCGTCGGGGATGGCGCCGGCGCCAAGGCGCGCGCCACCAGCAAGGCGGACGTTCAGAAGGCCGACTCGAACGACAGCTCCGCCACCGACGAGCAGTCGGTCGCACAGACCGGCGGGGACAATCTCTCGGCCGGTGGTGAGCGCTCCGCAGGCACGACCGGTGACGACGACTCGGTCCCCAGGAAGGCCCCTCGCACGACCAAGCCGGTGGCCGAGACGAAGCCGGTGGCCGAGACGAAGCCGGTGGCCGAGACCACGCCACCGCCCTCGGGGAGCTGCTCCTCGACGCTCTCGACCCCCGTGAAGGGCACGGTGGTCTCGGGCTTCGGGGACGACCGCGGAGACCACACTCACGAGGGCGTGGACATCGCGGCGCCCATGGGCACCGTCATCCGGGCAGCTGCCTGCGGCACGGTCACCGTCGCAGGGCAGCAGAGCGGCTACGGGAACATCGTCTGCATCACGCATTCGAGCACCTTCTCTACGTGCTACGCGCACATGTCCCGCTTCGCCGTCTCGGCCGGCACGCGCGTGCTGCAGGGCCAGGTCATCGGCTACGTGGGCTGCACGGGCAGCTGCACCGGCCCCCACCTCCACTTCGAGACCCGCGTGGATGGCGCGGCGCGCGATCCGCAGCCCTACCTCAACGGAGCGACCGCTCCGGGCGGTGCGACTACCAGCACGGCGAGCAGTGGCAAGACCACCGCGGCCAGGACGACCACCGCAAGCGCGATCGGCGGCAGGTCGACCAAGACGGTCGCACGAATCGGATCGACCGCGGTCAAGACCGCCTCGACGGTGACGGCCGAATCTGCCCGGGGCGGCACGACCACCAGCACCGGGTCCGAGACGCTCGCCACGGCGGGCGTCCAGCCGGGCGCGGTCGAGCAGGCGACCGCCTACGGCGACTCGCAGGCTGCGGCGCCGGTCGAGCAGGCCGCGCCGGTCGAGCAGGCCGCGCCGGTGACCCCGGTCGAGCAGGCCGCGCCCGTCCAAGCGGCGCCGGTCGAGCAGGCCGCGCCGGTCACGCC
>DATDLN010000249.1:0-18640 GCA_036519295.1 Thermoleophilaceae bacterium
AGGCGAGCGTCTCGGCCTTGAAGGCCTCGCCGAGGATGACCTCGTCGATCGCCTCGTTCACGATCTCCTCGAAGCGCGACATGTGCGCGCCCTTCTGCTCAGGGCCAAGGTCGACGAAGCACTCAAGCTCCGCGTAGAACAACTGCTCCGTCCCGTTGGACCGAATTCGGATGACTTTTTCGACACCGGTCACGCCCACCCGAGAGAGACTCAGATGAGTGGAGGGCCGGCGCGACTGCACGTCTGTGCCCAGGAGTGCGGTTCGCTCGTTCATGGCCAACACCCAAGATATCGAGGTGGGCGCGCGAGCCAAATCGCACAAGTCGTTGTACACTGGCCCGCGGCTGCACGCCTTGGACTTCGCCCCCTGAGCTCAGCCCCTCGCGGCAACTGTCGCGGTCCGGCACAACCGAATAACCACGAGGCCCGCGAGCACCGGGGCCGTGACGGTCGCGCAAGGAGCGGGGTTGACGGACAAGGATCAGGCAGTTGTGCTGCTGGAGGACACCGGCGAGTCGCCGTTCCTGGATGTCGAGGAGCTGCGCTCCCTCGTCGCCGAGGGTCGCGAGCGTGGCTATCTGACCCTCGAGGAGATCGCATCCACCCTCGAGGAGGTAGACGTAACGAAGGAGCAGATCAGCGACTTCAAGTCGCATCTGCTCGAGGCGGGAGTCGACATCGTGGCCGGCAACGGTCGTGGCCCGGCGCTGTCGGGGCTGCCCACCGGGGACGGCGCCCAGCCGGCCGGCGCCAAGCGGGCCGAGATCGACCTGACCGTCGAGCCCAGCCTCGACTCCCTCCGGCTCTACCTGCGATCGATCGGGCGCGTGGATCTGCTCACCGCGGATCAGGAGGTCTTCCTCGCTAAGCGCATAGAGCGCGGCGACATGCTCGCGAAGCAACGCATGATCGAGGCGAACCTGCGCCTCGTGGTCTCGATCGCGAAGGGTTACCTCGGGCGTGGGCTGTCCTTCCTGGACCTCATCCAGGAGGGCTCGCTGGGGCTGATCCGCGCGGTCGAGAAGTTCGACTACCGCCGCGGCTACAAGTTCTCCACCTACGCGACCTGGTGGATCCGCCAGGCGGTCACGCGCGCGATCGCCGACAAGGCGCGCACGATCCGCATCCCCGTTCACATGGTCGAGAAGCTCAACAAGGTCGTCCATGTCGAACGCCAGCTCGTGCAGGAGTTCGGCCGCGAGCCGATCCCCGAGGAGATCGCCTACGAGCTCCAGTGGACCGCGCGTGAGGTGAAGGACATTCTGCGCATCGCGCAGCTCCCCGTCTCGCTCGAGAAGCCGATCGGCGAAGAGGAGGACTCCGAGCTGGGCGACTTCGTCGAGGACGAGACCGCCGAGTCGCCCTTCGAACTGGCGAGCGAGAACCTGCGGCGCGAGAACGTGCGCCGGGCTCTCGACGCGCTGCCGCCCCGCGAGCGCGAGGTGATCGAGATGCGCTACGGACTGAGGGGACACAAGGCGCGCACCCTCGAGGAGGTGGGCCGCGCCTTCGGCGTGACGCGCGAGCGCATCCGCCAGATCGAGAACAACACCTTGAAGAAGCTGGAGGGGCTGCCCGAGGCGCAGCGGCTCAGGGACGCGTCGTAAACCACATCCGCCCGCCACGCGGAAGGCCCTCACTGCCGATCTCCTCGAACCCGAAGCTCGTGTCGCAGGGAACGTTCGCGGGGTTGGGGGTGATGGCCGAGGACGGCGTCGGTGATGAGGTTGGCGGCGGCCTCATACGAGGTCGGCTCGAGGGGGCGAATTTCCGCGCGGCGGATCTTCTCTTAGTGGATGCGCACGCCGCGAGAGCAGGGAGACATAGGGGAGCTGTCGGCGATCGTTTGGCTGGCTGGGCAGGGCTATCCCGTGTTCAAGCCGCTGTTCCACAGTCCGCACTACGACCTCGTTGCGGACCTCGGCTCGCGGCTCGTGCGGGTCGAAGTCAAGACCTGCACCGTTCGCTGGAAGGGCCGGTGGGACGTCACGGGTTTGTACGCGCGGCGGCAATCAGAGCTGGAGCGGCCTGACGAAGGGTCTGGATCCCGAGTACTGCGACTACCTCTTCGTACTCGTGGGAGATGGCCGTCGCTGGTTCATCCCGTCGACGCACTTTGGCGGCCGGCACGGCCTGCGGCTCGGAGGGCCCAAGTACGCTGAGTTCGAGGTAGAACGGGGCGACCAATCCCCGGCCGCGCCGCCTCTACAATCGGCATCCCCACCGCCCGGGGGGATGTCCGAGCGGCCAAAGGAAACCGGCTGTAAACCGGTTGGCTCAGCCTACGCAGGTTCGAATCCTGCTCCCCCCATAGCCCGGCTGACGGCCGGGACAACGCCGCCGTAGCTCAGTAGGCCAGAGCACGTGCATGGTAAGCACGGGGTCCCCGGTTCGAATCCGGGCGGCGGCTTCATTCGGGGCGGGCCATCTAAGGGTGCCGACGCGCGTTCCGGCCCCTACCTCCGGCCTGGTGCCGCGACCGGGTTCCCGGCGGCGGCGATTCTTCGCTTCACGCCCCCGAGCGCTCCCGAACCTCCGCAGTCCCAACCTGGTCGGTGATGAGTCGCGCTCCGCGGCCGCGGGTCAGGAAGCTGATCGCCCAGCGGATGATCACCAGGAGGCGGTTTTGGAAGCCGATCAGGTACCAGATGTGGACGACGAGCCACGTTATCCACGCGAGGAAGCCGCTCAGTCTGATCACATGGAGGTCGGCGACGGCGCGGGCGCGGCCTATCGTCGCGAGGTTGCCCTTGTCGCGGTACTTGAAGGGGCCGGTGCTTCGCCCTTCCAAACGAGCGCGCACGACCTTCGCCGCGTAGCGCCCCTGTTGCATGGCCACCGGAGCCACCCCCGGAAGCACGTACGGTGTGCCGTCCGCGTGGCGCACACTGACCATGTCCCCGATCGCGAGCACCTCGGGGTGGCCGGGGAGAGTGAGGTCGGGGCCGACCGCCACTCTGCCGGCGCGGTCGAGCTCGGCGCCAGCCTTCTCGGCAAGTTGCGCCGCCAACCCGGAGGCGGTAACCCCGGCGCACCAGATCACCGTGCGTGCCGGGATGCGCTCCGAGCCGCCGTCCGCCGCCTCGACGCTGACTGCCCCCTCCTCGATGTCCACCACGGTGTGCCGGAGGAGCGGGGTGACCCCGAGGTGCTCGAGCGACCGCGCGGCCTTGCGAGAGAGAGACTCCGGGAACTCCGTGAGCACACGGTCGGCAATCTCCACGAGCAGGATGCGGCCTGCGCGGGGGTCCATATCCCGAAAGTCGCGACGCATGGTGTCGCCGGCGAGCTCGCCGATCTGGCCCGCCATCTCGACACCGGTCGGTCCCGCGCCCACGACAACGAACGTGAGCCAGGCGCGCCGCTGCTCCTCGTCGGAGTCCATCTCGGCCGCCTCGAACGCACTCAGTATGTGAGCGCGGACCGCGAGCGCGCTCTCCAGCGACTTCACCTCAGGCGCCACCCCCCGCCACTCGTCGTGGCCGAAGTACGAGTAGCTCGAGCCGCCCGCGGCGATCAGGGTGTCGTACCCCACCGAGATCCGAGTCGAGTCACCGGCGCGGGACTCGACCTGCACCTCGCGCGAGTCGAAGTCGAAGCCGCGCACCTCGCCGAGCATCACCCGCACGTTTGGGTGGCGCTTGAAGATGGCCCGCAGCGGATAGCAGACCTCGGCAGGAGACAGCGCTCCCGTCGCCACCTGATAGGTCAGCGGCTGGAAGAGGTGGAAGTTGCGCCGGTCGATCACGGTCAGCTCCACCGGGGCGCGGGCGAGGTGCGTTGCGGCCTGCAGGCCGCCGAAGCCGCCGCCTATGACCACGACCCTGTGCGGAGAGTTCTCCATGAGTAGCGGTTATACCGAGCCGTCGTGTGAAGGCAGCGCCTGACGGTCGTTCGCCGTGGCCGAGGACGCGCCTACCCGAGTTCCTCGATGAGCTCGGCTACCGACCCGACGATGCGAGACGGACGGTACGAATGGCGCTCGGTGTCCTCGAGTGCGGTGACGCCGGTCAGTACGAGCACGGTCTCGAGGCCCGCTTCCAGCCCGGCGACGATGTCGGTGTCCATGCGGTCGCCGATCATGGCGGTGCTCTCCGAGTGGGCGTCGATCGCGTTGAGCGCCGAGCGGATCATCAGTGGGTTCGGCTTGCCGACGAAGTAGGGCGCGACGCCCGTGGCGCGGCTGATCAGCGCCGCGACGGACCCGGTGGCGGGAAGGACGCCGTCCGGAGAAGGGCCCGTCGTATCCGGGTTGGTGGCAATGAAGCGGGCGCCCCCGAGGATCAGGCGAATACCCCTCGTAATCCGCTCGAAGCTGTAGGTCCGCGTTTCACCGAGGACCACATAGTCGGGGCTGCGGTCCGTGAGCGTGTAGCCCGACTGGTGAAGCGCGGTCGTCAACCCCGATTCACCGATGACGAACGCCGAGCCCCCGGGCCGCTGGTCCTCGAGGAAGCCCGCCGTCGCCAGCGCGGAGGTCCAGATCGACTCCTCGGGAACGTCGAGGCCGCTTGCCCGAAGCCTCGCCGCGAGATCGCGGCGCGCGTAGATGGAGTTGTTGGTCAGGACGAGAAACGGGGTCCCCAGCTCCTGCAGCCGGGCCAGGAACCGATCGGCGCCTAGGATCGGGTGCTCCTCCCGGACCAGCACGCCGTCCATGTCCATGAGCCACGAGTGGATCTCGCGGGACGTCATGCGGCGGAGACTAGAGCGACGCTCAGCGAGTCAGCACGTCGACCAGCCCCGGGAAGCTGGCCTCGAGATCGTCGCGGCGCAGCGAGATCTCGCGCAGTGTGCCCTGGGCGCGGGTCCTCGTCACACCCGCCTCGCGAAGCAGCCGGAGGTGGTAGGAGCAGGTCGAAGGCGGCAGGTCGAGCGCTTCCTGGAGCTCGTTGCACACCCGCGGCTCGTCGTCGGACAGTACGCGGACGATCTCGAGCCTCACGGGGTCGCCCACGGTGCGCAGGATCGTCGCGAGATTGAGTGCGGATGCGGGCGGGTGGGGGATCTTCTCGCGCGTGCTCGTCTGCGTCGGCATCGCGACTATGGTACAAGTTTCTAAATTCCATGATTTTGGAAACTTAGACAGAGAGCCCCGTCATGCTCATTACCTCACCCGCCAACGCTGCCACGCGCCGCACGCTTACACCGCAGGTGGCCTACGCGCTGGTTGGCTCCGTGATCGGCCTCGCGCTGTTCGCGTCCGCCACGCCGTCGCCGCTCTACGGGATCTACCGTGACCTATGGGGCTTCTCGCCGGTCGTCCTCACGCTCGTCTATGCGACCTACGCCTTCGGCGTGCTCGCGGCGCTCCTCCTGGCCGGCCGTGTTTCCGACGAGGTCGGGCGGCGCCCCGTCCTGCTCGTTGCACTCGGCGCCCTGCTTGCCACGAGCGTGCTGTTCATGCTCGCCGACTCGGTCGCCTGGCTTTTCGTCGCGCGCGGCCTGCAGGGCCTGGCGACCGGTCTCGCGCTCGGCGCCGCGAGCGCCGCGCTCCTCGACCTGCATCCGCGGCGCGATCCCTCCGGCGTGGGGCTGACCAACGGCGTGGCGAGCGCGGGCGGGATCGGCCTTGGTGTTCTCGTCTCGGCGACGCTCGTTCAGCTGCTGCCGGCTCCGCGCGTGCTGCCTTACGTCGTGCTGTTCGTCCTCTTCGCCATCGCCTTCACCGGCGCGCTGCTCATGCCGGAGCCGGTCGCGGCCCGCTCGCGTCTGCGCCTGACGCCGCAGCGCCCGAGCGTTCCCCCCGGCGTGCGGCGGCCGTTCCTCCTCGCCGCGCTCGCCGTGCTTTCGTCGTGGTCGGTCGGCGGCCTGTTCCTCTCGCTCGGTCCGCAGCTGTCGGCGACTCTGTTCGATACGACCAACCACATCGTGACCGGCATAAGCATCTTCGTCCTCGCGGCCTGCGGCTCGGCGGCGCAGCTCCTTTTCGGCCGGCGCGCGCCGTGGGTCGGAGCGGCGGGCGGGTCGGTGGCGCTCGCCGCCGGGACGGCGATCATCGTGGTCGCTGCCTCGACCGATTCGGCCGCCCTGCTCCTCGTCGGCTCAGTCGTTGGCGGGGCGGGCTTCGGCCTCGCGTTCCTCGGCGCACTGCGCGCGCTGTCGGCCGCGATCCCACCGGACCACCGCGCAGCCGTCATGTCGGCCTTCTACGTCGTCGCCTACATGTCGCTGTCGATCCCGGCGGTGCTCGCCGGAATCGGCGTAACCCCGCTGGGGCTCGAATCGACGTTCGAGATCCTCGGAAGCGTCGCCGCGGCGCTCGCGCTGGTCGTCGCCGTCGAGGCTTGGCGCACGCGTCCGCGGGCCGCGCAGCCCGGACGCGCGCCCTCAGGCGCGACTCAAATCGGGCGCCTCCGCCCTCGCGGGACGCTCCGCGGCGGTCTCGGGTTCGACCGCCGGCTCGGGTCGGACGCCCGGCAGGAGCAGGGCGGGGATGCACGCGAGCGCGGTGAAGCCGACCGCCCACCAGAACGTGTGGCCGAAGGCGTCGGCCAGCGCCCCGGCGCTGGTGGCCCCGCTGCTCTGGTGCTGGAGGATCACGGCGAGCACCGCCGTGCCGAACGAGGCGCCGACCTGCTGGAAGCTCCGGACTGCGCTCGTCGCTCGCGGAAACTCGTCGATCCGTAGCCCGTAATAGCTGGCCGCCATCGCCGGGACGAAGATCGCACCGAGCCCGGCGCCGCGGACCACGAGCCACGTGCCGAGGGCAACCTCGCTCGTGTCCGCGCCGACCTGGGCGTAGGGGATCGTCCCGAGCGTGGCGAGCGCCATGCCCACAAGCACGATCGGCCGCGGGGCGATCCGGTCCGTGAGCCGGCCCACGAACGGCAGGGCGATCATCATCCCGAGGCCCTGCGGCGCAAGCAGGAGGCCGGCGTCGAGCGCGCTCTGGCCGCGCGCCTGCTGGTAGTAGAGGGGCAGGAGCAGCATCGCGCCGAAGATCGACAGCCCGCCCAGGAACATCAGGCCGGACGCCGCTGTGAACGAGCGCACTCGAAAGAGGCGCAGGTCGATGAGCGGTTCGATCCTCATCCGCAGCGCGTGGAAGGCGAAACCCGCCAGGAGAGCCATTCCGACCACCAGCGGGATGATCACCTGGCCGCTCCCGAAGCCTCCGCGGGACCCGGCCTCGGAGAAGCCGTAGACGATCGCGGCGAGTCCGGGAGAGACCAAAGCCAGCCCGAGCACGTCGAGCGGGTGCTCCCCGCGCTCGGTCGGGACGTTCATGTAGCGCCAGGCGAGCAGGAATGCGATGACGCAGACCGGGACGTTGATGAAGAAGATCCAGCGCCAGCTGAGGCCGTCCAGAATCAGCCCGCCGATGACCGGGCCCACGATCGGGGCGACGAGCGCGGGCACCGCGATCGCGGCGGCCAGCCGCCCCAGTCGCTGCGGGCCCGCCGCCTGGGCGAGAATCGTCGAGAGCAGCGGGAGCATCATGCCTCCGCCGATGCCCTGCACGACGCGAAATGCGATCAGGCTGCCGGACGACCAGGCCACGCCGCAGAGCACCGAGCCCGCTAGGAAGAGCGCCAGGGAGAGCATCCACATGGGCTTGCCTCCGAAGCGGTCGACCGACCAGCCGGTGAGCGGGATCATCACCGCCACCGCAAGCAGGTAGCCGGTCGAGACCCACTGGATCGTCGACAGCGACGCGTGGAGGTCGCGGCCGAGCGTGTCGATCGCGACGTTGATGATCGTCATGTCGAGCTGAACCGCGACCGCTCCGACCAAGACGATCCCCGCGAGCTTCAGGAGCGCCGGGTCGAGGCGATCGGACGGCTCGGCGGCGGAGGTGGCGGTCTCGGCCACCCGGGGATCGTCCTCGCGGGCGATGAGAGCGCGATGAGCTCGGCGGATGGCCCCCTGGCCGGCTTTGCTCAGAAGCCCGCGCGAGGCTCCCAGAAGAGCCGCTCGAGCTGGTCGTCTCTGAAGGTGTAGGTCCAGCGGACCATCGTCTCGGCAAAGGAGCCGTCGGGGCGAACCACCCGAATCGAACCCGCCACCAGCACGCGGTTGCCCTCCTCGTCGAACTGACGTGGCTTCAAATTGATCGAGACGCCGCTCTTCTCCGCGTCCTTGAAGAACGCGCGGATCTCCTCGGCCCCGCGAAGCACGCGGTCGTCGCCCGAGGAGTACGGCTGCATCTCGACGTCCTCGTGACTGTGGAGCAGGAGGCGGTCGAACGCCGCCACCAGCCCGCGCTCGGCAACCGTCTCCCAGACCTCTTTCACGATGCTCATTCGGCGCGAGTCCACCGCGGCCAGTCTCGCACCTCCCGGAGGCCGCGCCAAATCGGCGCTAGACTGAGTTTGACCTCGCGGCCCGGCGGGGTCGTTTTACGCGGTGCCGCCGGCCGCCACTGCCTAACCTTCCGAAGGAGCCATGGCTCGCGGAGACGTCCGAATCGCCGTCACCCTCGCATGCGAGGAGTGCAAGCGGCGCAACTATCAAAGCGAGAAGTCGAAGCGGAACGATCCCGACCGGATCGAGCTCCGCAAGTACTGCCGTTGGTGCGGCCGGCACACGCCGCACAAGGAGACCCGCTGATGTGGGCCGGTTTCTCGCGCGCGCGTAAGAGGTAGGGCGGTGGCGCGCAACCGTCAGAGGGCGAAGCAGCGCCAGGCAGAGCGCCGCGCTCGACGCCTCGCCGAGGAGCGCCGCGGCGGATCGGCCGGGCCTCCGCCCAGCGAGGACGACGGCGGCGATCGCGCCCAGGCGCGGCCCGATCGGCTCCTCGACGATCCGACGACGGTCGATCCCTCGCCGGCGGTTTCGCCGGAGCTCGCGGTCGGCGCGACGCCTCAGGACGAGGGCTTCTCGGAGCAGCTCATCGAGCACGATCCGGTGCTTGGGGACAGGCCGACACTCGGCGAGCCGCCCACGACCGAGGACGAGGCGCTCGAGGAGATCGACGACTGGGAGGTCGCCGAGGAGGAGCCCGCCGCCGAAGCGGGCGCCGGCGAGGCCGGCTACGCGGTGCGCGGTCGCCGGGGCCGCGCGGACGCGGAGGCACACAAGCACAGGTCGCGTGTCGTACAGTTCCTGATCGCAGTCTGGGCCGAGCTCCAGCGGGTCCAGTGGCCGAATCGCCAGGCCCTCGTCACGCTCACTGGTGTTGTGCTCGGCTTCGTCCTGATCGCGGGCGGCTACCTCGGACTGCTGGACGCGATCTTCTCCGAACTCATTCAGGCAATTCTCTAAGGCAGGCAGTAATCAGATGTTCCGTTGGTACGCCGTAAACACCTACTCCGGTCACGAGAACAAGGTCAAGCAGAACCTCGAGCACCGCCGCGTCTCGCTCGGCCAGGAGAACAGCATCCGCCAGATCGTCGTCCCGACGGAGCAGGTGCAGGAGCTGAAGGACGGGCAGAAGATCCAGAAGGAGCAGCGGACCATGCCCGGCTACCTACTCGTGAACATGAATCTGACCGACGACTCCTGGCAGCTCGTAAAGAACACCCCGGGCGTCACCGGCTTCGTCGGCGCCTCCAACAACCCGGTGCCGCTCTCCCAGGGCGAGGTCGACCGGCTGCTTCACCGCGAGGCCGCCGAGCGTCCGCGCACCCGCGCCCAGTTCTCGATCGGCGAGTCGGTCAAGGTCGTATCCGGGCCGCTGTCCGACTTCTCCGGGGAGATCTCTGAGATCAACGAGGACGCGGCTAAGCTCAAGGTCCTCGTGTCGATCTTCGGCCGGGAGACCCCGGTCGAGGTCGGCTTCGACCAGGTGAAGAAGATTTAAATGGCTCGCAAAGTACTCACGATCATCAAGCTCCAGGTGCCCGCCGGGCAGGCGAACCCTGCCCCGCCGGTCGGTCCTGCGCTCGGCCAGCACGGCGTGAACATCATGGAGTTCTGCAAGGCGTTCAACGCCCAGACCCAGCAGGACTCGGGGACGATCATCCCGGTCGAGATCACCGTCTTCGAGGACCGTTCCTTCACCTTCATCACGAAGACGCCGCCCGCCGCAGTGCTGATCAAGGAGGCGATCGGGCTCGAGAAGGGCTCGGGCGAGCCGAACCGCAACAAGGTCGGCACGATCTCGAGGGATCAGGTGCGTCAGATCGCCGAGCGGAAGATGCCCGACCTGAACGCCCACGACGTCGAGCAGGCGTCGAAGATCATCGAGGGCACGGCCCGCTCGATGGGCGTGGAGGTCAGGTAGCAATGTCGAAGCACGGCAAGCGCTATCGGGCGGCCTACGAGGAGGTCGACCGCGAGCGGGCCTACTCGCCCGCCGAGGCGGTCAAGCTGATCAAGGACTTCCCGAAGACGAAGTTCGACGAGACCGTGGAGGTGCACATCCGCACCGGCCTCAACGTGCGGCACGCCGACCAGCAGCTGCGCGGCACGATCGCGCTGCCGCACGGGCTCGGGAAGGAGATGACCGTCGCCGTCTTCGCCAAGGGCGACAAGGCCCGCGAGGCCGAGGAGGCGGGCGCCGACCACGTGGGCGCCGAGGACCTCGCCACGCGCGTCGAGGAGGAGGGCTTCACCGACTTCGACGTGGCGATCGCGACGCCCGACATGATGCCGGTGGTCGGCAAGCTTGGCCGCATCCTCGGTCCGCAGGGGAAGATGCCGAACCCGAAGGTGGGCACGGTGACGATGGACATCGCGAAGGCGGTGTCGGAGTCGAAGGCCGGGAAGATCGAGTACCGCACCGACCGGTCGGCGATCGTGCATCTCCCGATCGGCAAGACCAGTTTCGACGAGCGAACGCTGCTCGAGAACTACGCGGCGCTCATCGACGAGATAGTGCGCGCCAAGCCCGCGGCGGCGAAGGGCCGCTACCTGCACACCGTCACGCTCACCACCACGATGGGGCCGGGCGTGAAGGTCGACCCGTCGCGAATCCGTGGAATCGTGGAGGAGCCGGCTGCTGTAGCCTGAGCCGCCCACAGCATTTCGCCCGAGACCCCCGGCGGCCGGACAGGCGGAAGTCCGGGGCAGGCGGAGCCGCGAAGAGCGCTTGGTCCGTTCCGTGAGCCCGCCTGCGTGCGGGCTTTGACTTGTCCAGAGGAAACGGAACAAGATGAACAGAGAGCAGAAGACAGCCGTGGTGGAGGAGGTGGCCGCCCAGATCCAGGAGGCGGAGGCCGTCTTCGCCGTCGACTACCGCGGGATCTCCGTACCCCAGGCGGCGGCGCTCCGCGAACGGCTGACCGAGGCCGGCGCTCGCTTCCGGGTCGTCAAGAACACCCTGACCCTGCTCGCGGCGGACAAGGCGGGCGCCGAGTCGCTCAAGGGCGTGCTGGAAGGGCCGACCGCCTTCACCTTCGTGACCCCCGAGGACGGCGACGTGGCGCTCGCGGCGAACGCGCTCGCCCAGTTCAAGCGCGAGCACGACCTGCTCGACTTCAAAGGCGGCCTGATGAACGGCGAGCCGCTGACGGCCGAGCAGATCGCCGAGCTGGCCCGCCTGCCCGCGCGGGACGTGCTTCACGGCCAGGTCGTCGCCATGATCGCCGCGCCGATCACCGGCCTGGTCCGCACCCTGAACGCGCTGATCACGGGCCTGGCGATCCAGCTGAAGCAGATCGCGGACGAGGGCATGGTGCCGGTGGGCGGGGAGGCGGAGGCCGCTCCGGCGGACGAAGCGACCGCTCCGGATGCCGCCGCTGAAGAGGAACCCGCCACGCCGGGCGAGGCTTCGGCGGAGGAGGCCCCATCGGAGGACCCTGCGGCGGCGGAGGAGGAACCCGCGACCGAGGAAGCGGCCGCGCCGGCGGAGCCCGCGCAAGAGGAGGCCGCTTCGCAGCCGTCCCCGGCGGATGACTCTGCCGGGACGGAGGAGGGCGATCCGGCCGAGGCAGAGCAGGCGGCGCAGGCCGAGCAGGCCGAGGAGGAGGCTGCCCGATCGGCCGAGGACCAGGAGACCGAGTCCTCGAGCGAGGAGTCCGCGCCGGCGGGTGCGGAGGCCGCCGGGGAAGAAACTGAAGAATCTGAAACGCCCTCCGAGGGCGACGAGAAGGAGTAAGGAGGGCCACATGGCCACTGCTGCTGAGTTGATCGAAGAGATCAAGAAGATGTCCGTCCTCGAGCTGTCCGAGCTCGTCAAGGCGCTCGAGGAGGAGTTCGGCGTGTCCGCCACCGCGGTCGCCGCCGCGGCGCCGGCCGCCGCGGCCGCCGGCGGGGACGGCGCCGCCGTCGAGGAGGAGTCCGCCACGGTCGATGTGGTGCTCACCGGCCCGGGCGACAAGAAGATCCAGGTGATCAAGGTCGTCCGCGCCGCCACGGGCCTGGGCCTCAAAGAGGCCAAGGCGCTCGTGGACGAGGCCCCCAAGCCCATAAAGGAGGGCATCGACCGCGACGAGGGCGAGAAGCTGAAGAGCGACCTCGAGGAGGCCGGGGCGAGCGTCGAGCTCAAGTAGCCCGGGCCAAGCGGCGACCCCCCTGCAGCGGGTCGCCGCCTCAGGTCGGTCGCCGAGTCAGGCGCTCGCCGGTGCCCCGGCGAGAACCTCTTTCACCGCCTCCGTCGTGATCGGGCGTCCGCCGATCGCCAGGTGGCCGCTGGACAGATCGTCGATCACCACCCACGTCAGGCCGCGAATGGGTTCACCGTAGACCGAGACGAAAGTCTCGGTGATGCCTGCGGCGAGTTCCGCCTTCCACTTCCGCTCTGCGGCGGCATGCGTAATTCCACCCACGACCGTCCGGCTCACCGGTGTGAGCGGGCGTAGCCCTGCACTACGAAGTACGCCGCGCGCGGGGTGCCGTCGGGGTCGACGAGCCCCGCGTCGAAGTGGGCGCCCCGCGGCGCGCCGAACCAGTTGTAGACGTAGAGCCGCGTGATCTTCGACCGCATGCCGCGGCGCCTGGAGTGGAAGCGGTCCGCCAGCCTGAACATCCAGCGGGTGCACCGCGCCGCGCGGGACTCCGAGTAGCGCCACTGCCGGCTCTCGCCGAATTTCACGATCCCGTTCGTCTCGGTCATCCAGACCTTGCCCGGCACGGTCTCGAGCATCGTGCGGGTGTCCGCCGAGGTGAGGTTGTTGACGTCCTGATAGTTGTGCAGCCCCCACAGGCGCGGCCGACCGGGGGCGAGGCGCAGGAACGAGCGCAGGTATCGGTGCATGTTCGCGGTGTCCAGGATGTCGGCCGCCATGACGCGGAAGTGCCGGCGACGGCTCTCGCGGCGCAGCACCCGGTAGTAGCGGACCGCGAGATCTGGTCGCGTGAACGTTGGCTGTGAGATGTGGTTGACCTCGTTCCAGGCGGAGTAGGTGCGCACCCACGGGTAGCGGTTGTCGAACGCCCGGACCGCCGCGCGGTATGCGGCCGCGCTCGGAGCCTGGCATACCTTGCTGCCGGAGTAGCGGCCTCTGTCGTAGCACCCGTTGTGTGCGTTGAACGTCACGAGCACGTCCTGCCCGCGAGCTCGGGCGGCGCTCATGAACGCGTCCACCTCGGCCCGCTGGCCGGTCCTCGCCCAGTCCCAGGCGACGAGGTACCGGACCCGTTTGAGCCCGAGGCTCTCCCACGCGGGGGAGCCGAACATCGCGGGATTCTGCTCGCCGACACCGACCCGGTAGGTCGCGTGGGCGGGCCCGACCGCGGCCACGGCGACGAGCAGCGTCAGGATTGCGGCGCGCAGCATCTACCGGCTCGGGTGACGATGTACGCGAAACCGGTTGACCGCCTCCGCATGGGGTATTAGCGTAGTCGATTAGAGGGGCCAGCTAGCCCACCCGACGGCGCCCTCGGAGTGTGTCGATGACGGGATCATTTCGAGCCCGGAGCCGCTCTCCACCGTCACCCCCCGGAGGTCTTCTCAGTTGGGGTTTCGGAAGGAGGCAACATACATGCGCACCAAGTTCTGGCTCAGGGCGGCGGTGCTCGCAATCGTCGCGCTAGGGGTGCTGGTCTCGGGCCCGGCCGTCGCGAGCGCCAAGGGCGGCGGCAAGAAGATCCTCAAGGTCAGGGCCACGGAGAAGCAATCGGAATTTATTGATCTCGGGACCCCGGGGCCCTCGCTCGGTGATGAGCTCGTCATCTCGGAGCGGCTGTTCCTCCGGGGTCGGCAAGTCGGGGAGAGCGGCGTGGTCTGCGTCGTCACCCAAGCCATGCCGCCCTACGACGTTCTGACGTTCCACTGCGTCGCAACCCTCGACCTGGGGAAGGGGCAGATAACCCTGCAGGGGCTGATCGAGGTCCAGGGGATGGACGACCCAGGGCCGTTCCGCGTGGCGATCACCGGCGGTACCGGCGCCTTCCGCTGCGCCTGCGGCGAGGCGGTGGTCCGCCAGGTTTCGGCCGGACCCCCCGCAAGGAGCGTCTACAAACTGCGCATCGACACCTGCAAGAAGAACAAGAACAAGCGCGATAAGGACTAGGCGCCAGAGAGGCGGTAAGACGGGCCGCGAGCGCCTGAGCCCGCGGCCCGCCGCCGCTTATCGCCGGCCACCGTCACCATCCTGTCGATGCACCTTCGCATCGACCACGTCGTCATCCCCGTCTCCGACTGGGAGCGCTCGAACACGTTCTACCGCGACGTCCTCGGTGCCGAGCTCGTCGACAAGGGCGACGGGTCGCCGGCGCGGCAC
The DNA here is from genome assembly GCA_036519295.1 of Thermoleophilaceae bacterium. Classification (GTDB taxonomy): domain Bacteria; phylum Actinomycetota; class Thermoleophilia; order Solirubrobacterales; family Thermoleophilaceae; genus JACVRW01. Next base: position 14,550 of record DATDLN010000249.1, read on the forward strand.
TATCGCTTCGGCGACCAGCAGTTCAACGTCCACGGGCCGGGGATGAGCCCCCACCCGGTCGCGGACCGTCCCGCCGAGCCCGGCGGCGCCGACCTGTGCTTCGTCTGGGACGGCCCGATCGGGGGCGCGGTCGGGCACCTGCGAGAGCACGAGGTGGCGATCGTCGAGGGTCCGGTCGAGCGCTACGGCGGACGGGGCAGGGGAACGAGCGTCTACTTCCGCGATCCGGACGGCAGCCTGCTCGAGTTCATCTCCTACGGCGACGCGTGAGGCGCATCGCGGCCGCCTGCTGCCTCGCCGCCGTCCTTGGCGCGGACTCGGTCATCCTCCGTCGCAGGCCGCGCTGGATCCTAAGCGGCCTCTTCGACGAGCCGGCTCACTTGGGCACGGCCGGGCTCGTGCTTCTCAACCTGCCGGTCCGGTCCGGCCGCTGGACCGGCGGCTTCCTCGTCGGCTCGATCCTGCCCGACGTGGACCACCTGCCTCTCGCCCTGTCACGGGTACATCCGGACATCGACGACCCACGGCCGGTCACGCACTGCCTGCTGGCGATCGCGCCGCTCGCGCTGGTCGCAGTCCGGACCCGCGGCGCGGCGCGCGAGTTTGCCGCCGGAGCCGCCGCGGGCGCCCTCTCCCACTTCGCCCGCGATCTGGCCGTGGGCACCGGCGTGGCCCTCCTGCGGCCGCTCGACGGGCGCAGCATGAAGGTGCCCTACCCCGTCTACGCCGCGGCCGTGGTGGCGCTCGCCGCCGGCGCCGCCCGGCGCTGAGGCTGGGTCGGTCGGCGCGGACGGTTAAGTTCTGGGCCGCAACCCGAGAGGGAGGGATCTGTGCCGCAGGCACCGCAGTACTCCGTCTGGCCGGCCTTGCTCTCGCCTTCGCTGTGCTCACGGCGGGCCCGGCGGCCGGCTCGGCCTTTCCGGGCGACAACGGGCGGATCGTGTTCCAGAGCACCCGCGACGGCGGGCCGCCGGAGATCTATTCGATGAACCCGGATGGCACGGACCAGAGGCGGCTGACCAATACCCCCGCCGGAAACTTCGAGCCGTCGTTCTCGCCCGACGGCAGAACGATCGTCTTCGGAGCAACCGGAACGGCAACGCCGAGATCTACACCATGAACGCCGACGGCACGGGCGAAACTCGGCTGACCAGCAACCCGGCACCCGATACCAAGCCCTCCTTCTCACCTGGCGGCGGGGGGATCGTCTTCATGAGGGCAGTCGAGCGCTATTCCTCGATCTGGGTGATGGACGCCGACGGCTCGAAGCAGAGACGGCTGACGAATCGCCCGCCCTTTCGGGGACATCGACCCGACCTTCTCGCCCACCGGCGGCAAGATCGCGTTCGCCGGAGGCACGGTTGCTTTTCTCGCCGACATCTTCGTCATGGACAACAACGGCGCGAATCAGACCGGCGGCAACGACCGGCTCTTCGGCGGCCGGGGCAACGACGGGCTCTTCGGCGGCGCAAATGGGACCGGCTCCATGGCGGCCCTGGGCGCGACCGGCTGAGAGGTGGACCAGGAGGCGACATGCTGCTGGCGCGCGACGGCGCGCGCGACCTCGTCATGTGCGGCAACGGTCAGGACGTCGCCACGGTCGACAGGCGCGACCGCTCGAGCGGCTGCGAGCAGGTCCGTGTCGGTTGACCGACGAAAACCCCGCGCTGTGCGGATATCGGCTACGCTTTTCCACGGCCTATAGCCGCAGCCGTCCCTCTTGGAGCCGCGCCGGCATATATCCCCGGCGCCTCGGGACGGGGTCCGTGATGGCCGTGCAGGCCCGCCACAGCGGGCCGGCAACCGCCCCTTGAGGGGGCGGGTTTCCGTCTGCTATTCTGGTGGGTCGCGCTTTGCGCCCGTCTCGCCTCCCCTCTCAACCCGTATCTCGAAGGAGTCGCCGTCTTGGCACGCGTTGATGCTGCTCGTACACGCCGCTCGTTCTCCCGCCTGGAGAACGCTCTCGAAGTTCCAAATCTCATAGATATCCAGCGGCGCTCGTTCGAGTGGCTGGTCGACACTGAGAAGGGTGGGCTTCGCGAGACGATCGACGACGTTTCGCCGATCGAGGACTACACCGGCAACCTCGCCGTCGTCTTCGAGGACATCCACTTCGACGACCCGGTCGCGCCGATCTCTGAGTGCCGCGAGAAGGACCTCACCTACGCGCGTCCGCTGACCGTCAAGGTCGCGTTCCAGAACCGCGAGACCGGTGAGATCCGCGAGCAGTCCGTCTTCATGGGCGACTTTCCGTGGATGACCGACTGGGGCACCTTCATCATCAACGGCACCGAGCGCGTGGTCGTGACGCAGCTCGTGCGCAGCCCCGGCGCCTACGTGATGGAGCCGAAGGACCGCGAGAAGCAGGTCTTCATCGCGAACCTGATGCCCGCGCGCGGGTCCTGGCTCGAGCTCGAGATCGACAAGAAGGGACGCGTCTACGTCCGCATCGACCGCAAGCGCAAGCTGCCGGTTTCGGTGCTGCTGCGCGCGATGGGCGACACCCTGCGCGAGGGCGGCTTCGTGCCGGAGACCTGGACCGGCTCCGACGAGGAGATCCTCCAGCTCTTCGACGACAGCCTCTACATCCGGCTCACCCTGGAGGCCGACGCCGAGGTCACGAAGTCCGAGGACGGCGCCCTCATCGAGCTGTTCAAGAAGCAGCGCCCGGGCGAGCCGCCCTCGATCGACGCGGCGAAGAACCTGCTGAACCAGCTGTTCTTCGACCCCAAGCGCTACGACCTCACCCGGGTAGGCCGCTACAAGCTGAACAGCCGCCTGCACATCGACGAGTCGCTCGACACGCGGGTCCTCACCCCGCGCGACATCATCGAGCTGATCAAGGAGCTGATCTCGCTCCCGCGCGAGCTCGGCATTCCCGAGTCCGGCATGTACGAGTCGAGCGAGGGTGAGGAGCCGATCAAGGACTTCGCGCTCGAGGCGGTCTCGATGCCGCGCGAGCCGATCGCGGACCGGCTGGACGAATACGAGCACTTCGGCAACCGCCGCCTGCGGACCGTCGGCGAGCTCATCCAGGAGGCCTTCCGCATCGGCCTTTACCGGATGGAGCGCGTGGTGCGCGAGCGCCTCACGACCGAGGACGCCGACACGATCACGCCGCAGACGATCATCAACATCCGGCCCGTCGTGGCGGCTCTGAAGGAGTTCTTCGGGAGCTCGCAGCTCAGCCAGTTCATGGACCAGACCAACTCGCTGTCGGGCCTCACCCACCGGCGGCGGCTCTCGGCGCTCGGCGCCGGCGGCCTCACGCGCGAGCGCGCTCCCATCGAGGTGCGCGACGTGCACCCCACCCACTACGGCCGGATGTGCCCGATCGAGACGCCGGAGGGTCCGAACATCGGCCTGATGGGCTCGCTGTCGAGCTACGCGGAGGTCTCCGAGCACGGCTTCGTCACGACGCCCTACCGGGTGGTCGAGGACGGGGTGGTCACCGACAAGGTCGTCCACCTCGACGCCACGCAGGAGGAAGACCACGTAATCGCGCAGGCGAACGCGGAGATCGATCCCAAGACGAACAAACTGCGCGGCCCGCAGGTCACCTGCCGGACGCGTGAGGGGGAGTACATCCTCGCGTCGCCCAGGGAAGTCGAGCTGATGGACGTGTCGCCGAACCAGATCTGGTCGGTGGCCACGACGCTGATCCCGTTCCTCGAGCATGACGACGCCAACCGCGCGCTCATGGGGTCGAACATGCAGCGCCAGGCGGTGCCGCTGCTCAAGACCGAGTCGCCGCTAATCGGGACCGGCATGGAGACCCGTGCGGCGATCGACACCGGTGACGTGGTGCTGGCGCGGAACGCCGGCACTGTCGGCTACGTCGACGCCGAGCGCATCGTGCTGGAGACGAACGACGGCAAGGACGAGTACCCGCTCGAGAAGTACATGCGCTCGAACCAGGGCACGCTGATCCACCAGAAGCCGCTGCTGAACCCGGGCGAGAGGGTAAGGAAGGGTCAGGTGATCGCCGACGGCTCGTCGACGGATGCCGGCGAACTGGCGCTCGGCAAGAACTGCCTGGTCGCCTTCATGTCCTGGGAGGGCTACAACTTCGAGGACGCGATCATCATCTC
>DATDLN010000250.1:0-11247 GCA_036519295.1 Thermoleophilaceae bacterium
GCTTCCACAGGCGAGGCAGGATCAAGGTTCGCCTCGAGTGGCGATTACTGATGACGACCCACAACCTCACCAAGCTCCACGGCCACCGCCTCGCCGCCGCGGGGGCCTGAGAACGGCCCTCGGGGCGCTCACACCGCCACCCACCGCGGGCGCGCTCCTGACGACCCACCCACCGTCCGCCGCCGCGAGCTAACCCGCCTGAGCCTTTGAGCGACAGCCTCCGTCCGCTGCATCAGTGCGCCCGAGGGCCGGCGGCGCTGCTCCAACCTCTGGCGAAGCGGGCGTGTCGTCGATGTCGTCAGCGAGACCACCCCTTGTGCTCACGAGCAGCAGCGAGGTTCGACGGTGCCGCGTTGCCGGACGAATCCAGGGAGCCCAGTGAGTGGCCAGCCCGGCGGCTCCAGTCCGTCCATCGCGAGCGCGTCATGGCCCTAGACCTCCGCACCCCTTTCACGCGATAGGGAAAGTGCGGTTCTGGGTCGAATAGCGCGGCGTGGTCAACCGCATCGCCCTGGCGATGCGTATGCAACCCGGCGATCGTTCCCAGCGGCGTGGCGCCGATCCTTGCCGTCTGGAGCATGACAGCGGTCAGGCGGTCCGCGGTGCCGTGCGAGAATTCGGCGGGCGGACGATAGCTCGCCGCGAGCGAGCAGGGCGGAGGTCTGGTGGTCGCGGTCACGGCGGAGCGGCCGTCTCGCGGGACACCGGACGCAGATTTCTCGGATTGCTCAGGGAAGCGAGGCCGGTCCGCGAGGTCGCGAGTTTGGCTGCCCGATTTCGCAGGCGCTGAGCGCCGTGCCCGGATCCTGGCCCATTTCGAGTGCGTTTATATTCAGTCGGTGGGTGGGTCAGGATTCACTCGAGGCCGACCTTAGCCCACCTTCTGGAGGAGCGGGAACACGTAGGTAGCTCCCATTGACCCATTCGGGGGGGGCAGGATCGAGGCCTGTGTGTTGCTTCCCGGTGCGGGGTAGTAGATGCGGATTATTGGCAGGATCAGGGTCGGCACCGAGATCCCGGGGTAGAGGGTCGCGTAGTACGCCGTCGATGGTGTCGGGATCCAGTTGGTCGCGGGTGCCCCGGCGGGCAGGGTTGGTGCGATCCAGATCGTCACCGACCCGTCGGGGTTCTTGGCGAGCTTGCCGGAGGTCAGCTGCTGCGATCCCAGCTGCGAGACCGGCTGGATCGGACCCCACTGCAGGTTGACCGGACCGCCCGGGTCGGTGAGGTTGACGAACGGACCCCGCTCGCCGCTGTACTGGATCGGCACGTCGGCGGCGGACAGCGTCTGCAGCCACTGGGTCGAGACCTTGAACGAGTACGTCGTGGCCTTCGTCTTCGGGTCGATCTTCCGCGTCGGGGTCGTCGCGACGTAGTACGGGACGCCCGGCGTGAGGCCGTACTGCGCGGCGGTCGGGCCAAAGAGGATCGGCGTACTCGCGACCAACGGCCCCCAGGCGGAGGGCTCGACGGTGATCGTGTCGGTCGACGGGTCGACGGCGGTCACGGGAATGTTCGCGGTCGAGTACGCGGTGTTCAGAACGCTCGCCTGGGAGATGAACGGGGCGCCGGACTGCGTGGTATCGGGCTGGTAGACGGTGATCGACCAAAACCCCCGCGGATTCCCCTGGCGGTCGTTCACGGTCGGCGGCACGGTACCGACCACCGGCAAGGTCGCCGGGTTGGTGATCGGCGGCGTGAACGTCAGCTTGTAGGTGTTGTTGCCGTCGAGCTGGGTGGCCGAATCGCCATCAAGGTTGTTGATCTGGGCGTAGACCGCGTCTTGCGGGAGGTTGGCCCCGCCGTAGACCGTGAGTGCGGCTCGGTGGAGGTACCCCTGCGGGGTGTTGGGGTAATTCCCGATCCCGCTGTTGAGGTAGCTCCAGTAATTGGTGGCTTGGGTGACGCCAATCGAGGTGATTTGGGTATTGATGTACGCTCGCCCGGCCTCGTAGCCGGCCTGGAGCGCGTTGATCTGTGCGGGGCCCCAATTGCGCGGGATCGTGAACCCGTTCGCGGTGAGGCCGAGGGGCTTGAACAGGGCCAGCGTACCCCTTTGAGGCCAGGACGGGTTGTGGTAGAGCTTCCTGGCTCCGGGCTGCGGAGCGACCCAGCTGGGCAAGGTCCTCAGCGGGATGCCGTTGAGGCCGGTGCGAGCGGTGGGGAGCGGGTTGAGCCTCAGCGCCTCGCCCATCTGCTTGAACAAGGCGACCGCGTTCGTCGGGGCAGTGTGCCACTTTGCCGCCCGCTTGATCTGCTCCTGCGTTGGGGTGTACTGGCCAGGCTGGAAGTACTTCGGCCGATGCCCACGACGCTCGAACTCGGCGAGGGTGCTCAGAGCGAAGCGCTCGACGACGCTCTTGACGATCGAGGCGACGGAGGCGGGGTCGCTCGCCGGCACGAGCGAGTCGGCACGGATCCGGACGAGCATCCAGCCGCGGTTCGTGTCGAACGGCATCACCCGGTAGGTGAAGCCGTCGATCCGCGCGATTCGCTTGTGGGCGTAGCGCGAGGTCGGGCCTACGAGCAGGTACGTTTGCGCGCGTGTCGACGGCGTCGTCCGGGTGCCGATGCTGCCCACCGCGTTGATGAAGCCATCAAGCAGGGCGACTATGTAGTAGTTTCTTTTCGACGGCGGGATCGTCAGCACGAGCTCCTTGGCACCGCCGCGGCCCTTCTGCCCGCTGAGATCCAGCATCGCGTTGAGGTACAGCGCCGACGCGTTGCCGGCGTTCGTGCCCTGGTTGTTCCACGCCGCCACCCCTCCCGCTCCACCAAACGTGTTGCGCGGTGCCGTCACCAGTTCGTTGTACTTCGAGAAGCGGTACACGAACTCGGGCGCGGTGCCCCAGATGTAGGCAGCCGCGGCCAGCTTCTGGATCTTTGCCGGATTCGTGAGCGGCGACACCGAGCCGCGGGCTAATGAGGGAACCAGCGCGCCCGTCGCGATTAGACCGGCAACCGCCGCCAAGGCGAGCATCGCCCCGGCGCGATAGCGAGCCAGCGGAACCTTCACGTTTACCCCCTCACTCACAGCGACCGGCGACGAGCCCCGACAATCCGCGGTTACCATACCCCAGACGGTCGTGCCTGTGGAAGAGTTCTTTGTTGTCGGGACGCAGTCGCCCGGCAACCAGCGCGACCGCCAGACCTCCGCCCAGCTCGCTCGCGTGAGCTATCGCCCGCCAGCCGCATTTTCCCATTCACGGCGCCACGGCCCGCGGACCGCCTGAACCGCTGTCATGCTCCAGGCGACGAGCGCAGGTCGGGACTGGCGGCGACCCGTGGGCGCTGCATGGTCACGGCTGTTTCAAACGGCGACGAACACTGCGACAAGTCCGACTTGCGCGATGCGCGAATAGGAGTCGCCGGCAGATGACTGGCCTCACTGCCCCTTCGGACGTCGGAGCGAGCGCCGTCGGCGCCTCCGCGCAGACGCCTCTTTGTGTGGGAGAGCGGAACGCTGAGCAGAAGCCTGCGAAGCGTACGCCGAGTTGGCTCTTTTGGGCCGCAAATCGAATTTGGGGGCCAAAGCCGCGAGAAATCCCTCGATTCTCCAAGTCTTCGCGGTCTTGGTACACCGGTGCGGGATTGCGAATACCCGCAAATCCTTGCTATTCCGCCCGACGCCTGTTCCTCTCCTAGGAATAGGCCGCAGATCCAAATCCTGGCTCACCTCTCGAGCAAGCGAGCGGCGATCGGCCACGGCACGGGCCCGTCGTCGAGGTGCCACTCGATCCGCAAGGGCAGGGATCTCCTCTATATCTAACGAGCGAGCCTCATACCGCCGAGCGGAGGGATGACGTCGCGCGCAGGGACGGGATACCTGGCGCGGGTTGAACTTTTCGCAGTGTGCGGGATCCCAACGACCAAGGGAGCCGGCGAGGGCTCCCTTCGTCGTGGTGGCCCGGTTAGACCTCCGATCCAGAACTTGAGCCCTCTGTGGGGCTAGCGACCTTTCGATCGCAGGAGGTCTCCCGTGGCCACCATCGCCAGCCTACTCCGTGAGCACGTGACGCTCCAGGTCCGGTCGGTCGATCGGATCTTCTTGCAGGGCTATGTGCCGAGACTGATGTGCCAGGGGCAGGTGATCCGGTTCCTGCTCGACCGCGGCTTTCCGATTCCCTCGCCGGCGATGCTCGGCAGGATTGGCCGTGCCTACGTCGCCGCGATCGAGCGCTTCGCGCGCGGCAACGAGGTGCCGATCGTGCGCTTCCGCAAGGGCGAGTCGAAGGAGGAGACGGCCGGCCGTTACTTCGAGCGCGCCAGGCGCGAGGGGCGCGGCGGCGTGGTCATGATCGGCGTGGCGCAGGAGAAGACGATGGCCTGGCGTGGCTGGCGCCAGGGAGGCTCCGACGGCCACCCGCACTTCGAGTTCGGACGCCAGACGGTGTTCGTCAACCACTACTACTTCTACCTGCTCGACCCGGACTGGGGCCCGGCTTTCGTCAAGACCTGCGCCTACGCGCCCTTCCCCGTCTGGATCTATCTCAACGGGCACGAGTGGGCCAAGCGCCAGGCCGAGCGCGAGGGAATCTCGTTCGAGGAGCTCGACAACGGCTTTCGCCAGGCGGGCGACGCCGAGGCGCTGGCCGCGATCTGCGCCCGCCTGTCCGCGCGCGAGGTCGAGCGCTTTCACCGCCGCTGGCAGGCGCGGCTGCCGTCGCCGTTCACGGCCGCCGACCGGCGCCGCGGCTACCGCCACGCGCTCGCCTTCCGCCAGCTCGAGCTGTCCGACACCAGGGTGTTCGATCGCCCCCGGGCGGGCAGGGCCTGGTTCGAGCAGACGCTCCGCGACCAGCTCACGCTCGGGCGCCCCGACCGCGTCGCGGTCGTCTTCGGCCGGCGCGTCAACCGCACCACCCCCGGGCGCTTCCTGACGCGCGTCATCACGCGTGGCGTCGAGCCGATCATCCAGGTCCACTACAAGGCCTCGAAGGTCAAGCAGTACTTCAAGGAGGGCCGGGCGCTGCGGACCGAGACCACCGTCAACGACACCTACGACTTCGGCGTCGGCCGTCTGCTGACGCAAGAGAACTGGGACGCGCTCTGCGCCATCGGCCAACAGGTCAACGAGCGCCTGCTCTCCGCCCAGCTCGAGGCGTGCCAGTGCGCGCCCGACACGACGACGCTCGAGCGCGTCGTGCTGCCGTCCACCCACGACGGCCTACCCGCCCCCGGGCTTCGCTTCGGCGACCCCAGGGTGATGGCGCTCCTCAGCGCCCTCTGCTCGTTCGGGCACCTCTTCGAGGGGCTCACGAACCGCAGCCTGCGCGCGCTGGTCTCGGGACTCATCCCGAGCTACACGGCGCGCCAGATGACCTACGACCTGCGCCGGCTACGGCGCAACGGCTTCATCCGACGCCTGCCAGGCACCCAGCGCTACCAGCTGACCGCCGACGGGCGCCGGCTTGCCGTCTTCTTCACGAAGACCTACACGCGGATCGTCTGCCCCTCGCTCCCCGAGCTCGACCCAACACTGCCCGACGCCGCCGCCCGGCGGACCGCCCTCGGCCGCCCCTGGCGCGAGTTCGAACGCGCCCTCGAAGCCCGGATCGCCGACGCCGCCATCACGGCCTGAAAACATGACCCGTCCCTGAACGTTTGGACGACCAAGCGGAGCTAGGCTCGGGCCCGGCCGGTCCGGCAGCGGCCTCTGCGTCATTCGACGTCGGGGACGGCGGGGAAGGCCGCCGTCACCGACGTATGCGCCTCCGGGGTGAGCGTGCACGACGAGTCCATCACAGTGCAGGGCCTTCCCAGTCGATGTTGTCGCTCGTCCCCGTGAGTACGATTTGCTCGCCCGCCTCGAAGGACGCTGAGCAGGTTTCGGTGCAGTCGATGCCCGCCGGCTGGCTGGTAACGGTTCCGGTTCCAAGAACGGTGACCGTGACCTCCACCGTCGGCGTAGCGGTGGGGACGAAACTCGCCGCCACGTTCCGGTCGGCGGTCATCGTCACGAGGCAGTCGCTTCCCGAACAGTCGCCGCTCCACTCGGCGAACGCAAAGCCCTCGGCCGCCGTGGCGATCAGCGCCACGTTGGTGCCGCTCGCAAACGTGCGCTCGCACGTGGGAGGGCAGGCGATCCCCGGCGGATCGCTCGCGACCGTTCCATTCGAGGTCGGCTCGATCCGGAGGGTCGCCGTGCCGGGCGGGGCCTCCAGGAAGCTGGCCGTGACCGTCGTGTCGCGCCCCAGCCGCAGCTCGCAGCGGGCCGTGCCCTGGCACCCACCGCCGCTCCAGCCAGCGAAGGTCGCGTCGTCCGCTGGCCGGGCGGTGAGCACGATGCCGGATCCGCGCGGGAACTCGCCCTCGCAGCGGTCCGGGCAGCGAATTCCGGCAGGAGCGCTCGTGACGCTACCGGCGCCCTCCGTCCGCCCCGCGAGCTGGGCCTCCTCGCCACCGAGCGCAGCTTGATCGTCGTCGTCCGGGGGTCGTCGCGGTCGAGCATCGCTCCAGCCACGCCGCCGAACAGCAGGAGCAGGATAGCCGCTGCCGCGAGCAGCAGGAGCTGCCGGCCGCGACGGGGCCGCCGGCCGTCGTCGCGGAGCTCCTCACGCAGTCGCTGGCGGAGCACTCGCCAGGTTCTGCTCGGTCGCCGTGAGCCCACCCGGTCGCCGATTTCACGCCTGATCCGCTCGGCCTCCTCGAGACGCCGGTTCGCGCCGCCGAGGTCGCCCGCGGCGAGGTGAAGCGTCCCGAGTTCGTGTTCGCTCCACGCCACGGCGGACCGGTCGCCGACCGCTCGGCGGCCGCGCGTACCACCTTCAGCGAACGGACGAGATCGACCCAGCGGAACAGCAGCGCGAGCACACCGTTGAGCGCTCGGGCGAGGCGTCGCTCCTCCTCCCAGCGCCCCTCGCCGTCCAGCCGCCCGAGCATGTCGAGCATCAGGTCGACGTGACCCGACACATCGCGCGGATCGATCCGCGCGGCCGCCAGATCCTTGGCGAGAGCGACCGCCTGCTCGACGCGCGTGGCCACCTCCGAGGCGCTGTCGACGATCTCCTCTGCGGCCTCGCCCGCGGTCCGCGGCTCCTGCTCGAGGGCGCGCGCCAGCGGGGCGGCGTCACCCTCGGGCGGAGCGGGCGACGGCGCAATCAGCGTCCCGGCCGCGCCACCAACATCGAGCCGGTGCCGGCCGACGCTGACGCTGCCGATGGGGGCTGCCGCCGCCACGAGATCGCCGTGCCAACACTCTCACAAACCGCGCGCAGAACCCAGGCCCGACGCCCTCCCGGACGAAGGCGATCCCCGACCGCCGGGCCGTCCCGCGCCCCCAGGAACGTAGAGGGGCGAAGCTCCTCGCCGGTTCTCGCTGATCGTGGGCGGGAGCTGCCGCCGACGTTTGCCGTGGTGTGAGGAGCTCGAGCAGTGCTGCATCGTCTGGCAAAGGAATCGTCCCGCGCTGACCTCGCGGACGAGTGGAAGGTCGCGGTTCGAACTCTTGGTCGCGGTGACCAGCGGTCCACGTCGGTCGGGATGCGCGAGCTGAAGAGCATCCCGGAACCCGTGGCGTGCACAGAGGTGCGGTGGGAGCCAGCCCAGGTTCGGATGCCTGCGGGCGAGGGGCTGCTAGAGCGCGATCGGGAGATGCCGTGTTGACGGTGTTGAGCGACGACGCCCGATTGCGGCCAAACGTTGACGGCGCACGTCCGGGAGGGGTAGGCTCTTTTTCAGGAGAGGGCTATCAGACCGCCACGTGTATCTGTAGTGGGGTGGGCGGCGCGGAGAGACTGGGTTCGACGCCGCGACGGTGGTTGGTCTCCCTGGTGGGGCGGGCTGGTAGCTGCGCGGTCGTGGGCGTTAAGGGGCGAGGAAGCATGAGATTCGGAACTCGGCTCGTCGCGGGAGTGACGGCCGCCTTGGTTATGGCGTTGGCTGGCGCCCAAGCAATATCGGCGAGCAGGCTGCCCGCCGGCCTGTACCCCGCGAAGGCCCCAGCGCCAGGCAAAGCAGTGCCGCTGCCCCCTGGCGTCGGATCGAGGAGTGCTAATTACGTCGACTGTTATCCGGTCCAGGGTTTCAAAAGCGAGGCAAACAACCGCTACGTCGCGGCCGAACTCGGATACGGCCCTTTCAAGTACCCAAGGCGAAACCTGTACGGAATGCTTAGAGCACGCGCAACCACCGTAGGCGCATGGGAAGAGCACCAGTTCTGCATCGACAAACATACTGGTTGTTGTTGGTCGATCTTCACGAACGCCAACGGCAGATGGGCAAGCACCGAGATCGACTATTCGGGACGCGACAAAGACATGCTTCGCGCCCGAGCCACATCGATCGGGGCATGGGAGCGGTACCGCATCGTCTGCATCGAGGAAGAGCCTGGGACGTTCGCGATCTACTCGACCGCAAGCGACCGATACGTGGCAGCCGAACTTGGGTACAAGGGTGACGACTATGGCATGTTGCGTGCCCGGTCAAGCACGGTGGGCGCGTGGGAGAAATTCTCTCGCTTTCCCGGCTGTCCCTAGTAATACCCTGCTGCAAGCCTCGTCCGGCGTGGGGCGGGGTGCCCGCCGCCCCCGCGCGTGACGCGCTTGGGCCAGACGACTCGACGGTTGACGTCCGAGAAGGCGTCTTCTCGGACGCGAACACGCGTCCGTCCTACAGGCCGGTTTCCGGCGAAGACCCCGTCATCCTCGTCCCTGAGTCAAAGTAGGGCAAACGCCGTCGGGGGGTCGCGTCTCGCAAATCGCCAAAGGCAGGGGGACACGGCGCCTGCTTCCCCTGTGCGAGCAGTAGCCGTCGTCCCTGACCACATGGCTGCTCCGGACGGAGGCTGTCGCACAAAGCCGATTCGGAAACCACGCTGCGCACACACGGAGGGGGGCACGAGCGCAGTTGAGCGCGCCGACGTCGCGGCAGCTGATGCCGGCGTGACGGAGGCGATGGCCATTTCGGAACCCCCGCTTAGAACGGATCCAGCGAGCTCGGCGGGGCTTTGTGCGACAGCCTCGACGAGGGGCAGAAGCACATTCTCGGAGCGCTGCTTTTCGACGCGACCAGTTCCGGTGCGACTGCCGGGCGGGGCCGGCTTATATGCGGAGTCCGCTGCTGGCGGGAATCATCGGTGCCTTGCGGGCGTGGACGGTCGCGATGATCTCGGCGTTGTCGATCCCCTGGAGATAGATGGAGGTGACGCCGAGGTTGGTGTGCCCCAATTGGCGCTGGATGACGTTGAGCGTGACGCCCTCGTGGGCGAGTTCGAGGGCATGGGCGTGGCGCAGCTGGTGCGGCGCGAAGCGCCGCCGCACACCGGCCTTCGCGGCGACGCGCCGCAGTTGGGCGCGGGCGGCGTCGCTTGCCCAGGACCGGCCGCGGGTTGGGCCTTCGATCACGCACAGCAGCGGCCCAACGGGCAGGCGCAGGCGCAACTCGAGCCAGGGCCGGAGGTGCTCCCAGCCCCACGGGTCCATGCCGACCTCGCGGCGGCGGCCGCCCTTGCCGTGGCGGACCAGCACCGAACCGGCGCGCGGCTCGAGGTCGTGCTCGGTGACGGTGAGCGCCTCGGTGATGCGCAGCCCTGCGCGCCAGAGCAGCACGATCAGCGCCCGCATGCGGGCGCCGTGGGCACCGTCGCCGGCCGCGCGCATGACCGCGACGATCTCCTCGACGGTGGGCGGATCGGGCGGGTAGCGCAGTCCTTTGTTACGCGGCGGGCGCCCGGCGAGATAGCCGGGCAGGGTGACCGGTGAGCGACGGCGACCGGCGGCGTTCGGCAAGGGCGTCACAGACATGGACTCTCCCCTCCGTGGACGACTGGGTTCGCCGCCGAGTAAACGGAGTCCGGTGCCTAGTCCGGGTCAGTCCGCAACGTGTGAAGGTGAGGCGTGACTCCGGTCGCCCTCCGTTCTCCAACTCCACAAACGGAGCACTCCATCGTCGCCTGGCGCCAGCGGAGCGGTGGCTGAAGCTGGGCACTGGGAGCAAGAAAGCGCTGTCGGCGCTCGCCACGTCCCACCCCTTCCGGATTCCGTGCTGGGCGCGGCAGGTCGGCGCGCCGCTTGAGTGCCCCAGCGACAATAGAGTCACGCTAATGCTCCATAGCGTGATCATTCGGCACAGCTCGGATGGTCAAGCGCCGCGCCTACGGCCTGCCCCGCTTAGACGGCTTCCGGCAGCCAGTCCTCCTAGCATGCGCCTGAACGGGATCACGCGCGCCTGCCCGCTCGATCGACGAGAACCCACTTTTCGACCGGCGCAGGCGGAGCAGTATTCAGGCGGCGCCCACAAGAGAATCGAACTATGAGTGGCGGCCGGGCCACGCCGCCTGGAAGGAGCGCACAAATGCCGAATCGCGCGGCGGCGCGGCCGACTCGCGATCGCCCGCGACGCGCGGTCACCCTTGCTGCCCTCGCTCGCCTGATCGCGTACAGCGTCTCGACTAAGCAAAGGGCTTATACGCCCGAGCCCCGCCGTTCGGCGGGGCTCAAGGCACCATCGTTCTGGGTCCGATAGTCACGCTTTTGGCGAAGAGGCGTGATCCCCGAGAGCCCCGGCGCCGCGGCCTGTGCGCGTCCGAGAATTGCCCTATCGGTGATGCGCGCTGACGTCAACCGCCGGGCGCGGTGGCGAGTGGGCGCGCGGCTCGGGTGGTGCCGGTCGGGGTGCGCGGGTGCCCAGTCCTATCTCGGTGCTCGCGTCCGGGCAGGGGCGCGGCGACAGGATGGTTGATGGGGAGGACCCGCGACGTGCGGTGCGGCCGCTCATTCCTTCAGGGCCCTGCTGGCCAGCTGATGGGCTGGCCGGGCATCAATTCGTCGGGAGCTGGCCGCGGTCATCGTTGGCGTCGGGCGAGGCGCTCGCCGGCCGGCGACAGTCGAGGCTCAGGCGGCCGGCGCGAGCGCGTCGTCGCCGAGTTCGGGCAGCGTTTGGTGCGCGTGGCGCAGCAGCTTGCGCGCGACCGACAGCAGTGCCCGGTTGGCTCACACGCGCTGCTTGAGCTCGAGGTAGTAGGCGTGGTCGGGTGAGGCGGGCTTGGTGGCCGATTCGGCGGCCTCGAACGCCGCCCAGCGCAGCACCGGCGGGCCTTGGCGAGCGGTGCCCGGCGCGGCGCTTGGGGTCGGACTCGTGGACGGTGATGTCCAGGCCGGCGAAACGGACCGACCGGCGCGACGAGGAGAAGCGGCGAGCGTCGCCGAGCTCGGCCAGGATCGCGCACGCCACCTGCGGTCCGATGCCGTAGTGGCGCATCAGCGCGCGGCAGCCCGGCTGGGCGCGCGCGAAGGCCTTGAGGTCCCG
>DATDLN010000251.1:0-7581 GCA_036519295.1 Thermoleophilaceae bacterium
CAGGGCGGCCGGTGCCAGCAAGACGAGCAGGGCGCCGACGATCAACGTCGACACGGACACCGCGAGCCACCATCCGATCAAGCTCACCCAACCCCACCCGTTCGCCGCGTCGGCCCAGTCCTCATTGCTGATGTCGCCGCCCACCCTGGCGCCGCGCGCGAGCACGGGCCGCTCGTCGCCGTAGCGCAGGTCGCCGCCCACACGCGCCGTCGGACCGAGGAACGCCCGGTCGGATACGGCGATCAGGTTGCCATCAACACGGCCGGTGACCCGGACCGGCCCGCTCACCGAGACGACGTCGCCCGTGGCACGTCCGGCGATCCTCACCGTCCCGTCGAGTACGAGCACATCGCCGGCAGTTTGGCCCGCCGGAACGACCGCGCCACCCGTGATCACCACGTGATCGGTCGCGGCCGACGCGCTGCCGGCTCCGACCAGTAGGACCAGCAGCGCGACGATCTGTGCGTAGACGGCGCGGCGGAGGGACATCTGAACGCTCCTCGGGCGCGGGTTCAGTCAAGCATCGCATCTGGTCCCCGCCCGCCGCAAGACAGACGTCGCGGGTCCGACTTCGAGTGAGCCGACGGCTGAACGCCGGCCGCGAGCTCCGAGCGCCCGGCTGACCGCCGTTGTCATCGCCGCTGGCGGCAAGGCGTACGATCGCGGCGATGCACGTTCTCTCGATCGACGGCGGCGGCATCCGCGGCCTCCTGCCCGCGACGCTCGTCACCGAGATCGAGGCGCGCAGCGGCAAGCGGGCCCATGAGCTCTTCGATCTGATGGTCGGCACCTCTATCGGCGGGATCACGGTGATGGGGCTGACCGCACCCGACCGGAATGACCCGCGCAAACCGCGCTACAGCGCCTGGGAGATCCTCGACTTCTACGCCGAGGCCGCGCCCGCAAATCTTCGCGACGTCGGTCCGCCGCCAGCTTCGTACGGGGGGCAGCCTGCTGCACGAGAAGTACCCGAACGAGGTCCTCATTGAAGTCCTCGAGGAACTGTTCGGTGACACTCCCCTGGCCGCCGCGCTGTCACCGGCGATGGTCACCGCATACGACACCGAGAAGCGGCGCCCGCTGATGTTCAAGCGCGAGAAGGCGAAGCGCGAGCCCGAATGGAATCTCCCCATGTGCGCGTACGCCGAGGCGCTGAAGAGGATCGCCCGCAAGGACCTTTCCATGGTCTCCCTCGGCACCGGGGCGCCAACCCGGCCGCTTCCGTACGAGGAGGTCAGGGAGTGGGGTCTGGTCCACTGGGCCCGGCCCTTCTCGATCTCACCTTCGACGGAACCAACCACGCGGTCAACCACCCGCTCGAGCACCTGCTGCGGGCCGCACGCCTACTATCGCCTCCGGGCCTACATTGGTGAGAAGCACCTGCGCCTCGACGACATAGGTCCCACAAACCTGAAGGCGATCTGCGAGCAGCTGATCGCCCGAGCGGCTTAAGGGCTATCCCGGTAGGCCGCACCGGCACCAGCCCGCGACAAGTCAGAACCTATAGCCGAACGCCTCGATATCGCGGGCGAAGCGCTCGGCGACGATCTCGCGCGTGCGTCGCGAGTAGTAGTCCTGATAGCCGGCGTGCGAGCTGGCGTTCCGGTGCCCGAGACGCAGGACGACGCCGAGCCGCCGCGAAACATCGGCGAGGTCGGCCTCCAGCCGCTCGAAGCGGCCGATGAAACTGACCAGCGGGCCGCGGCGCTCGTCGGTGAGGTAGTCGAGCTGGCGGATGGGCCCGCAACCCTGAGGGCGACGCGCCCTCCGCCCATCCGCCGCGCTTCGATGCGAGCGGCTTTCTCCTGAGCGGCCGCACCGCTCCACGCCGGATCCCCCATCACCCATCATGTCGCCGAGCCCAACCGGCTCGAGCACCGAGATAAGGCTGGGCATCAGCGTGCACCGCGGTCACCACCCTCGGCTCCGTCCGCGCAGCCCGCCTCATTATCCCCGACGGGCACACCAGCCGTCCGCACGACCGACTCCGATCACGGGTCCGACTTGCGCTCAACTCGCCCCTCAGATAAGGGCATTCTCGGACCTGTACCACGCAAGGGTGTCACCTGTGTCTGGGGCGTTGACCGGAGGGCGATCGCGAGATGGGCGAGGGCTGGAAGCGGGCGTATCAGTCGCACTGGCGCCAGCTCCCCGCTCGCAGCAGGGGGCCGCGAAGCCTCAGCGCGACGGCCAAGGTGACGGCGCCGGTCAGCAGCCCGAGGGTATGGACGAGCACAATCGGCGCGCTCTGGATGCTTACGCCGTAGAGCAACCAGATGGCGTAGCCGCCGACGTACGTGGCAAGGAAGCGGAGCGAGACGTCGCAGGAGGATCCGCGAGCGACCATGTGGCGCGCTTGGAGAAGCACGGAGAGGCCGCCACCGACGCCGTACAGAGTCGCGGCGGCGGCCAGTATCTGGGTCACTTCAAGCGTCATCGGGAAGGTGGGTGGTCTTGGTGGGGGTTCGGTGGTGCTCGTCGGCGCCCGCTTCCCTAGCGAGCCGGCGCGATGTTGTTGTTGCGGTGGAAGAAGTTGTCCGGGTCGTACGTCTTCTTGTGCTCGGCGAGCCTCTGGAGGTTCCGGCCGAACGCGCTGTCGACACCGGCGCTCGGCGGCTCGTCCGCGAGGCCGGTGAAGTTGAGGTACACGCTGCCGGTCCCGAACTTTTCGAGCTCGGCGAACGTTGAGCGCACCCAGGCGACGTTGTCGGCGTCGTCCCCCGCGTCGGTCCACTGGCCGTCGATCGAGACGAGGTAGGGCGCGGAGCGCTCGGGGAAAGCCGTGTCCTCGGGGCGCACGTCCGCGATCGCGCCCCCCATGTGGAAGGTGTTGACGAGCGTCTGCGGCGCTGGGCGGTCGAGCGCCCTGGCGGCGATCGCGTCGATTGCCTCGTCGTCGAGTCCCTTCAGGTGGAGCGCCTTCCAGTACGCGCGCAGCTGGTTGCGCGGGAAGAGCGGGTCGAAGCCCGTCTGCACGCCCACGAACGGTGTCGGGCCGGACATGTCGAAGAGGACGGTGCCGAGCTCCCGCAAGGGCTGCATCTCCCGCATGCCCTCCTCGACGTCGCCGGCGTAGACGCCGCCGATGATCGCGACGGGCCGGTCGTGGACGGCATCGGGCATCTCGGGGTTGGCGGGGAACGTGGTCGTGACGCAGACGGAGGTCACCTCGTTGGGGGCCTGCTCGACGTAGTCGCGCCACCTGCGGAGCACGTCGGCGACCTCCTCGATCGGGTACATCACCGCCGCGAACGCCACCTCCGGACCGAGCTCCTGCAGCCGGAACGTGAACGACGTGACGATCCCGAAGTTGCCGCCGCCGCCGCGGATCGCCCAGAAGAGGTCCGGGTTCGAGTCCGCCGATGCCGTGCGAACCCCGCCGTCCGCGCAAACGACCTGGGCCTCGACGAGGCTGTCGCATGCGAGCCCGTACTTGCGTCGTAGCCAGCCGTAGCCGCCGCCGAGGGTCAGTCCGGCGACCCCGGTGTCTGACACCACGCCGCTCGGCGCGACGAGGCCGAATGCCTGCGTCTCGCGGTCGACGTCGCCGAGGACGGCGCCGCCCTGGACGTGGACGAGCCGGCGCTCAGCATCGACCTGGACGCCGTTCATCTCGCCGAGGTCGATCAGCATGCCGCCGTCGATCGTCGACAGGCCGGCGATCGAGTGCCCGCCGCCGCGCACGGCCACCGGGAGGCCCCGGTCGCGTGCGAAGTTGACAGCCTCGACCACGTCTGCCGTGCCGCTGCAGCTGACCACGACCGCGGGGCGCCCCTGATGCATCGCGTTGAAGGCGGGACGCACGTCGTCATAGCCGGGGTCAGTCGGAGTGAGCACGCTCCCCCGGATGCCTGCCTTAAGCTCGTCCAGCGCGCCGTCGATCAGCGCCGCGGGGGTTCCCGTTGTCGTGGCCATGCGTAGTCCTTTGTGTGTCGGGGATAGCTGCTCGAGCTCGCCGGCGTCGAGCGGCGTCTCGTCGATGATCGCCATTTGATGTTTCCTCCTAGGGATCCAGTCCGTGCTAGCCGATGGGCGGCCTCCCGGCGTTGTCGATCCTGATCACCTTGCCCGTGAGCGTGATGGCGAAGGCGGTCCTGCGACTGAACTCGAGCGACGTCGGCCGGTCCAGGCCTTCGGCGACGGGCGTGAAGCTGCCGTCCTTTCTGACTCGCACGAGCCTTCCGGTGTCCGGGGATGCCGGCGCCCCCTCGCTCTCGGGAATCGGCGGCAGGTCCCAAATCCCCTGTGACAGGGCATACAGCTGGCGGTAAGAACCGAATTCCACGTCGACGATCAGACTGGCTCCGGAGGCGACCTCCGTCGCGGCTGACGTCGGCGTGAATTTCACGACCTTGCCGTCCTGCGGGAGATGCGGGATGGGGCCGGCCTGTCCCATGTAGATGGTCGTGCCATGGACGTCGAGGCCCGTGGGGAGCGCGTACTGGACCCCGCTGGCAACGAAGAAGTCCGTGGCGGGTGGATGCGCTATCGACCAGGCGCCGATGTCCGCGATCGCCGTCGCACTGCCATCCCTCTGGATCCGGTAGATGCCGCCGACGACGTCGTTCTGGCCGAAGGCGGGCCCGACAAGGGTGACGAGCACGTACGCGGTGTGACCGACGAAGGCGACGTCGATCGCTCCGCCGATGCCGACGTCGGGGATCGCAGGGGGCAGACCGCTCGCGAAGGTCGTGACCGCGCCCGTCTTCGGATCCACTCGCAGGACGCGGCCTCCCGGCCCGTCCGTCACGTACAGCGTCTTGTCGGGGCCGATGGTGCTGCCCGAGCCACAGCCGCCGACGCAGTCGGGCGCGGCGAAGGTGGCCAGCTCGTGGACCACCGGGGCTTTCGCGGGCTCTTTGGCGCTCGCTGGGGAGGGCATGGCTGCCGCCGCCACCGCGGCGGCGACTGCCATCAGCACCGTCAACGCTCGTCTGGAGTCCATGATGGTCCTCTCGCTAGAAATACGATCGTTCGCACTTCCACCGAGTGTACGACCGCTCGTGCTAACTTGTCAAGGGACCACTTCCCGGGGAGCAGCCATGGCGACCTCCAGAACCCGCAAGCGACGTACCCGCGCCGACGGCGAACGCAGCTACCAGCTGATCGTCGACGCCGCCGCCCGGCTCGCCACCATCGAGGGCCTCGAGGGCCTCTCGATCGGCCGCCTGGCCGACGAGATCGGCATGAGCAAGAGCGGGCTCTACGCGCACTTCGACTCCAAGCAGGACCTGCAGCTCGCCGCCGTCGACGCCGCCGAGGCCGTCTACACCAGCGAGGTCGTCGCACCCGCGATGCAAGCCCCCGAGGGCGTGAAGCGCCTCGAGCTGCTGTGCGAGCGGTACCTGTCCTACGTCAAGCGCGGCGTGTTCCCCGGCGGCTGCTTCTTCGCCGCCACCGCCGCCGAATGGGACAGCCGCCGCGGCCCGGTCCGGGAGCGCGTGCGCACGATCCTCGACGGCTGGACCCAGCTGCTCGAAACCAACGTGCGCGAGGCCCGGCAGCAAGGCGACCTGCAGCGAGACGCCGACCCCCACCAGATCAGCTTCGAGATCAACGCCCTACTGCACGAGGCGAACGGCCAGTACCTGCTCTTCGGAGACAGCGCCGCGCTCGCCCGGGCCCGCACCGCGATCCGCGACCGACTAGCGCTTCCACCGGCCAGACGTCCCGACTGACCCCGGCCGCCCGGCGAGCATCCGACCCGGGCCTGCTGCATCGGCTGACGCGAGCAAACCGGCGGCATCCGCGCACCCGGGCGATCCCCGGCGATCCCCCCGCTTAGGGCGCGCTGCGTAAGAAGCTCGTCCCGCTTGGCTAGCTCACGGCGTGTGTGAAGGCCGTCTGGCATGGCGGCTCGGCGGCCAATCGCAGGGAGCCGCAACTGCCTCATGAAGGTTCCCCTTGAGGGACCGCACGCCTTTGGCGAAGAAGGCGCAGCTGCGATCGGCGGATGTCACCTGCGTCGAACTACCGGACTGCCACGAGAACGAGCGTGTCGAGGGTCGAGACCGACGCTTTCGAGATGGACGAAGCGCAGGCGTCACCGGTGACGCCGCCGTCACTTCCGCAAGTCGCGCGACAAGGAGAAGCCCGGATCGGCCGGGACTGCGCGCGCGAGCCGTTCCAGTCGGCTCGGTATAAGTCGAAGCGTGGCGATCAGCAGAGCGGTCCCTAACATCCGCACCGATCGGCCCGCCGCGACGCGTGACTTCTTTGTGGAGCTGCTCGGCTTCGAGGTCGCGATGGACCTGGGCTGGGTCATGACCGTGGCGTCGCCCAGCAATCCGTCGGTCCAAATAACGATCGTCGGTGGTGATGACATGGCCGCCCCCGGAATAACCGTCGAGGTGGCGGATGTCGATGCGGTCCACGCCAAGGCCGTGGAGCGCGGGTTCCAGATCGCCTATCCACTGCGTAACGAGGAATGGGGCGTGCGTCGCTTCATGCTCCGCGAGCCGAGCGGGACTGTCGTGAACGTCCTGTCTCACCTCCGGGGAACGGCCGGACCCTCCGCCGACGCCAGCGGCCTGAACCGGCCGCCCCTCGCTCGCGTCCAGGCTCGGGCCGACCCGGACGACCCGGGCCCCGCATCCAGCCGAGGCCGGCGCCCGGTCGCCCGCGGTGCGTCGCGAGATGGCGGCCGTCTCGACGCCGTTAGTCCAGCGGCTCGACCCGCGTGTCGTCTCCGTCGACGACGACGACCACTCCGGCGCCCTTCGCCATCGGCTCGATGACCTGGCCGGTCACGCCCAGCACCGCTGCCTCGTTGGTCGGGCTGTGCCCAACGACCAGCGCCCTGCCGCCATCGGCTAGGCGGTCGAGGACCCGTCTGAGGGCGGCGCCGAGGGCCGCCGCGTCCTGCTCGACCAGCCCGGGATCGGCTGTGCGCAGTGCGCCGAGCTCGCCGCTACCAGCCTCCTGATAGGCCTGGCGCCAGCGGTCCTCGACCTCGGATCGCATACCGGACTCGACCACCGCTCCACCGGGCACCCGCTCGCCGAGCGCGCACGCAAAGCAGGCCAGTGTCTGGGTGGCGCGCTGCGCTCCGCTCGACACGAGCAGCTGATAGCCGCCGCGAAGAGCTGCGCCGATCTCGAGTGCCGCCCGCACTCCCTCCTCGCTCAAGACGTCGCCATCGCTGTCGGTGTGGCGCCTTAGCTCGATCTCCTTCGCCATCTTCATTCCTTCGCTCGCCTACCGCGGCCCACCGAACGAGGTACCCGGGCTCCGGCGCGGCCTACTCGACGAGAGCGCACGAGCTGGCCATTGTGCGGGAAGATGCGCAGGTCCAGAGCGCACGAATCGATAGGGCATGAGCGAGAGCAGCAAACCAGGTGCCACCGAGGTCAAGGAGCTCATGAGGCGAGTGCTCGAGTCGGACGCCTCCGAGGCGTTCGAGCAGTTCATGGTGCGACAGGTCGCTCTAAGCGACATGGCACCAAGGGCAGATGACGCCGTGCTCGACGGCATCGCGGAATCGCCGGATGGAGGGGCTGCGATGGCAGACGCGTATCTGCTCGGCCTGCCGGATCACGAGCGCGACGAACTCCTCGAGCGGGCCGGCATGGAGACCGGCCG
>DATDLN010000252.1:0-19277 GCA_036519295.1 Thermoleophilaceae bacterium
GCGCCGGGCGGGTCGAAGAGCTCTCCGTCCTGCTCGTCGCGAAAGGTCCGCAGTTGCGGGCGCAGTCGTTCGATCACCTCGCGCAGTCCCGTGAGCCCCGACCAGGTGCGGATGTCGGCCATCGTCGCGGGGCCGAATGCGGCCAGGTAGCGGAGCACCACCTCGTCGGTGGTGGGGTTCGGATGGAGCTCGCGGTTCAGCCAGGTCTCGACGGGCGCCCAGGTGGCCTGTCCGGTCTCCCCCCACAGCCCGCGAGGCGGCACCTGCACGAGTGCGGTGTTGAACGTGACAGCGTGCGCCAGCGACTTGGGATCGGCGTCGGGCCAGCGCGGGGCGAGCAGAGCGCCCAGCTCGGCGCGGGTGCGAGGCCGCTCGGCGAGGAGCTCTAGGCCCGCCGCGGCCACCTCGCGCACGTCCGCGCCGGCGAGCCCCTTGCCCCAGGGGCTCGTGAACGTGCGGGCGAGGACCGGCTGCGTGATCGGATGGAGCGCGAGGCAGTCGCGCGCGGAGACGAGGTGGATCGTCGCGCGCATGAGCTGAGCCCGGACCGCGTGGCGCTCGGCTAACAGGCGGCTCAGCTCGGCGGGATCGAAGCCGTCCAGGCGCGACCACAGGGCAAGGTATGGGTTCTGCGGTTCCTGCGCCTGCATGCCGACCAGCTGCTCGATCATGTCGATCGCGGGCGTGTCGGAACGCGCGAGCAGGCCCTGGCGCTGCAGGAGCGCGCGGTTCAGCGCGCGTGGCGTGAGAACGTCGCCGCTAATGACCGGACGGCGCGGTGCGCTTGTCGCGGACAAGGATCCGGGGCCCGTCGACCACGAGGCCCCTCCGCCGCAGCCCGGTGAGCATCGGCTCCTGGTCGGCGAGCGTGACCAGCGTCGCGTAGTCGTGACGCAGGGTCACGGTCACCTGCGCGGCCTCCGTGGCCAGGACCTGACCGTCGGCCTCGAAGCGGCTGCCTCCGTAGCCCGGCTCCACCGACAGCACCAGCCGGCTATCCGACCCGACGACCAGAGGCGGGGCCACTCCCCCGTGATGGGCAAGCGGGGTGACCACGATCCCCTGCGCCCCCGGCGCCAGGATCGGACCTCCGGCGGCCATCGTGTAGGCGCTGGAGCCGAGCGGGGTGGCCACCACGAGGCCGTCTCCGGCCGTTCGGACATAGAGCTCGTCGTCGACGCGGATCGCGGTGATCACCTGGCCCGTCCCGTCTCGGATCACGGCGAAATCGTTGATCGCCATCTGCACCTCACCCGTCTCCGTCCTGATGTGCAGCCCCGCCAGCGCGCGTGGGGTCCAGTCGCCCTCCGCCACCTGCTCGAGAGCGGTGGAAAGGTCGTCGACGCGCACGGAGGTGAGGATGCCGATGCTGCCGGCGGCTACGCCGAGTACCGGGCGGGAGGCGTCGGCGCCGGCGTGCAGCGCGGCGAGGGTGGTCCCGTCGCCGCCCACCGCGACCAGCAGGTCGCAGGCGGCGACGTCGACGGGATCGCCGATTCGCCGCGGCTGTCCTGGAATCAGGACCTGGCCAACGGCGACTCCGTGCTTCGAGGCCCACTCGCGTATCGCCTGAAGTGCGCCGTCCACGTCCCGCCGTGGATGGAGGACGAGGCCAAGCTGCGTGGGAGCCATGACGGTCATACGCTCGCCCAAGCCAGCTCGTTCACGCGCCGGATGGCCTCCCGCTCGCCGGGGAGCTCTGAACGCACGGTGATCACTTCCGTGTCGGGCAATGGTCAATCCTGGGAATGACAAAGGCTGTGAGCGTTAGGGCACCTGACTTGGACGCGCTGCAGGGCGTGATTGCGGGCGAGGTCATTCTGCCTGGCTCGCCCGACTACGAGACGGCTCGCAGGGCCGCCATCGCTCGCTTCCACCACGTTCGGCCGCGGGCCGTCGTGCTGTGTGCGACGCCGGCGGACGTCGCCGAGACGATCTCGTTCGCCCGGCGCTCTGGACTGCCGGCCGTTCCTCGAAGCGGAGGGCACTGCTTCGCCGGCCAGTCCTCCACCGAGGGGATCGTCATCGACGTCTCGCCGATGAACACGGTGTCGGTCTCAGGCGGCGTCGCGAAGATCGGCGCCGGGGCTCGGCTCGGCGACGTCTACGACGCCCTGAACGAGCACGACCTGACCATGGCCGCCGGCTGTGGGCCCGAGGTCGGGATCGCCGGTCTCACGCTGGGTGGCGGGCTGGGCATCCTCGGCAGGACGTACGGGCTGACCTCCGATCAGCTCCTCGGAGCGCAGGTCGTCCTGGCCGACGGTCGGGTCGTGGAGTGCGACGCCCACCACGACGAGGAGCTGTTCTGGGCGCTCCGCGGCGCCGGGGGCGGGAGCTTCGGCGTGGTCACGTCGTTCGCCTTCAGGGCTCTCCCCGCACCGGCCGCGACGACCTTCCACCTCACGTGGCCGTACGAACACGCGGCCACGATCGTCGACGCCTGGCAGCGCTGGTCGCCCGCCGCGCCCGACGAGATGGCCGCAAGCCTGCTGGTGACTGCGTCGGGCAACCCCGACAAGCCGCCCAGGGTGAACGTCTTCGGCGCCATGCTCGGCGGCGAGCCCGAGACGGCAGGCCTGCTCGGGCAGCTCGTCACGCGGATCGTCGTGGACCCCGCCTCCGACTCTCGCCTGCACATGCCCTACCGAGACGCCAAGCGGCACCTGGCCGAGCACGGCCCCGGTGACGATCATCCAGAGGACGCGCACCCCTTCAGCAAGTCGGAGTTCTTTCGGCAGCCGCTGCCCGGCGAAGCCGTGGCGGCGCTGCTGGAGAACCTCTCCAGGGAACGGGCTCCAGGCCAGGCGCGGGAGCTGGACTTCACGCCATGGAGCGGCGCCTACAACCGGGTGCCGGCCGACGCCACCGCCTTCGTGCATCGCAGCGAGCTCTTCCTCCTGAAGCAGGCCGCCGTGATCGACTCCGGGGCGTCGACCTCCGAACGGGAGGCCGCAGGAGGCTGGCTGGCGCATTCCTGGGCGTCGGTGCACCCGTGGGGTTCGGGGGGCGTGTACCCGAACTTCCCCGACCCCGACCTGGAGGACCCGGGGCACGCGTACTACGGCACCAACTACGACCGCCTGCTGCGAGTCAGGGAGAGATACGACCCGCACGGCGCCTTCCGCTTACTACCCTGAGGGCTGCGTCATGACCCACGCCGCAGCGCTACACGTGCTCACTCCGGGGAGTCCGGCTTACGCCGCCCTCAAGCTGAGCGCGATCGGCGGGCTGGTGGCCCTTCGCTTCGTCATGTCCCGGCGGGGGAAAGCGAAACGAGAGCACGCCCCGGAGCAGGCGGCTCCTCCGGCGCCCGAACGGCGGCCGACGCCGCATCCGGTGAGCGCCCGGAAGAAGCGCCGCCGCCGCCGCGGCTGAGGCGACAGCGGCGCGGATACCATCCCGCCGTACAGCAACGCTTACGGCCATCAGGGAGGACAGATATGAGCGCGGATCGGGTTCTGGTCACCCACGCCGGGAGCTTGCCCCGACCGGACGACGTGGCCGAGACCGTCTGGGCCCGAATCGACGGCAAGGAGATCGACGAGCCCGCCTTCAAGTCGCGCCTCGACTCGGCGGTGCGGGAAATCGTGGGGCGCCAGCGAGATCAGGGCGTCGACGTCGTCAGCGACGGCGAGCTGAGCAAGCCCGGC
This sequence comes from Thermoleophilaceae bacterium, assembly GCA_036519295.1. Taxonomy (GTDB): domain Bacteria; phylum Actinomycetota; class Thermoleophilia; order Solirubrobacterales; family Thermoleophilaceae; genus JACVRW01. The sequence goes on from DATDLN010000252.1 coordinate 3,654, forward strand.
TTCAGCACCTACGTCTCGCAGCGCTTCAGCGGGTTCGACGGGCGGTCCGAGTTCCAGGCTGACGACGTCGCGCCGTTCCCGAACCTGGCAATGCGCCTGTTCGCCACCGATGCCATGGCGCACATCGTCTTCTCGAACTGCGTCGGCCCTGTGGAGCTGAAGGACAAGGACGCCATCCACGAGGACATCGCCCGGCTGAAGAACGCGCTCGGCGACGCTCCCCCGGAGTCCGCGTTCATGGGCTCGATCAGTCCCGGCCAGATCGCCTTCAACTATCCGAACCAGCACTACGACTCCCACGAGTCCTATCTGGAGGCGCTCGCGGACGCGCTCTCCTACGAGTACAACGCCATCGTCGACGCCGGGCTCAACCTGCAGATCGATTCGCCGGACCTGGCCATGGCCGCGCACTCCCGTTCCGTGGGCAGCAGCATCACGGACTGGAAAACCCACCTTCCGCTGGCCATCGAAGCCATCAACAAGGCGCTGAACGGAATCCCCAAGGAGAAGGTCCGTCTCCACGTGTGCTGGGGGAACTACGCGGGCCCGCATCACTGTGACGTGCCGTTCAGCAACATCGTCAGCGAGGTCCTGAAGGCCAATGTCGGGACCATCTATCCCGAGGGCGGCAACCCGCGGCACGAGCACGAGTGGCGTGTATTCGAGGAGGTCGAGCTGCCGGAGGACAAGAAGGTGATCTACGGCGTGATCGACACCAAGACGAACTACGTCGAGCACCCGCAGGTGGTGGCCGATCGGCTCCTGCGCGTGGGCAAGCTCGTCGGCGGCGAGCGCCTCATGGCCGGCACCGACTGCGGTTTCGACACCTTCATCCGCTTCTCGCAGGTGGACCCGGACGTCGCGTGGCTCAAGCTTCGGGCGCTCTCCGACGGTGCCGAGATCGCGACGAAGGAGCTGTTCTAGAAGCGCATGGCCGAAGGCGCCGTCGTCATTGTCGGCGGTACGTCCGGGCTGGGCCGCCGTCTCGCTCAGGTGTTCGCCGGTGAGGGAGGCCCGGTCGTCATCACCGGCCGCGAAGCGGCGCGGTCAGAGGCCGTCGCCAGAGAGATCGGCGGCGACACCCGAGGGGTCGCTCTCGACCTGGCCGAACCGGGGGGAATCGGGACTCGCCTCGACGGTGTCGGAACCGTCGACCACGTGGTGCTCGCCGCCATCGAGCGGGACTCGAACAGCGTGCGCGAATACGACGTCGAGCGGGCGCTGCGACTCGCCACGCTCAAGCTGGTGGGCTACACCGAGGTGCTGCACCGCCTCCACCCGCGCATGCACGACGAGACCTCCGTGCTCCTCTTCGGCGGGCTGGCCAAGGATCGCCCCTACCCGGGATCGACGACGGTCACGAGCGTCAACGGGGCGGTGACCACGATGGTGCGCACCTTCGCCACGGAGCTCGCGCCCGTCCGCGTGAACGCGCTGCACCCCGGCATCGTCGGCGACAGCCCCACCTGGGCAGGCGCCACCGAGATGCTCGACAACGTCAAGGCGCGCACTCCCACCGGACGACTGATCACGATGGAGGAGGTCACGGACGCCGCCCTCTTCCTGCTTCGGAACCGCGCCGTCAACGGTGTCAACCTGGCGGTTGACGGCGGCTGGATGATGCTCTGATGCGAGTCGCGGTCCTGGGCCTCGGACGGATGGGAATCCCCATCGCGGAGCGCCTCGAGGGCGCCGGCCACGAGCTGAGCGTCTGGAACCGCTCGCCCGGACCGACGGGGCCGTTCGCGGATCGCGGGGTCCGGGTGCTCGGGACGCCCTCGGAGGCGTGGGAGCACGCCGACGTCTGCATCACGATGCTCGCCGACGGTCCCGCCGTCGAGGCCGTGACCCTGGGGGAGGACGGCCTCCTGGCGGGCGAGGCGAGCGGGGTGCTCATCGACATGAGCACGATCAGCGCGGAGTCCTCCGCCCGAGTCGCGGAGGAGTGCGAACGCCGCGGCGTGTCGTTCCTGCGAGCCCCGGTGAGCGGCAACCCCTCGGTGGTCGCGGCCGGGAACCTCGGGATCGTCGTCTCCGGCCCGAGGGATGCCTTCGACCGGCTGGGCGACATGCTCCGGGACATAGGTCCAAACGTCTTCTACGTTGGCGCCGGGGAGGAGTCGCGAGTCGTCAAGCTGGCCCTCAACGTGATGATCGGCGGCACGGCCCAGTTGTTGGCGGAGGCGCTCGTGCTCGCCGAGAAGTACGGCATCGATCGCGCCGCCATGCTCGAGGTGATCGGGGGCACCGCGATGGGCAGTCCGTTCGTCAAGTACAAGACGGACGCTCTCGTGGCCGACGACTACAGCTCGACGTTCAGCTCGAGCCTCCTCTACAAGGATCTGGCTCTGGCTCTCGAGGCCGCGCACGAAGTGGGGGCGCCCCTTCCCGTCGCCGCCGTCACCCAGCAGCTCGTGGAGGCCTGCATAGCCACCGGGATGGGTGACGCGGACTTCACGGCACTGCTGCCCCGGCTTCGCCGCGAAGCGGGGCTGTAGCGTGAAGCAGCACTTGACGGGCGGGGAGCAGCGCTCGCATCACGTGCAGAAGGCACGCGATATCGAGCCGGCACAGCCTCACGAGTTGGGCGATCGGGTGAGCGGCCTGAAACGCGCGACGCTCGTCGGCCGCCAGGTCGGCGCACTCCATTCCGGGTTGGCGTGGTACTCGATGGAGCCCGGCGCCGAGGTGGGCATGCATCTCCACTCCACGGAGCAGAGCTTCTACGTGCTCCGCGGCAATCCGGAGCTGGTCGTGGACGGCGGCCTGCACCGGCTTGCGGCGAACGACTGCGGGCTGCTTCCGGTCGGCGTGCCGCACGCCTGGCGAAACAGCGGGGACGAGGAAGCGGTATGGCTCGAGGCGAACGCCCCGGCTCCGCGCCTCTCGGGACCTCCGGACACCTTCTGGACCGGAGAGCCCCTGCCGTCCTCCGCCGCGAAGGCGCCGGACATCCGCGATCCCCGCACGCGCACGTTCTTCCGCCTCGCAGAGGGCGAAATGGACGTGGACAACCTAAAGGTCGGGGCCCGGGTCGATGCGCCCACCGTGTCCGCCAGCATGGCCACCGCCCTCCTGGCGTACAGCGGCATCGCCGTGAAGTTGCTCGTCAACGAGCGCCTCGGCGCCGTGCTCCACACGATGTTCATGGTCGAGTACCAACCCGGTGGGATCGCCCAGCCGCACGACCACCCGCTCGAGGAGACGTACTACATCCTCGAAGGAGAGGTGGAGGCGATGGCCGACGGAGAGGTCTTCACGCTGAGCCGGGGCGATGTCTTCTGGACGGCGGTCGGCTGCGTGCACGCCTTCCACAACAAGAGCCGCGGGCGTGTTCGCTGGCTCGAGACGCAGTCTCCGCAGCCGCCGGCGAACCACTCCTATCGCTTCAACCGCGACTGGGATTACCTGGCGGAGCGGCTGCCCTAGTTCGGTCCGGACGTGCCCGGAACCCGACGCTCGACCTTTTGCCGGCATAAGCAGCGTAAGGTCAAACGCGTCGGGCACGGGCAGCCAAGCCCGCACCCCACCCAGCCCAATCACGTCCGGCGGAGGCGGGCGGTCCGGGCCTACCCTGAGGCGCGCCGGACGTGCCTTTCGGGCATGGGGATCGGTAGGTCACCGAGGCCGGTCTGGAACCCGTCGCGGTAGCTCGGGTAGCGCGGCCGCCAGCCGAGCTCCTGCCGCGCCTTGGCGTTCGACGCACCGCGGATCCGGGTCATCATCGACACCCCGACCTCGCCGGTCGCCAGGCGGCCGAGCCAGACCGGCACGCGCCGCGGCGGCCTCGCGCCGAGCACCCGGGCAAGCTCGGGAAGCCAATCGGCGACGGGCGCCGGCTCGTCGTCCGCGATGTTGTAGACACCCGGTGAGCCGCGCTCGATCGCGGCGGCGGTGGCCGCTGCAGCGTCGTCGACGTGGATGAACGACCACACACCGCGACCGTCGCCGACGAGCGGAAAGCGGCGCTTGCGCAACATCGAGGCGATGTCCCCGTCCGCCGCGAATGCCGTGCCGGGGCCATAGAAGCTGCCGTACCGGAGCGCCAGACCTTCGATGTCATCGGCGCCGAGGACCGCCTTCTCCAGATGGCGGATCGCCGCGAGCGACTGCCGCTGCTTGGCCGGTGGGTCGGGGTCGAGGGGGTCGTCCTCGCTCGTCGCGCCCGATCCGGTGCGCTCGTAGCCCCAGTTGCCAAAGCTCTGGGCGATGAACCGCCGCGCACCGGCCGCCCGGGCCCCCTCGAGCAGATGATCGGTTCCCTCGGTCCGGAGCCGGTTGGTGAGCGCGAACTCCTTGTCGAAGTTCCGAAGGCTCGTCACCCCGGCCAGGCCCGTCATCTCGTGGATGACGACCTCTGGCTCGCTGTACATCAGCGCCTTGATTACCGCGGCGCGATCGAGGCCGTCGGCGACCACCGGGTCCGCGCCGGTCGCGCGAAGCGAATCGACCTTCTCGGGAGAGTGCGTCATCGCCACGACGTCGTAGTCATACGCGACGAGCAGCGGGACGAGGCGGGTGCCGAGCGCGCCGGTTGCGCCTGCGACGAAGACCTTCATTTCAGGCCACCTCCCGGACGCGCGGCTGGTAGTGACCGGGCTCGGTCCTCGCGGTGATCAAGAGCCGGTTCCACGCGTTGATGGCCGTGATGGCGAAGACGAGCTGGGCGAGCTCGGCGGGCCCGAAATGCATTGCCGCCCGATCCCAGACCCGGTCCGGCACGTGCGACTCGGCTACGAGCGTCATGGCCTCGCAAAGCTCGAGAGCGGCTCGCTCGCGGGCGCTGTAGAGGGGGCTCTCCCGCCAGGCGTCGAGCGAGTAGAGCCGCTCCTCGCTCTCGCCGGTGACGCGGGCGTCCTTCCAGTGCATGTCTATGCAGACGGCGCAGCCGTTGATCTGGGACGCGCGCAGCCTGATCAGCTCACGCAACCGCTCCCCGAGCTCGATCGATTCCTCGAGCCGGAGCATGCCGGCGTACTGCCTCGGCGCGTGCTCTGCGAGCACGAAGCGCTTTGCGGGGAAGGGATTCATGCCGATTCCTCCTTTGGTCGTCTGGTGGCGCGACCCCCACGTGGGACCGCCGGGGCCTGCACCGGCGAAATCGCCGGCGCGCGGGATGTGTGCCGCCCAGTTGTTCAGTCGTGGAAAGAGCTGCCTGGCACTGTCGCTCTCGATGGCGCGGCGATCGTCGTCGTCGAAACCGGCGTGGCCTTCGAGCCCCGCCAGGGTGCTGGCGACACCGATCTCCTGGGCCATCGGGTAGTCGGTGCCCAGGAGGATGCGCGAGCTCGGAACGAGGTCGTGCAGGCAGCCGAGCACGGTGTCGTTGGTCGACAACGTGACGTCGTAGAACAGGTTCTGGAGCTGGCTGCGGCTCTCCGCCAGCCCCTCGCTCACCATGCCCTGCAGTTCCTCGGCCGTGGGCGGCGATGCCTCGCCTTCCCTTGCACGTTGCATGCGCCTCAGGATGGGCGCGCGGTCGAGGATGCGGTCGCGCACGTAGGGCGCAGTGCCGCCGGCGTGGGCGAGTATCAGCCGGAGGTTGGGGTGACGCCTGAGCGCCCCGGCGACGATCAGGCTCGCGACGGCGCGGATGGTGTCGAAGACGAACTCGAACAGCGACGGTTCGAGGGTGGGGACCGGCGATCCGGCGTGCGGGTCGATCGGGAGCCGGTCGCCGGTGTAGACGGCCGGGTGAACGAGAACCACCGAGGCGCGGCGGTCGAGCTCGGCGAAGACCGGCTCCAGCCGCGGATCGCCGAGGTACACGCCGGCGTGGTTGGACAGCAGGATGACCCCGTCGGTGCGCAGCGTGTCCAACGCGTAGTCGAGCTCATCCATGGCGCCGTCGACGTCGGGCGACGGCGGCGTCGCGAACAGGCCGAAGCGCTCCGGCTCGTCCGCCACCGCTTGGGCGCCGATCTCGTTGATGGAGCGGGCGACACGCTGGGACGTGCCGGCGTGACCGAACGTCAGCGGAATCGGCACCGACAGCAGCGCCGTGGCGATCTCGTAGCGGTCCATCACCGCCAGGCAGTCCGCCGGCCGCGACGGCGCCAGCGGTTGACCTCCGACGTGGTGGATCCCGACTCGGTCGAGCTCTTCGATCAGCTCGGCGGGCACGTAGTGGTGGTGAACGTCGATGCGGTTTGTGGTCATGGCCGTGAGGGTCGGGAACTCGCGGGCGGCTCGCACCGGCAATCTCGCCGGGTTCTACACCGGGACCGGTGGGGTCGCCGGATCCGGAGCACGGGCATCGAGGTCGAGATGGGCGAGCTGGGTGCGGGAGGCGATGTCCAGCTTCCTGAAGACATTGCGGAGGTGGAAGTCGATCGTGCGCGGGCTGAGGAAGAGCTGGGCCGCGACCTCGCGGTTGGTCAGGCCCTGCGCGACGAAGCCGGCTATCTGCAGCTCTTGTGCGGTCAGCCGGTCGCGCGTGCTCGGGTCGCGTCGGCGCGCCGTCTGGCCGCTCGCCCTCAGCTCGATGTGCGCGCGCTCCGCCCACGGCGCCGCTTGCAGCGTTTCGAACCCCTCGAGAGCCGCTCTCAGATGTTCTCGCGCCTCGACCCGGCGCCGGGCACGACGCAGGAACTCGCCATAGGCGAGCTCGGTCCGGGCGCGCCCGAAGGGACGTCCGGCCTGAGCGTGAGCGTCGAGCGCCGCGCCGAAGAGCCGATCGGCCTCGCTCTCGTGGCCGGTCAGGCGCTGACCTTTGGCCCGCAGGGCATCCGGTTCGCACGACGGGCGCTGGTGAACGGCGCCCCGGGATTTGTTGTGGCCCCGCGCGGTCGGCCGGTCGCCCTGGCGGGCTTCACGGTCGCGCGTGGCAAGATCGTCGAGATCGACGTCCTGGCCGATCCCGCGCGTCTGCGCGAGCTGGACCTGACCCTGCTAGAGGGCTGAGTCTCCGCGCAGCGGTGTATCTTGGCGGGCGGTGCGCTCGCGGGTGGGTCAGTGACCACCACAGCCTCGTTCATCTCGGATCTCTGGAACGACCAGCTGGTCGAGCACGGCCGGCAGTACCACTTCCTCGTCCTGGTCGGCTTCCTCGGCTCGTTCGGCTTCATCAGGCTCTCCACCCGGCTGATGCGGAGCCCTCGTGTGCCGTGGTGGCCGGGGAGCGTCGTCAGCGAGGGCGGCCTGCACGTGCATCACCACGTGTTCGGGATCGTCACGATGATGATCGCCGGGGTGGTCAGCTTCGCCTTGTCAGACGTCGGGTTCTGGTACGACCTCTCCGCTCTGGCGTTCGGGATCGGCATGGGGCTGACCATCGACGAGTTCGCGCTCTGGCTTCACCTCGACGACGTCTATTGGGCCGAGGAGGGCAGGAGCTCGATCGATGCCACGCTGCTTGCGGCGGCGGTCATGGGGCTGATCCTGCTCGGCGTGGCGCCGTACGACATCCAGATAGGCACGTTCCTCGACGTCGTGGCCACCGTGGCCCTGTTCGGAGTATTGGCCGGCCTCGTGTTGATCTGCTTCATGAAGCAGCGTTTCTGGCACGGCCTGGCGGGGATCGTCTTCTCCCCGCTTGCGATCTACGGTGCGGCGCGGCTCGGCAAGCCGACGTCCGGGTGGGCGCGGCGCTTTTACGGTAGGCGCCGGCCGGACAAGCAGGCCAAGGCCGAGCAACGGTTCCGGCCCGATCGCCGGACGGAGCAGTTGAAGAAGTGGGTCCACGACGCCGTCGGCGGCACGCCGACCGAGGAGTACGAGGCCAAGATCACAGCGGGGCGGCCACCTCATTCGGAGTGAGGTCGGCGCGGAGGCCGCCGGCCCAGCTACCCCTTTGGCGGCAGCGAGCGCGCGTACGCGACGCCCCGGCGCACCCACGGCTCGAGCTGCCGCTTCGTGCGAACTCCCTCGGAGTCGACGCGCAGCCAGCCCTGCATCTCGCGGCCGCGCATCTCGAACGGTCGGGCGTGTGGCTTGGCGACCAGCGCATCGGTCTCCTCGGGGTCGACCCGAACCATCAGCCCGCCCTGACCACTGACTCCTACTGACATGTGGCCGTTGATCAAGAACGCGAGGCCGCCGAACATCTTCTGCTCCGTGAGCCCCGCCTCCGCCGCGATCAGCTCGCGGACACGATTTGCCAGGTCCTCGTCGTATGCCATCGGCGAATGATCGCCGACTGCGTTCAACACGCTCCCGAGAACGCGATGCAGGACCTCGGTGAAATCGCGCGGTTCCACGACCGCTGCAGCGACCTCATGCGTGAACTGCTCGAGGAGCTGGCCGCCACGCCCGACCGGCCGCGGACCTTTCCCGAGGTCGAGGACGCGATCGGATGGCCCCACCGGCGGATCGCGTCCGTGCTCGGCGGAGTGTCCCACCTCCGTCACACCGAGTTCGGCGGCCGTCGGCCCTATCGCCTCCAGGACGACCGCCGCTCGTCCTCCGGCCGATGGGAGATCTGGATGGACTCCAGGCAGGCCGGCGCCGTGCGCGCCGCGGGCTCGTCTAGCCAAGCATCGCCCGCAGCGGGTCGAACATGATGCGCATGCCGTCGCGCAGCCCCGGCTTCCGGGGCGAACTCAAAATCACCTAGGCGGCCCACCGCGCAAAGTGTGGGGTACCCGTCTAGGGGGTTTCTCGATGCGCACGCTCACCACGGGCGCGATGCTCTGCACATGGTCGACGTGTATGCCACGACGATCACGCTTCGGATCGCCCTCGACGGGGAGTCGCCGACGGGCCGCGCGACCGACGAGCTCCTCTCCGAAGCGCCGGTGGCCGGTCCCGCCCCGCACGCGGGAGGCGGGTCGTGATCCCGGTCGGAAAGCTGCGGCCGAGGAGCGCGGGGCTGCTGTCCCCGCCGGCACGGATCGTCGAGGCGGACGACGGGGAGCGGCGGAGGATCGCGCGCGATCTGCACGACGGCCTGCAGTCGCGGCTGGTGTTGCTTGCGATGACGGCCCACCGGGTGGGCGTCGATGCGGCCGCTTGCCCCAGCGTCCGGGCGGACTCCGCCGAGCTCGAGTCGGGACTCCAGGCGGCGATCACGAGCTTCGGCAGATCGTGCACGGCCTGATGCCCGCCGCGCTGGCCGAATGCGGCCTCTACGCGGCTGCAGAGGAGCTGGCCGATCGAATGCCGATCCCCACCGCGGTGGAGTGCGATCTGGGCGGAGTCCCGCTGCCTGGAGTAGTGGAAAGCACGGGCTACCTGGTGATCTCGGAGGCGCTCGCGAACGCGGTCAAGCACTCGCGAGCGCGGTCGCTGCTCGTACGCCTCCGCCACCATGACGAGAGCCTGCGGGTCGAGGTCTCGGACGACGGGGTGGGCGGCGCCCACCTGAACGGCGGGGCCGGGATGCGCGGGATGGCCGACCGGATCGATGCCCTCCGCGGTGTCCTGATGATCGACAGCCCGCCCGGCGGCGGCACGCGGGTGGTGGCGAAGGTCCCATGCGCGTCGTGATCGGTGAGGACCAGGCGCTGATGCGCGAGGGCCTGGTGCTCCGGCTCGAACGCGAGGGCTTCGAAGTGGTCGGGCAGGCGGGCGATGGCGAGGACCTCGTTCGCAAGGCAAACGCGCACGACCCCGACGTCGTCGTCGCTGACATCAGGATGCCTCCGACCCAGACCGACGAGGGCCTGCACGCTGCGCTCGAGATTCGAGGGTCGCGGCCCAACATCGCCATCGTCGTGCTCTCGCATCACGTGCACCGCCAGTACGCCTGTGAGCTGCTGGAGAGCGGAGCCGGGGCAGGCGGGGTTGGCTATCTGCTCAAGCAGCGAGTCGCGGACGGAGACAGCTTCTGCTCGGATCTGCGGCGGATCTGCGCCGGTGCTTTGGTGCTCGATGCGGAGGTGGTCGCTGCGATGCTGGGACGCGCCCGCCGCGACGACCCGGTCGACCGGCTCACCTCTCGCCAGCGCGACGTGCTCACACTGATGGCCGAGGGCCGAAGCAACGCCGCGATCGCCGAGCGGCTCTTTCTGTCCGAGAAGGCGGTCATCAAACACATCTCGCACGTCTACCGTGAGCTCGGGCTGATGGAGAGCGCCGACGACCACCGCCGGGTCCTGGCCGTTGTGCGCTACCTGAGCCGCTGACGAGGGCTCACGGCCGCGCCGCCTGTCCGGCCGGACTCGGCCGCGCTGCCCGACCAGGATCAGACGAGCTGCGCGGCGGTCAAGACGCTCGGGCCGGCTGCGTGGAGCGCTTTGCGGTCGAGCGAGAAGAGACGCAGGTCCGTGAGTCCACGCACCGTTGCCGTGCGGAGGGTGTCGTGTAGGAGCGCGATCTCACCAAAGTGATCTCCGGGCGCCAGGGTGCGGACGAGACGCCCGCGCGAGTACACCGCGGCCAATCCCTCCAGCAGGACGTAGAAGCGGTCGGCCGGCTCGCCCTCCCGCCACTACATCCTCAGGCCCCAACCCTCGAGCGGTGACCGACGACGACCACCCCGAGGAGTCGGAACCCTGGCGACCCCCGCGCCGCGACCCCTCCCGCGAGCACCCTCGCGGCGGCGGCGGGGAGTAGGCGCGCCCCCGCAAGTCCCGTCCCCAGGGCCCCGGCCGCATCGAATCCGTAGATGGCCAGCGCCGTAGTCACCGCAAACTGCGTCTGACAGACGAGACCGCCCGTGACTGTGAGCAGACCCACTCTGAGAACACATCGGCCTCGGCGGCTCGGACCGAATGGGCCTGGGTCCCTAAGTGGGTGGGACAAAACCCCCCGCGTCATCGATCGCTTCAGACTCGGGGAATGGGCACCAAAACGTCGGAGGTTGGCTCGCCCCGGTCAGCGCTCCCGCCGCCAGCCGCGGAAGGCCTCGACGAGCCCCTCGCGCGTCTTCTCGTCGAGCGAGTCCTCCTGCAGCTCGCCGAGCGCCTCGATCGTCGCCCGCATCTGCTCGAGGTAGTTCGCGCAGTAGGGGCACTCGGCGAGATGCGCCTCGAACCGTTCACGGGCGTCGCCCGGGAGGGTGCCCTCCAGGTACTCGGTAATCACTTCGACGAGCTCGCTGCAGCTCATCTCTTCAGGCAGCGGCGCGCTCACGGGATCATTGTCCTTCCCGGGTCCCCCGTGTTACAGCTCATCTGTAACGGAGCGGTGGCTCTGCGGACTCAGACGGCGTAGCCCGGACTCCGAGGAGACGCCCATGAGCGAGATCACGATGACGCCCAGCCCAGCCAAAGCCGTCCATGCGGCGAAGGAATTCCGTCCCATCGCCGACTACGGGCTGCTCGCCGACTGCAACTCGGCGGCACTGGTGGATCGCGACGGCTCGGTCGACTGGCTGTGCCTTCCCCGCTACGACAGCGACGCCATCTTCTCTCGGATTCTCGACCCCGACGCCGGACACTGGTCGATCCGCCCGGTGGGGTCGTACTCGACCGAGCGCCGCTACCTGCCGGGCACGCTCGTCCTCGAGACCACCTTCACCACCGATACCGGGACGGTGAAGTTGCTGGACGCGATGTCGTTCGCGTCGGGCCAGCGCGGACACGAGCTTGGCTTCGACGCTCCTCACGAGCTGGTTCGCGGTGTCGAGGGCGTGTCGGGCGAGGTCGAGCTGAGGATGGAGCTCGCCCCGCGGCCCCAATACGGGCTGATCCGGCCGCTGGTTCGGCTCGAGGACGGCGGGGCTCGGACGTTCGGGGCGGGCCGGCTGGGCGTGTCTTCGAGCGTGCCATTGGAGGTCGATGACGAATCCACGATGCGCGCGTCCTTCACGGTCGCCGAGGGCGACCGAGTCGACTTTGCGCTGCGCTGGGCGGCCGCCGAGCAGAAGGAGCCGCCGTCCCCGACCCCTCCGGATCAGGTCTTCGAGCGCATCGACGACACCGCGGCGGCGTGGCGCTCGTGGGAGGCCGAGCACGATGTCTACGAGGGACGGCGCAAAGAGCTCGTCCGCCTCAGCTCCCGCGTCCTCAAGGGCCTCACCTATCGCCCGACCGGCGCGATCGTGGCGGCGCCGACCACCTCGCTCCCCGAGACCGCGGGCGGCGAGCGCAACTGGGACTACCGCTTCTCGTGGATCCGCGACTCGAGCCTCACGATCGAGGCGCTCTACATCGGCGCGTGCTCCGACGAGGTCGAAGAGTTCGTCTCGTTCATGACGAGCTCGGCCGGCGGTCGCGCCGGCGAGGGCTCGCTCCAGATCATGTACGGGATCGGCGGCGAGCACGACCTCTCGGAGCGGGAGCTTCCGCACCTGCGCGGCTGGCGCGACTCCACTCCCGTGCGAGTGGGAAACGGGGCCTGGGACCAGGTCCAACTCGACGTCTATGGGGAGCTGCTCAATTCCCTCTGGCTCTACCACGAGAAGCTCGGCGACCTGCATCTGGAGATCCAGCAGTTCGTGGCCGACCTCGCGGACACGGCCGCGCGCCGTTGGAAGGAGACGGACTCGGGCATGTGGGAGATGCGCGGCGAGTCGCGCCACCATCTTTCGTCCAAGGTGCTCTGCTGGGTGGCCCTCGACCGCGCCGTGAAGCTGGAAGAGAAGCTCGGCGACCACGCCAAGACCGGCGAGTGGGCCGCCGCACGCGATGAGATCCGCGACGCCGTGCTCGAGCGTGGCTGGAGCGAGAAGAGGCACGCATTCGCGCAGTCGTTCGACTCGGACGAGCTCGACGCCGCCCAGCTCCTGATGCCGATCCTCGGCTTCCTCCCGGCGACCGACAAGCGCATGAAGTCCACAATCGACGCGATCGCCGACGAGCTCACCGAGGGCGGGCTCGTCCTCCGGTACAAGAACGAGGAGGGGCTCAACGCAGACGGCCTCAGTGGCGAGGAGGGCACCTTCACGATCTGCTCCTTTTGGCTCGTGGCTTGCCTGGCACAGGCGGGCGAGCTCGAGCGGGCAGAGGAGCTGTTCGGCCAGCTCACGGGATACGCGAACGACCTCGGGCTGCTGGCGGAGGAGATCGACACGGCCCACGACGAGCAGCTCGGGAACTTCCCTCAGGCCTTCAGCCACATCGGCCTGATCGTCGCCGCCTCCGAGATCGACAAGGCGCGAGGAGAGACGGCGTGAGCGACTACGACGTCATCGTCCTCGGCGGCGGGCCGGCCGGCGAGCACTGCGCCGACCGGCTCCGGAAGGGCGGGCTGAGTGTGGCCATCGTGGAGCGCGAACTGCTTGGTGGCGAGTGCTCCTACTGGGCCTGCATCCCGTCGAAGACGCTGCTCCGTCCGGGAGAGGCGCTCCAGGCGGCCCGCGAGGCGCCGGGCGCCGCCGAGGCGGTGAACGGCCGGGGGGTCGACCCGGGCGCCGCCTTTGCCTGGCGCGACTTCATGGTCTCCGGCTACGACGACTCCGGCCCGGCCTCCTGGGCCGAACAGTCGGGAATCGACGTCATCCGCGGCGAGGGGCACATCGCCGGTTCGGGCCTGATGGAGGTCGAGGGACGACCTATTCCTGCGACCACATCGTGATCGCGACGGGGTCCGACCCCATCCTGCCCCCGATCCCCGGCCTGCCCGAGCTCGACGGCGTCTGGACGAACCGCGAGGTGACGGGCCTCGCCGAGGTGCCCGAGCGGCTGCTGGTGCTCGGCGGTGGCCCGGTCGGGGTGGAGATGGCGCAGGCGCTCGCGCGGATGTGCAGCTCGGTCGCTCTCGTCGAGGGGATGGACCACCTCCTGCCCCGCGAGCCGAAACCGCTCGGCGACGCGCTGGGCGAGGCGCTGGCCGCCGAGGGCGTGGAGCTCTGCTTCGGTCAGCACGCCTCCGCGGTGCGGAGGCAGGACGGCGAGTTCGTGCTCGAGTTCCCCGAACGCGACGAGCTTCGCGGCGACCGCCTGCTTGTCGCCACGGCCGGCGCGCCCGCGTCCACGACATCGGTCTCGAGAACGTGGGCATCGAGCCGGGCAGGCGCGGCATCGAAGTCGACGCGCGCATGCGCGCCGGCGACGGCATCTGGGCGACCGGGGACGCCAGCGGCGTCTGGCCGCTCACATACGTCGGGAAGTACCAGGGCCCGCCCGCGAGCTCATGCCATGGCGGCGTCCGCGTTTCGCGTGAAGAGCAGGGCGCTGACCACCGGGCGCGACTCGGGAGCGGGCTGGTCCTGGTTGGAGTAGGGGCGGTTAAGGAGGTGTTTGCGGTGCACGAGGGTGGCCGAGCCGCCACCGTCGAGATTGATGGCTTCCTCGGCGCCGAACGAGATCATGAGCCGGGCCAGCTCGCCGAGCTCGAGCCCGCCATCGACCCCAGAGCGGCGCCCGTCGCAGCACACCGCTAGGAGCTCGGTCTCGCTGATGCCGAGCACGCAGCGCGGGTGGCGGCCAATCGTGATGTCGGAATCGAACTGCGCCGCGCCCGAGGAAAAGCCCTCCCGGTCTTCGCCATCCATCAGGGAGCGGCCCCCGGCCACGAGCAGAGGCCCGGCCTGCACCAGGTCGCCGGGCGCGTCGTCCACGAGCCGCTCGCGAGCCACGATGCGGACGCTGCCGTCAATGTGCACGCATCCGCGCTTCGGACCCCATGGTGGAGCGATGGGCTCGTGCTTCACGACATCCCCATGTATGCGGAGCTCTCCGAGCGGGCGCCACGGATCGCGTAGGAAGAAGCCGGCAACGATCGCCTCGGGGGAGCCGTGTGCGGCGCACCAGTGGTCGAGGCGGCGGGGCTGGGGAAAATGCAGCACGCGCACGGACGTCGTCTCGATCGGGTGACGCACGAGATAGACGGTGGTCTCGAGGCCGTCGCTCAGGCGGACCCGCGTGAGCTCGTAGCTGATGCCGTCGTCCATGCGCGGAGCGTATGGGCTGACGCCGGGTCAGGAAGCCTGTGGTTGGCTACCGCCCGTTGTCGATCAACTCGTATGCGATCCCCTGGCCGCCGCGTAGACGGCGTGGTGGAAGGCGTCGATCGCGATCTCCTCCCTGGCCCAGAACACCGAGGGTGGCGCGATCTCCAGCGCGGGCAAGTCACCTGGGCCGCCCGGTAGATGCCGCGCCGTGCGCCGCCGTCGCCGCCTTGGCAGGCATTCCGGTCGCGCCGAGCAGTCCGCGCAGCACGCCCACCCCGTGCCATAGCCCCAGTGGGAGAGGTCGTTGAGCGGGCCTGGGCGACAGAGTCCTCGAATTTCTTGATGCCGAGCATCTTGGCCGTCGCCCGGGCCGGGGCGGACGAGGGCGCGCGCCCGCGAAGTTTCGCCTCGAGCGTGCTCGAGAGGGTCATCGCGGCCGTGCCGGCGAAGCCCCGCGATCAGGCACTTCCCCACGGCGTCGGCGACGCTGCCGATGGTCTGCCGAGCTCTCATGCGGGCACCTCCTCGGGCTGGGCGTTGTCGGTCGCGCGCGCTTCGGCGGAGGTGCCGAGACGCTCCAGCAGGTGGTCCCCCAACCCAGGGCGTTGGCCATAGCGGTCAGCGCCGGGATCACCGCCGAAGACGAAAGGAAGAAGCTCGTGTCGACGACGTAGAGGTTGTCGAGCTCGTGCGCCTTGCAATTGACGTCGACCACCGAGCTCGATGCGGGCATTGTCCGTTCGGCGTCCGCGGCGTTACGTCCGAGGCCGCTATGCGGCCTCGAGCGCGGGCTGCTGCGCCTCGGCGGTCGGTTGCGCGAGATCGCGGCGACGCACGATGACGAGCGCGACTAGCACGCCGACGAGCGCCGTGCCGGCTCCGCCGACGAACGCGGCCTGGAAGCCGTC
>DATDLN010000253.1:0-13681 GCA_036519295.1 Thermoleophilaceae bacterium
CATTTCTCCGGATTCGGGTCTGAATATCTCCTCCACGGGAGCGCCGAAGAAGCGCGCCAGCGCGAAGGCGAGCGGCAGCGACGGCAGGTAGCGGCCGGTCTCGATCGCGTTGATCGTCTGGCGCGAGACCCCGAGGGCCGCGCCGAGGTCACCCTGCGAGAGACCGCGCTCGGCCCGCCGGGTGCGCACGTCGTTTGTCATCTGATGTAAAGCTAGCTTTACATGAAACGAGATGTCAAGCAGACTTTACACCGGCTACCCTCCGGCCCGTGCTGGAGCTCTACCCCGAGCGCCGCGACACCTCGCCGGAGCTGCTCGCTTCGGGCCTGCGCTTGGGAGACCGCGCTCCTGCCGAGCGTCCCTACCTCGCGCTCAACATGGTCTCAACGCTGGACGGCAAGGCCACGATCGAGTGGCGCACCAAGGGGCTCTCGACCGAGCTCGACCGGCGGCTCTTCCACCAGCTGCGAACGCAGGTGGACGCCGTGATGATCGGCGCGGGCACGGCGCGCGTCGAGCGCTACGGCCGGATTGCCAAGAGCGAGGAGCTGCGGGCGAAGCGCATGAGCGAGGGGCTCGCGCCCGAGCCCCTGGCGATCATCGCCTCCGGCCGTCTCGACCTGCCCGCCGACCTGCCTCTGCTCCAGGAGCCGGAGCAGGAGGTGGTGATCGCCACCGGCTCGGACGCCGTGCTTCGCGGTACTGCCGCCAGGATCGAGTACCTGCGGACCGGGGACGACCTCCCGCTGCTCATGGCGACGCTGCGGGAGGAGCGCGGGGTGCGCTCGATCCTCTGCGAGGGCGGCCCCACGCTCAACTTCCATCTGCTCGCCGCCGGGCTCGTCGACGAGCTCTTCCTCACGCACAACCCCAAGCTGACCGGCGGCGCGGCGGCGCTCACCATCGTCGCCGGGAGAGACCTCGTGGAGCCCACGGAGCTCGAGCTCGTGTCGGTGGCCGAGGGCGGCGGCGACCTCTTTACGCGCTGGCGAGTCGCCGCCCCTACTGCGACGCCTTGATCGTCTCGTCGAAGACCAGCTCGCCGTCCTTGACGCGATAGACGCCGTAGTCGGTGAGCGTGGTGTCCCCGTTCTCGTCGATGTCGTAGGTGCCGAGCACCGACTTCCGGCCCTTCGTCGCGAACAGCCCGTCGATGAGCTTCTGACGGTCGCCGCAGTCCGAGCCGAGCTTCTGGCAGGTATCGAGGATGAGGTCCATCGCCTCGTAGCCGTAGACAGCGTACGGGTTGGGGTTCGCCTCGCCGTACTCCTTCTCGTAGTCCTGGAAGAACCTCTGCCCGTCGGGCGGGTACTCGCTCGGATCGAGCGTCGCCACCGTGAGCTTCACCTTCTGCTGCACGTTGGCCGGGATGCCGCCCTCCCCGGGATCCGTGAACCCGGTCTCGGCGACCCCGTCGGGTCCGTACAGCTTGATGTCGGGGTTCGCGGCGAGCACGTCCTTGTAGAGCTGCACCGCGCCGTTGGCCGTGATGCCTCCGAAGACGAAGCAGTCCGCGCCCTCGCCCTTCATCTTGGCCGCCAGCGAGCGGAAGTTGGGCGCCTTCGGGTCGATGCCCTCGTTGGCGAGGATCTCGAGGCCCTGCTCCTTGGCCGACATCTCGATGTTCCGTGCGAGGCCCGCGCCGTACACCTCCTTGTCGTTGAGGATGTAGGCCTTCTGGCAGCCGTCCTTCTTCATCACGGCCGCCAGCGCGGCGCCCTGGATCGTGTCCTTGGGCACGATGCGCAGGTAGTGGCGTTGCCCCGACGGGTAGTACTTCTCGGGCTCGCCCTCGTCGGCGCCGGGGTCGTCCGAGGTGAGTCCGACTGCGGTGTTCGCGGGCGACACCTGCGCGATCGGGACCTCGTTCAGGATCGGGATCGAGATCGCGCTCGCGCCCGAGTTGAACTCACCGATGTAGGCGACGGCAGAATCGTCCTGCGCCACCTTGCGGGCGTTCGCGGAGGTCTGCTCGGGGGTCCAGGTGCCGGCCTGGGCAGTCGAGTCGTCGAGCGACGTGTAGTCGATCGTGAATCCGCCCGACTTGCCGCCGTGCTGCTTCAGCGCCAGCTGGGCGCCACGCACCAGGTCCGTCGTGTTCGGGCGCTGCGCGCCCTGAAGCGGCATGGAGGAGTAGATGTTGAGCGTCTCGCCTTGCGCGTTCCCCCCTTCGCCGCTGTCGTCGTCGTCACCGCACGCCGGCAGCGCGAGCACGAGTGCTGCGCAGCACGACACGATTGCACCTGACCGAGTGAGCTTCATGTCATGAAAGCTGCTGGAACGGTTGTTGACCAGCAAGTCGAGTCCGTGGCCGGCGGGATTAGACGCGCTAATCGCGCGGCAACATCAGCCGACGGGCTCGAGCGAGCTCGACACCGCCTGCGCAGCGGAGATGAACGACGCCGCGCACTCGGGCAGCTCGCGGTCCCGGTGCCAAACCAGCCCGACCAGCCGAGGTGGAAGCAGGTCGTCGAGCGGGACCGTCGTGATCTGCGGGTCCGCGGGGTCGACGGCCAGTCCTGGAATCAACCCCGCACACATGCCCTTGGCGACAAGACCTCGGATGGTGCCGTTGTCGTCCGATCTAAGCACGATCGAGGGTTCGATCCCCCGGGCGCGGAGACGATCCTCCTCCGACCACGTCCCGGGGTGGCGTCGAAACGTCGCGAGGGGAAGCGCGGCAAGCTCGGCATCGGCGGGCGGCCCGCCCCGGTCCGCAAGCGGCGACCCGGCGCGGACCATCAGGACGTAAGGGTCGCGCAGCAGCTCCACGGTCTCGAAGGGCCCGTCGACCAGCGGCGGAAGGGCGGCGAAGGTCATGTCGAGCTCGCCCACCGCGACGCGGGGTTGGAGCTCCTCGCAGACGCCCTCGTCGAGGAGAACCTCCACGCCGGGCCAAGTGTTCTTGAAGCGCTGGAGGACCGAGGGGAGGATCCGTGCGCCCACGCTCTGGAAGGAGCCCACTCGCAGTAGCCCGCCGTTCCCCTCCCGAAGAGCACTCAGGTCCGCCTCGGCCGCCCTGACACGCGCCCCGATCTCTCGCGCGTGACGCAACAGCAGCTCGCCGGCGTCGGTCAAGGCAACCGTGCGACGGCCGGGCGGTCGCTCGATCAGCCTGGCGCCGACGATGCGCTCGAGCGCGGCGACCTGCTGGCTGATCGCGGACTGCGTGTAGCCGAGCTGGTCCGCGGCGCGCCCGAACGACCCCTCGTCGGCGATCGCCTCGAGCGCGGCGAGGTAGCGGAGCTCGAGGCCCGGCCAGCCGTTCGGTCCCATCGCCACACAGGCTATCCCCGCTCGCTTTAAGCGCGGACTAACGCTTTTAGGCCCCACCTGTTGCCCGGTGCCATCGGCGATCTTGGTGGTGAAGCCCGCGGGATCGAGTCGGACCGGCCCGCCGTCGCTGCTCTTCGCCCCGGCAATCCCGGTGGCCAGGAATGAGCGCGACGGCGAGCGATCCGATCCGTCGGCCGGTCGACTGACGTCGCCCGGCAGTCGCCTCAGCGGTCCTCGCTGGTGTCGCTGTCGCCCTGTGCGCCGACGACGTGGAAGCTGCGATCGAGTTGCACGTCGACCTGGCTTCCGTCGCCGCGGGTGACCTCGACCTCGTAGTAGCTCTCCTCGTCGCCCACCTCGGTTCCGGTGACCTTTCCGCCACCGGTGTGGGCGAGGGCGGCGCTGGACGCCCGGTCGAGAGCGGCGCCGGTGATGGTTTTGTCGGCCCCGTCCTCCCCTCCGCCGCCGCTCGCCGCGGTGGCGATTGCGGCGCCGCCCGCGCCGAGAGCAGCAACGGCGACGAGTGCCACGACGGTGCCCTTGATCTTGTTGGTCATTGCTTGTGCCTCCTTGGCTTCGGTTGACTGCTTGGGAGGCACCGTAGGAGCGCTAGCTGAGATCGGGCTGAGGTGTCGTTCCGTCGGGCAGCCAGATCCGCACGGTCGCGCCTTGGCCCTCGGGGACGATCTCGGCGCTTCCGCCGTGAGCCTCGGCGACCGCCCGCACGATGGCCATGCCCAGGCCGGTCCCCCCGCGCGTGCGAGCTCGGTCGCCGCGAGCGAACCGCTCGAAGGCCCGGTCGGCGATGCCCGGCTCGAAGCCGCGACCCTGGTCAGACACCTCCAGCTCGACTCCCGTGCCCGTCCGCCGCGAGCGTAGGACGATCTCCCCGTCTCCGTGGCGCAGCGCGTTGTCGACCAGATTCCCGAGCGCCTGGCGCACGCGCAGCGGGTCGCCGCTCAGCAGCACGCCGTCCTCGACCTCGAGGCGGATGCTGCGATTTCGCTGCGCGGCTCGGTCCGCGAACCGCGCGCGGACGTCCTCCAGCAGCGGGCGGGCGGGCAGCTCCTCCGATCGCACCGGCAGCTCGCCCTCGGCCGAGCGCGCGACGACCAGCAGGTCCTCGGCGAGCTGGACGAGGCGATCACACTCCTCGATGGCGGCGGCGAGCGCCTCGCGCACCCCGGGGCCGTAGTCGCCTGTGCGTATGGCGCCCTCCAGCTCGGTCTTGACAATCGCCACCGGCGTACGCAGCTCGTGGCCGGCGTCGGCCACGAAGCGGCGCTCCCGCTCGAAGGACCGCTGCAGACGGTCGAGCATCTCGTTGAGCGTCTCGCCGAGACGGCGGATCTCGTCGCGTGTGGCGGGCAACGGCAGCCGCTCCCCGGCGCGGGTCAAGGAAACCTCGCGCGCGCGCCGGCGCATCGCCTCCACCGGCCTCAGCCCGGTGGCCGCCAGCAGATAGCCGGCGATCGACGCCAGCACCACCGCGATCGGTCCACCCACCGCAAACGACGTGACCAGGCCGGACAGCGTCTCGTCGCGGTCCTCGAGCGACTGTCCTACAGCAACCACCGCCGTCCCCGGCGGCCGCTTCGCCGGCCGGGCGAGCACGCGCGCCGTTCCGTCGATTCCCGCCACGCGACGGTCGACTAACACGACTTCGCTCTGGGCGCGCTCCAGCTCGGCCCGGCTCAGCACCGTCCCACGCACGCCGCCGGCGGAGTCCAGCACCCGGCCGTCCCTGGCCAGCAGCTGGGCGAAGCCCTCCTCGCCCTCCTCCGCCGCTCCGGCGTCGGCCGAGCCCGCCGCAGCGACCGCTCGCGCTCGGGTGCCAAGGGCCGAGCGAAGGTTGTCGTCGAGATCGTCCTTGAGGCGGAGGTAGACGAACAAGCCCGCCCCCGCGAGCACCAGCACCATCGCCAGGGCGAAGGCGGCAGTGAGGCGGACGCGGATCGGCAGGCGGCTCACCGGCCGCCGTCCTTGCGCAGGCGGTAACCGGCCCCGCGGACGGTCTCGATCGACTTCAGGTCGAACGGCCGGTCGATCTTCTCTCGCAGGTAGCGGATATAGACCTCGACGACGTTGGAGCGCTGCTCGTAACCGAGGTCCCACGCCGCCTCCAGCAGCTGGAGCTGGGTGAGCACCTGGCCGGACCGGCGCATGAAGGTCTCGAGCAGGGCGAACTCCCGGGCCGAGAGCTGGATCTCGTGCTCTCCCCGCCAGACTTCGTGCGTGGCGGGGTCGAGTCGCAGATCGCCCACCTCGAGCACGGTCGGCCGCTCGATCGGGCCGCGGCGGGCGAGAGCGCGCAGCCGCGCGAGCACCTCCGCCAGCGAGAACGGCTTCGTGAGGTAGTCGTCGGCTCCCGTGTCGAGCCCGCGCACCCGGTCCTCGACCGCGTCCCGGGCCGTGAGCATGAGGATCGGCACCCACACCCCCCGCGAGCGAAGCCGCCGGCAGGTCTCGAAGCCGTCAAGGTCGGGCAGCATCACGTCGAGCAGGATCGCGTCGTACTCGGTCGCTCCGGCGAGCCGGAGCGCCTCGTCGCCCCCCTCGGCGAGATCCACCACGATCCCCTCGAAGCGCAGCCCGCGGCGGATGGCAGCGGCCATCTTGACGTCGTCCTCCACCACCAGCACGCGCACGCCATCAAATGATGGACCCCAAGCTGAGAGAAAGCTGAGAGCGAAGTTCTTACGGTCTTCTCACCTTCGCCCGGAATGCTCCCTGCATGAGAACACCTCGGAGAACCACGGCAATCCTCCTGGCGGGCGCGGTGGTGCTCGCCTCCGGCGCCTACGCGATCGGCACGCAGGCCGGCGGCGGATCGGCGGACGCACGCGACTCGCGCGCCGGCGCTCGATCCTTCCCGCCCGGCGAACCGTTCGACGCCCTCGCCGATGCTCTCGGGGTCGATGCGGACGAGCTGCGTGACGCGCTGGCGGACTTCCGCAGCCGGCACATGTCCGAGCGGAAGAACGCGTTCGCGGCCGCCCTCGCCGACGCGCTCGGCAAATCGACCGAAGAGGTCGAGAAGGCCCTCGAGGAGCGCCATGACGCGGAGCGGACCGCGTTCGCCAAGAAGCTCGCGGCGGAGCTCGGCCTCGACGCGGGCGATGTCGAGGCCGCGCTGGAAAACGTCATGGACCGCGCCCGGAGCGACGGCCCGCACGGACCCGGCGACTTCGTGGACGACCTGGCGGGCGAGCTCGGCGTCAGTGCGGACAAGCTCGAGGACGCGCTCCGCGAGGTGCGGCCCGAGGGCCGCCACGTCGACTGCCGGGGCCCCGGCCCCGTCGGACCGGACCTGAGCGGGCTGGCGGCCGCGCTCGACGTGACGCCCGCGGAGCTGCGCAGGGCGCTCCGCCAGATCTGGGACGACCGCGGGAGCGATCGAGCGGATGTTTCGGGCGAGCTCGCGCAGTTCCTCGCAAAGCGCTTCAACCTCTCGGTCGACAAGGTCGAGAAGGCCCTCGACGATGCGCTCCCGCCGCCCCCGGAGTTCGGCTCCCGCGGCGGCCCCGGGCCGGGGTTCGGCCCGCCTGGCTGGCACGACTGAACCTGGGCGAATCTCTCTGGCGCTTCGCGGCTCGACCCTGACGGCCGAGCCGCGCCGCGCTCAGGGAGGTCTCAGGCTCGTCACATGTCGGGGAGCATCCCACGCCGAGCGCGCCGACGCCGGCGCCGGTCAGGTCGCGCAAGAGCCGTCTGCGGGTTGGGAGATAGCCGCCGAAATCACGTCGCGAGTCATTCATCGGGTCAGCGTCCACGCCTTTCCTGGAGCGCGGCTGGGAGCGGGCTGAGAACTTGCCGGGAGCGCAGGTTCCGTGCAGAAACCGTTGCAACCGTCGTGCACCCCCTGCCGTTTCGGGTATCACTGCCCTCCCGCATGGCTCAAACCCACACAAAACGGACAATGGCCCGCGAGCGCCCCCGCGCGCCGCGGCGTGACGTCCCGGTAGTCGAGTTCGAGGAGGTCACGAAGGTCTACGACGGCGGCTCGATCGGGCTGGAACGAGCGTCGATGAAGATCGGTCGCGGCGAGTTCGTGTTCCTCGTCGGTCCCACGGGCTGCGGCAAGTCCACCTGCATAAGACTGCTCCAGAAGGAGCTCGAACCGAGCCAGGGCGAGATCCGTATCGCCGGGCGCGCGCTTGGCGAGATCCCGCGCGGCCGCGTGCCCTACCTGCGCCGGAACATCGGCGTGGTCTTCCAGGACTACAAGCTGCTCCCGAACCGCACTGTCTACGACAACGTCGCCTACTCGCTCCAGGTGATCGGCGGGTCGCGCCAGGAGATCCGCCGGAAGGTGCCCGACATCCTCCGGCTCGTCGGGCTGTCCACCAAGCTGCACAACTACCCCGACGAGCTGTCGGGCGGCGAGCAGCAGCGTGTCTCGATCGCACGCGCGTTCGTGAACCATCCGCCGCTCCTCCTGGCGGACGAGCCCACCGGCAACCTCGATCCCGAGACCTCGATCGGGATCATGCAGCTGATCTACCGCATCAACCGCACCGGTACGACTGTCGTGGTGGCGACCCACGACAAGGAGATGGTCGACAAGATGCGTCGGCGGGTGATCGAGTTGCGCGAGGGCCGAATCGTGCGCGACGAGCTGTCGGGCCTCTACCGCCCGGACGAGTCGACGACCGAGTTCGCTGTGCGGCTGCGCGGCGAACTGGGCGTCGGGGCCGAGGGCCACCCGAACTAAGGTGGCCTAATGAGGCCGATCTTCTTCCTCCGGGAGGCGCTCCGGGGCCTCAGGCGCAGCTCGGCGCCGGCGCTCGCGGCACTCCTGACCATTCTGCTAACCGCGCTCGTGCTGGGCGTGTTCATCCCGATCGTGCAGGCCACGACAGGCACGGCGAACGAGGTGCGGAGCCGCGTGGTGGTGGACGTCTACGTGAGCGACTCGGCGACCGACGAGGAAACCGCCGAGCTGCGCCGTGCCATCACGGATACGCCGAACGTCGAGTCCGTCGAGTTCATCTCGAAGGGCGAGGCGTTGGCGCGCGCCGAGGAGAAGAACCCGAAGGCGTTCAAGGAGGGCGCCGAGCTTCTCGGCTCGAACCCGCTCCCGGCCTCCTTCCGCGTCACCCCCGAGGATCCGGACCGGATCCAGGAGATCGTCGACGCGCTGGTGCCGAACGGCCGACCCCGGCTCGCGGCCATCGACGAGGTCCGGAACCGCGAGGAGGAGACAGACAAGATCCTCTCGGCCACCGGCCTCGTGAAGGGACTCACGGCCGCGCTCGCAGGACTCCTCGTGCTCGCCTCCATCGCCCTCGTGGCCAACACCATCCGCCTCTCGGTCTACGCCCGGCGCCGCGAGGTCGAGGTGATGAAGCTCGTGGGCGCGACCAACTGGTTCATACGCTGGCCGTTCGTGATCGAGGGCATCATCGTCGGGTTCTTCGGCGGCCTGCTCGCGGTGCTGCTGCTGACGGTCGCCAAGGAGACCCTGATCGATCCGCTGTCCGAGGACTTCGCGCTGCTGGCAGCGCCGGACACCATCGACTTCCCGCTGCTGGTCGCGCTGTTGATGCTCGCCTGCGTGGTGGTCTCCGCTCTCGGCAGCGGGATCACCCTGCGCCGTTTCCTGCGCGTTTAAACCCCGCCACTACCCTCGGGGACGATGCAATCCACCCGCTCGGCCGTCGTGGCCTTCCTGTGCGCCGTGGTCGCGCTGTTCGTCGGTATCTGGCTCGGGGGTCACCCCGAGTCGCTCCCGGATCCGATCCGCGACGCCTTCGTCGACGAGGATCGCGCGCTGCGCGCGGAGGTCGTGGACACGATCAAGGACAACTTCTACAAGCCGGTGAACGAGGACAAGCTCGACGACGCCTCGCTCAAGGGCATTGTCGACGCGCTCGACGACCAGTACTCGCACTACCTCACGCCCGATGAGGCGAAGCAGTTCCAGGAGTCGGTGAGCGGAGAGTTCGAGGGCGTTGGGATGAACGTGGAGGAGGCCCGCCGCGGGCTCAAGGTCATCCGCGTGTTCGACGGCTCGCCCGCCCGCAAGGCGGGAATCGGCGAGGGCGATTTCATCCTCGCGGTCAACGGCCGCTCGATCGCGGGTGTCAACAGCGAGGTGGCCACCGGTCGCATCAAGGGCCCGTCGGGCACCAGCGTGAGCCTGGAGGTGTTCACCCCCGGCGACGATCGCCCCCGCACCGTGAGCGTCGAGCGAGAGCGGATCGAGGTACCGGTGGCCAGCAGCCGGATCGTCCGCCACGACGGGCGCAAGGTGGGTGTGGTCGAGCTGATCAGCTTCAGCTCAGGCGCTCACGGTCTGCTGCGCCAGCAGGTTCGCAAGGTGCTTGACAGGGGGGCCGAAGGAATCGTGCTCGATCTGCGCGGCAACGGTGGGGGGCTTCTCACGGAGGCCGTGCTGGTGTCGAGCATCTTCATCGAGGACGGGAAGGTCGTGTCGGTGCGCGGCCGCGCGCGTCCCGAGCGCGTGGAGGATGCCGAGGGCGACGCAATCGACGAGAAGATTCCCGTGGCCGTGCTCGTGGACGGCGGCAGTGCGAGCGCGTCGGAGATCGTCACCGGCGCGTTGCGCGACCGTGGCCGGGGAACGGTGGTGGGCACGCACACCTTCGGCAAGGGGCTCGTGCAGGAGGTCGAGCGGCTCTCGAACGGCGGCGTGCTCGACCTGACGGTGGCGAACTACTACCTGCCGAGAGGCGAGACGATCGGCCACAACGGGATCAAGCCACAGGTCAGGGCACGCGACGACAGGAGCACCCCGCGCGACGAGGC
Source organism: Thermoleophilaceae bacterium (assembly GCA_036519295.1). Taxonomy (GTDB): domain Bacteria; phylum Actinomycetota; class Thermoleophilia; order Solirubrobacterales; family Thermoleophilaceae; genus JACVRW01. The sequence continues at coordinate 10,048 of DATDLN010000253.1, forward strand.
CCTGCCGGTGGCGGTCGACACCGTGCTCGACGAGCGCCGGTGAGCGCCGCTGTCCGCGGGCGGCCCGCCCGCCGCCTCGACGCGCCGTTCGTCGCCGTGCTTGAGAAGCGCGGCCGCTTTCTGGTGGCGGAGCCGATCTTCGGCCGCGGGCCGCGCACGGCAGTCGAGCCGCGCGGAGCCGGGGTCGGCGAGCTCGTGCTGGTGGGCGCCGGCAAGCGCGGCGCGCGGGTGGTGCGCAGGCTGGGCAGCCCCGCGCGGGCGCGCGACGTGCTGGAGGGCCTGATGCTGGACCGCGGCCTCCATCGCGCGTACTCCCGCGCCGCCTCCGCCGAGGCCGAGGACGCCGTCGGGGACCCGTACGCCGCCGACGCCCGGGTGGACCTCACCGCGCTGCCCGCGTTCACGATCGACCCGCGCGACGCCCAGGACTTCGACGACGCGGTGTCCGCCCGCCGGGAGGATGGCCACGTGCGGGTCTGGGTGCACATAGCGGACGTCACCGCCTATCTGCGCCCGGGCGGGCCGCTCGAGCGCGAAGCCCTCCGCCGCGGCACGAGCGTCTACGTGCCCGGCGCCGTGGAGCCGATGCTGCCGGAGGCGCTCGCCAACCGCGCCTGCTCGCTGCGGCCGGGCGAGGACAGGCTGGCCGTGACCGTGGAGATGGAGGTGCACGGGGCGGAGGTCCGCCGCGTGGCCTTTCATCGCTCACGGGTGCGGAGCGACCAGCGCCTCACGTACGACGACGTGGACGCGATCTTCGAGGGCCGCGGGCGGGCCGAGGAGCCCTGGGGCGAGCCGCTGGCGGCCGCCCGGGAGGTCGCCGCGGCGCTCCGCGACCGCCGGGACTCGCTCGAGCTGAGCGCACCCGAGCCGGAATTCGACTTCGACGCCGACGGCCACGTGACCGGCGTGCGCTACGAGCAGCAGAGCGAGTCGCATTCGCTGATCGAGCAGCTGATGGTGCTCGCGAACGAGCAGGTGGCCGGCTATCTGGCCGACCGGAAGCTGCCGACGCTATACCGCGTGCACGAGCGCCCGGAGCCCGACAGGGTCGCTCTGCTGATCGAGCAGCTGGCGAGCCTCGACATCCCCACGCCGCCCGTGCCGCAGCACATGACGCCGCAGCAGGCCGCCGACGTGGCGGTCGAGGCCTCGCGGATCGTGGCCCGCGAGTCGCGCGGGCGCCAGGCCCTCGGCATGCTCGTGCTCCGCTCGCTCAAGCAGGCCTATTACTCCCCGAAGAACCTCGGGCACGCCGGGCTCGGGAGTCCGCGCTACTGCCATTTCACCTCGCCCATCCGCCGCTACCCGGATGTCGTGGCGCACCGAGCGCTGCTACAGGGCCTCGGGATTGACGACGCGGCGACGCCGGCTTACGAGCTCGACGAGATGGGACTGCTCACCTCCGCCGCGGAGCGGGCGGCGATGCAGCTCGAGCGTGCCGCGGACGACGTCTGCCTGGCCTTCCTGCTCGAGCGCCGACTGGCCGACGCCGATCCGGCGGAGCCGCCGGTCTTCCAGGGCGAGGTGGTCGGGTTGGTCGAGAAGGGGGCCTTCGTGCGCTTCGGTGAAGAGGGCTTCGAGGGGCTCCTGCCGGCGCGCCGCCTGCAAGACTGGTGGACTCTGAACGAGCTCGGGACGGCGCTGGTGGCCGAGAGCTCAGGGCGGGAGCTGCGGCTCGGCGACGCGATCGACGTTGTGGTGGACCGGGTGGAGGCTCCGCGCGGGCGCGTGGATCTCGCGCCGCCGGGTGCATACTCGTAGTCCCCATGGCAAAGAGGAAGAAGCGCAAGGCGGCGCCGGGCGACGTCGCCACCAACCGGCAGGCGGGCTTCCGTTACCACCTGCTGGAGAAGTTCGAGGCGGGCATCGTGCTCCAGGGCTCCGAGGTGAAGTCGCTGCGCGAGGGCGGCGTCCAGCTGAAGGACGCATACGCCGAGGTACGCGACGGGGAGGTCTGGCTGCGAAACATGCACATCTCGCCCTACAAACCGGCTTCGCGCGAGAATCACGATCCGGACCGCCCGCGCAAGCTCCTCTTCCACCGCCGCGAGATCGAGCGGCTGGTCGGCAAGACGGCCGAGCGCGGCCTCACGCTCGTGCCCACCCGCGTGTACTTCAGCGGCCCGCGGGCGAAAGTCGAGCTGGCCCTGGCTCGGGGCAAGGAGGTGCACGACAAGCGCCGCTCGATCAAGGAGCGCGAGACTCGGCGCGAGATCGACCGGGCGCTGTCGGAGCGTTCCTAATCCATCAGGCGCCGCTCCGCCGCCCAGCGCGTCAGCTCGTGGCGGCTCGAGAGCTGCAGCTTCCTGAGCACCGAGGACACGTGGGCCTCCACGGTCTTCGGCGAGATGTCGAGCCGCAGGGCGATCTCCTTGTACATGTAGCCGCGGGCGATGTGCTGGAGCACCTCCCGCTCGCGCCGCGTGAGCGCGTCCAGCTCGGACTCGGGCTGGGGGAGGGGGCCGGCGAACGCGTCGAGCACGAACCCCGCGAGGCGTGGCGAGAAGACCGCGTCGCCGCCGTTCACGCGGCGCACCGCATCGGCGAGTTCCTCGCCCGAGATGCTCTTGGTCACGTAGCCGCGCGCGCCGGCCCGGATCACCGCGATCACGTCCTCCGCCGCGTCGGACACCGAGAGCGCGAGAAAACGGGGCGGGGGCGCCTCGCGCGCAGCCGTGCGCCGGATGACCTCGACGCCCCCACCGTCCGGCATGTGGACGTCGAGGAGCACCACGTCCGGGTGCTCCCTCTCGATCGCCTCGACCGCCTCGTCCACCGCGCCGGCCTCGCCGGCGAGATCTACGAGCGGCTCCAGCTCCGCGCGCACGCCGGCACGGAAGAGCGAATGGTCGTCGACAATCAGGACGCGCGGCGGGCTCATCCGCCCGCCTCCAGCAGCAGCTCGACCTCGGTGCCTGCGCCGGGCGCGCTCGTGATGGTCGCGCGTCCACCGTGGCGCTCCATCCGGCCGACGATCGACTCGCGCACGCCGCGACGGTCGGCGGGGATCTCTTCGGGATCGAAGCCGGGCCCGCGGTCGCGCACGAACACCTGCAGCCTGTCGTCCGAGCACTCTGCGTAGACGTCCACGGTCGACCCGCCGCCGAACTTGGCGGCGTTGGTCATCGCCTCACGGGCGGCACTCACCACCGCCTCCGTCGCCGGATCGAGGTCGCGGTCGCCGACCGCCACCACCTCGACGGGCACGCCGTGACGCTCCTCGACCTCGGCGGCCACGGCCTCGAGAGCCGGCGCGAGCCGGGCCACCTCGCCCGGCGCCGGCCGGCCCGCCAGCCACGCTCGCAGCTCGCGTTCCTGGCGGCGGGCGATCGCGGCCACTTCGTGCGGCTCGCCGGCGCGGCGCTGAACCATCGCGAGCGTCTGCAGCACCGAATCGTGCAGGTGGGCGGCCATCTCCGCGCGCTCCTGGGAGCGAATGCGCTGCGTGCGCTCGGCGGTGAGGTTGCGAACGAGCCGCAGGATCCAGGGGGCGAAGATCACCGCGAGCACCACCACCACGGCGAGCACGGACAGGATCACGTCCCGGGCGGCGCTGAGCGCGCCGGTGGCCTGCAGGAAGGCGAAGGCGGCGGCGATGACGAGCGCGACGCCCACCCCCACGCGAGAGATG
>DATDLN010000254.1:0-51971 GCA_036519295.1 Thermoleophilaceae bacterium
ACATCAGCACCCCGATCATCGTGGCGCGGGCGGCGTCGCGGCGTCGCACGCGCGTGCCCGGCAGCGCGGCGCGCAGAATGGCGTGCCAGGACTCGGCGCGCAGCAGCATCGACGCGCACATCAGGGCGAAGGCGACCAGCACCCATACCGGCGTGGCCGCGAGCAGGGCGCGGCCGATCGACTCGATTCCGATGCGCTGGAGCGCCAGCGCGGCCAGGCCGGCGCCGGCCACCATCCCCACGCCGACGAGCGCGCGTCGCAGCCCGTGCGCGCGCCGTGGGCCCGCCGACTGCCCGGTCGGCTCGAGCGACGGCAGCCGCTCCGGGCGGCGGCGCTGCTGTGGCTCAGCGGGAACGACGCCGGTGCGGCGAGCGGCCCGCGCGACGCGACCCTCCGGGCGCGGCAGGGCCAGGGCCTCCTCGTACACCTCGACCACCTCGCCCGCCACCCGCGACCAGGCGAAGCGCTCGGCGCGCTCCCGAGCGGCCGCCGCCATTCGCGTGCGGCGCTCGGGATCGAAGGCGAGCGCGTGGAGCGCCTCGCCCAACTCGACGGCGTCGCCCATCGGCACCAGCAGGCCGTCCACGCCGTCGCGCACCACGTCGCGGTAGCCGGCGATGTCGGAGGCCACGACCGGGGTGCCTGAGGCGAACGCCTCGGTCAAGACCATCCCGAAGCTCTCCCCTCCGAGCGACGGCGCGCACAGCACGTCGGTGGCGCCAAGCAGGCGCCACTTCTCCTCCTCGGACACGCGGCCCGCCACCTCGACGCCCTTGGGCTCGAGCAGCAGCGGCTCGACCTCCTCCTGGGTGGCGCCCACGACGGTCAGGCGGGCGTCGACGCCCGCGCCGCGCAGCGCCTCGAAGGCGCGCAGCAGCACCGGCAGCCCCTTGCGCTCCTCCGCGCGGCCGACGAACAGGATCTGGAGCTCGTCGTGGGGCCGCGCCGGATCCGGGCGCGCCGCGGACAGGTCCACCCCGTTGGGCACGATCCGGTAGCGGCCGCCGTAGAAGCGCTGCGCGGTCCAGCGCGCCGCCTCCGATACCGCGATCCGCGCGCTCAGCTTGCGGTAGAGCCGGCGCGCGCCCTGGACGTTGGCCAGGAGCCCGTTCGCCAGCAGGCTCGTGGAGTATGTGTGGAAGGTCCCGACCACCGGGGCGCGGGCGGCCTCCGCCGCATACCAGCTCACCGCGAATGCGTTCGGCTCGTGCACGTGGACGACGTCATATCCGCCGTTCCGCAGCTCGTGCCCGAGCACGGCGATCGCGGCAGGGAAGAGCGAGACGTTCGAGACTGCGCCGTTCATCGGCACCCCGAGCGTGCGCCCGAGCGGGATCAGGTGATCGGGCACGGGCCGCTGCCGCGGCGATACGCCGCGATGCAAGACACGCGCCAAACGGTCGTCGGGGTCGTACGGGGCCAGGAGCCGGACCTCGTGGCCCAGACTCAGAAGCTCGCCTGCAAGAGCTTCGACATGAAGCCCGACGCCGCCCGGATACGTGTACGAGTAGGGCGACACCAGCGCGACACGCACGTGAGTCATCCTATCGGGGAGACTTGTTCGAGTGACCGAGCACCGTAATTACGTCAAATACACCTTCCTGAAGGTCGATCCTGCCTGGCGCCGCCGCTCCGCCGAGGAGCGGGCCGCGGACAAAGGCGAATTCGCGGCCGCTTGCAGGGAATTCGCGGAGGACCACTACCTGCGCGCCTACTCGCTCGTCGGCACCCGCGGGGACTGCGACCTGATGGTGCGCGCGATCGCCCGCGCGCTCGATCCGATCCACGAGCTCCACGTCCTGCTCAACCAGAGCGGCCTGATGCGCTTCGCCGGGGTGGCGTACTCCTACCTGGCCGTCACGAAGGAGTCGCCCTACTCGGACGAGCCCGACAAGCCCCTCCAGCCCCGGGCTGGGGCGGACTCGAAGTACCTCATCGTCTACCCGATGTGGAAGAAGCGGGAGTGGTACCGGCTGCCGGAGGAGGAGCGGGTGAGGGTGATGCAGGACCACATCGCGGTGGCCCGCCGCTTCACCGGCATCGAGACGAACACGTCGTATTCCTTCGGCCTCGACGACCAGGAGTTCGTCGTTGCCTTCGACGCCGACGATCCCGCCGAGTTCCTCGACCTCGTGCAGGAGCTGCGCGGCACGGAGTCGAGCGCCTACACCGAGTCCGAGACGCCGATCTTCACCTGCATCTCAGCGTCCATCGAGCGCGCGCTCGACGCACTGGATGGCGAGGTGGTCAGGGCGCCGGCGTAGCCTCGCGCGCCGCGTCCAGCAGCTCGTCGAAGCTGCAAAGCTTCACGCGCGGTCGCCCGTGGGGCTCGCCGGCCGACTTCTCCGCCCGGTCGATGGCCTCCCATCCGGCGTAGGTGACGTGCTCCGGCGCGCGCTCCGTGAGGAGAGCCTCGAGCGAGTCGCGGTCGGGGTCAGCCGGCTCGAGCAGGCGACCGGCGTCGAGATCTTCGAGCAGCAGGTCGACGGTCTCCTGGGCGTCGCGCTTGTTGGTGCCGATGATGCCGGTGGGGCCGCGCTTGATCCAACCCACCACGTACTCGCCGGTGAGCGGCGCACCACCCTCGCCGACGATCCGGCCGCCCTCGTTGGGGATTACGCAGCTGCGCTCGTCGAAGGGCAGCCCCTCGAGCGGCGTGGCGCGGTAGCCGATCGACCGGAAGACGAGTCCGCACTCGAGCTCCTCCACCTCGTCGGTCGGCCGGGCCCGGAGGGCCCCCGAGTCGTCCGGGACCAGCTCGTTGCGGCAGATCCGGATGCCCTCCACCCTCTCCTCGCCCAGGATCTCCACGGGCGAGACCAGGAAGCGCAGTACGATCCGGCGCGGCTTGCCCGTCGGCTCGCGCTCGGCGTAGCCCGAGATGATCTCCACGTTCCTGCGCACGGTCATGCTGGCGTCGTCGCTCTCGATGAAGGCGCGGCTCAGCGGGTCGAGCTCCACGTCGGCCGGATCGACGTACACGTCGGCGTCGGACATCTCTCCGAGCTCGAGCAGCTCCGGATTGGTGAAGGCGGCCTGCGCCGGGCCACGGCGGCCCAGCACCACGATCTCCCTCACCCGCGACTCGGCGAGCACCTCGAGCGCGTGGTCGGCCACGTCCGTCGTGGCCAGCTCGTCGCGCGGCAACGCCAGCATTCGCGTCACGTCCGTCGCCACGTTGCCGTTACCGATCACGACGGCGCGCTCGTGCGAGAGGTCGAACTCCAGGTCCCGGTAGTCGGGATGGCCGTTGTACCAGGCCACGAACTCGGTCGCGGCCCAGCTGCAGGGCAGGTCCTCGCCGGGGATTCCCATCCGCCTGTCGGTCTGTGAGCCCACCGCGTAGACCACCGCGTGATAGCGGTCCGTCAGGTCGCCGTGCCCCAGGTCGCGGCCGAACTCGACGTTGCCGTAGAAGCGGAACTCGGGGTGGGCCGCCGTCTTCTCGTAGACCCGGCTCACCGCCTTGATGTTCGGATGGTCGGGCGCCACGCCGCCGCGCACGAGCCCCCACGGCGTGGGCAGCCTGTCGTACACGTCCACCTGCATGCAGAGATCCGGGTGCGATTTCGACTTCAGCAGGTGGCCGGCGGCATAGAAGCCGGCCGGGCCCGAGCCGACGATCGCGACCCGCAGGGGATTCTCGGCTGCTCCGGTGATTCTCATCGGTCGGGGATGATGCTACGCATGGAGCGGGTCGCGATCGTGGACATGGGCTCGAACTCGTGGCGCCTCGTGGTGTACGGGTACGAGCCGGGAACGCCCTGGTGGAGCCTCGTGGACGAGATTCGCGAGGCGGTGCGCGTCGGCGCCGGCATGGGCGAGGAGCGCCTGCTCCGGCCGGAGCGCATCGACCGCGCCATCCACACCGCCGCGGTCTTCGACGCCTTCTGTCGCGCCTCCGGGATCGATCGGATAGACGCGGTGGCCACGAGCGCGATACGGGACGCGCGTAACGGCGGAGAGCTGCTCGAGGAGATCCGCGCGCGCACCGCGCTCGACCCCCACGTGATCAGCGGCCGCGAGGAGGCCCGCTACGGCTTCCTCGCCATCGTCAACTCGACCACCCTCGACGACGGCTTCGGCCTCGACATGGGCGGCGGAAGCATCCAGACGCTGCGGATCGCGGGGCGCGGGCTTACGAATGCCGAATCGCTGCCGCTCGGATCGGTGAGCGTCAGCGAGGAGTTCCTGCCCGGAGAGAAGGCCACCGCCAAGGGAATGAAGGCGCTGCGGCGGCACGTGGCGGAGGAGCTCGACGCCCTCGGCTGGTGGACCGGCGGCGGGCCTCTCGTCGGCATCGGCGGGACGATCCGCAACCTGGCCGCCGCAGCCATGAAGCGGCTCGAGCTGCCGGACATCGACGTGCAGGGATTCACCATCACGCGCGAGGCGCTCGAGGAGCTGATCGAGCTCCTCGCCGCGAGGCCCGCCTCGAAGCGCGGCGGCGTGGCCGGCATCAAGCCCGATCGCGGCGACGTGATCCTGGGGGGCGCGCTCGTGCTCGCCGCCGCGCTCGACGCCGGGGACTTCGACGAGCTGGAGGTGACCGAGGCCGGCCTGCGCGAGGGAATCTTCTTCGAGCGCCTGCTGGGCGAGGGCGAGCTGTTCGAGGCCGTGCGCCGCGCGTCGGTGGAGAACCTCGCCCACCGCTTCACCGTCGATCCCGACCACACGGGCCACGTGGCCGCTCTTTCGCTCGCGATGTTCGACGGGCTGGGGGCGGCCGGCCTGCACGACCTCGGGGCGAAGGAGCGCGAGCTGCTGTGGGCCGCCTGCGTGCTGCACGACATCGGCACGGCGATCGACTACGACGACCACCACCGTCACTCGCACTACCTGATCCTCAGTGCGGGCCTGCCGGGCTTCACACCGCGGGAGCTCGTGCTGATCGGGCTGATAGCCCGCTACCACCGCAAGGGCAACCCGGACGCCTCCGAGCTCGGCGACCTCGAGGAGAAGGGAGACGCCGCGCGTCTCCGCCTCCTGTGCGGGGTGATCCGGCTCGCCGAGCAGCTGGAGCGGAGCCGCGACGGCTCCGTCCGAGCCGTACACGTGGGCAGCGCCGACGGCACGGTCTCGCTCGAGGCCGAGACCGACGCGCGCGGGGACCCGACGGTGGGCATCTGGGCGGCACGCCGCAACTCCGACCTGCTCGCCGAGGCAATCGGGCGCCCCGTCGAGATCGAGGCGCCTGCGTGAGCGCCCCAGGCTTTGTCGGAGAGGACACGCGGCGCTGGTGGGTCCTTACCGGCGCCTCCACGGGCCTCTTCATCCTGATGCTGGACTCGACAACGCTCCCGCTCGCGCTGACGTCGATCCGGCTCGAGCTGGGGGCCTCCACCTCCGGCCTTCAATGGGTGCAGAACGTCTACCTGCTGACGATGGCGGCGCTCGTCATCACTTTCGGCCGGCTCGGCGACATGCTCGGCCGGAAGCGGATCTTCCAGCTCGGCCTGCTCGGCTTCGCCGCCGGATCCGTGATCTCCGCCACCGCCGGATCGGTCGCCCAGCTGATCGGCGGTCGCGTCGTGCAGGGCGCCGGCGGCGCCGCCTTGCTCGCGCTCTCCCTCGCGATCGCGAACCTCGCTTTCTCTCCGGAGGAGCGTCCGCGCGCCGTGGGCATCTGGGCGGCCGTCTCGGCGATCGCCCTAGCCATCGGGCCGCTGGTGGGAGGCATCGCGGTCGAGCTCGTCAGCTGGCGTCTCATCTTCTGGCTCGTCGTTCCCTTCGCCGCACTGGCGCTGGCGATCATGGCCATCGCCGCGCCGGAGTCGCGCGATGAGACGGCCGGGACGCGCCTCGACGTCCCCGGCCTCCTGACGCTGACTCTGGGGCTAACCGCGGTCGTGCTCGCGCTCGTTCAGGGCAAGCAGTGGGGCTGGGGCTCTGCGGCCACGCTCGGCACCCTCGCGGCGGGCCTCGGGCTGCTGGCCGTGTTCTGGGTCGTCGAACATCACGTCAGCGCGCCGATGGTGAACTTCTCGCTCTTCCGAAGCGGTCCCTACCTCGGCGCCACCGCGGCGGCGTTCGCGCTGGTCGGCTCGTACTGGGCGCTGATGTTCTACCTGCCTCAGTACATCCAGCTGGTCCTTGACCACTCGGTCCTTCTGAGCGGCCTGCTCGTCTTGCCGGTCACCGCGCCTATGGTCGCGATCTCGCCCTTCGCGGGCCGACTGGGTGCGCGCGTGGGGGCCCGCACCCTCATGACCTTCGGCATGGCCTGCGCGACGGTGGGGATGCTGGTCCTCACCCGTGCGGAAGGCGGCATCGGCTACGTCGGAATGCTTCCCGGGCTGCTGCTGTTCGGCGTCGCCCTGGGGTTGGTCTTCGCCACGATGTCGGCGGCGGCGATGGCGGCGCTGCCGCCCGAGAAGGCGGGCGTCGCCTCGGGCGTACTGGCGATGAATCGCACGCTCGCGGGAGCCATCCTCCTGGCCGCGGGCGGCGCGATCTTCCAGCACATCGAGCTCGAGCAGAGGCGCGATGGCACCTCGTTCGACGTGGCCTTCGCCGACGGCCTGGCGGGCGCCGCCTGGCTGCTGGCCGGCGTCCTTGCACTGGGCACGCTCCTGACGTGGCTCTACGTGCGCTCGGCGCCGGCGGCGGGCGAGCCGCACCATCGGCGCTTTCATCTCTGAGCCCTCGGGAACCCCCGCGCCGCGGCGGTTGTACATGCGACATCGGGCTATCGGAAGGGAGCGTGATATGCGGCGTCCTATCGTCGTGGGGCTGGTAATGGCGCTGTCGTGCGTGATCGCGGGAGCCGCCGCGGCCAAGGAGCCGGTCAAGGCGAAGGTCTGCGGCGCCTCGGACTGCGTGGAGGTGAAGGACCGGGGCCTGCTGGTCGCGATGAGCGAGGGTGGACCGCCCGGCCCGCCGCCGCAGTCCGGCGCGCCCTGGTACCGGGCCACGCTCTTCATCGCCGCCGACGGCCATCGCGAGAGCTTCACGCTGGCGGTGGTGCCGAGCGGCGGCTACATCCGGAGCCGGCCGGACGGAGCCTTCGCCTGGATGCCGATGCTCGAGCGCGGGCAGCGTGCCTGGCGACAGGTGACCCGCGGGCTCGAGCCGCGCCCGGCCGCCGACCTGCGCGGCCTAGAGACCCCGGCGCCCGGCACCGCGGCCGCGGCGCGCGTGGACGAGGTGGTGGAGCCGCCGGCGAATCCGGCCTCCTCGACCTCCTCGGATTCCCCGGCGTGGCCGTGGATCGTGACCGCCGCGGCCGGCCTGGGCCTGCTCGGCGTCATCGCGGCGGGAGTCCGACGGCGCCGCCGCGGGCAGGGCACGGTGATCCCGCCCGGGTCGGAGCCCGAAACTCCCTAAGCCGGCCTCCGAGGGCTGCCGCCGGCGCTAAGCGAGCCGCGTCTCGAGCGCGCCGAGCTGCGGCGAACTGACCACGACCTCGTCGCCGGGCTTCAGCCAGACCTTCGGATCGCGCCCGCTGCCGACCCCTGCCGGGGTCCCCGTGGAGATCACGTCGCCGGGCTCGAGCGTCATCAGCTGCGACAGATAGGCCACCAGCGCCGGCACGGAGTGGATGAGGTCGGCGGTCGAGCTCTTTTGCATCCGCTCGCCGTTCAGCGTCAGCTCGATCTCGATCGCGTCGTGGGGTCCGGCCTCGTCCGGCGTCACGAGCGCCGGACCGCAGGGAGCGGCCCCGTCGAAGACCTTGCCCGGCATCCACTGCGGCGTCTTGAACTGGTAGTCGCGCGCCGAGAGGTCGTTCAGCAGCGTGTAGCCGGCTACGTGGTCCATCGCGTCCGCCTCGGACACGTCCTTCGCCCGCTCCCCGATCACGAACGCCACCTCGGCCTCGTAGTCGACCTTCTCGCTCCACTCGGGGAGCTTCACCGTGCCGCCGGGAGGAGCCAGCGCGTTCGTCCACTTGGCGAAGAAGGTCGGCGTCCCCGGCGGGTCGTGGCCCCCCTCCTCGGCGTGTGCGCGGTAGTTAAGCCCGATGCAGATGATCTTCTCCGGGCGCCCGATCGGGGGCAGCAGATCGACGGCCTCCACCGGCACGCCGTCGTCCTCCACAGCGGTCACCTCCGGGAGCAGACCTCCCTGGAGAAGCGCCAGGATGGTGCGCTCCTCATGCGGGACGCCGGCGAATGCCTCCCCCCAGATGTCGTACACGCGCCCGTCGCGCAAGAGCGCTGCCAGCGGGCCGGCGGGCGTGTCGAAGCTAACCAGGCGCATCGGCGGGCCAGAAGCCTACGCGTAGAGTGAGTCGAATGGCGAAGCAGCTCCCCACAGGGCGCGTCCGCCGGGCCGCGAAGGTCGGCCGGCTCGCCGGCGGCCAGACCGCTCGCGGGTACGCGACCAAGGCTGCCAACCTGACCCGCTCCGCGGAGGGTCGGCGCAGCGCAGCCGAGCGCCGCCAGCTTCAGGCCGCCGAGCAGATCTTCGAGGTGCTCGGGCAGATGAAGGGTGCGGCGATGAAGGTAGGTCAGGTGGCCTCCTTCGTCGACACGGGCGCTTTCCCGCCCGAGTTCCAGGAGCGCGTCCAGGCGAAGCTCGCCGAGCTGCGCGAGGCGGCTCCCCGCGTGCCGTTCGAAAGGATGCGCAAGGTGATGGAGGACGACCTCGGGGAGCCGCTCGAGAGCGCCTTCGCGGAGTTCGGCACGGAGGCGGTGGCGGCCGCCTCGATCGGCCAGGTCTACCGGGCGCGCCTCGACGACGGCCGCGAGGTGGCCGTGAAGGTGCAGTACCCCGGCGTGGCCCAGGCCGTGCGGGCCGACCTCCAGAACCTGGGCCTGATCATGCGCGTGGCCAAGCGCATCGCGCCCGGCATGGACGCCAAGGCCATGACTCGCGAGATCCGCGAGCGCCTGACGGACGAGCTCGACTACGAGCACGAGGCGCAGCAGCACCGCGCCTTCGCCCGCACCTGGCGCGGCCACCCCTTCATCTACGTGCCCCCCGTCGTGACCGAGCTCTGCTCCGAGCACGTGTTGGTGACCGAGTGGGTCGACGGCCGGGGCTTCGAGGAGGTGAAGGCGATGGATCGGACGGTCCGCGACCGCTTCGGCGAGATCGTCTTCCGCTTCTTCTTCGGCTCGCTCTACCGCAACGGCCACTTCTCGGGCGACCCGCATCCGGGCAACTACCGGCTGATGCGCGATGACCGCGTGGCGTTCATGGACTTCGGCATGACCAAGCGCGTCTCGCGCGAGGACCTCGACGCCGAGGTCCGCGCGATCCGGGCCGCCATGGAGGGCAACGCGGTCGAGCTCCACCGGCGCCTGGGCGCGATGGGCTTCTTCGATCCGGCCGACGAGCGGGTGACACCTGAGGCCGTGTTCGAGCACTTCCACGACGTCACCGCCTGGTACATGGAGGACCGCGAGGTGACGATCACCCGCGAGCTCGTCGCCCGCGTGCTGATCGACTTCGGCGACCCGCGCTCCCGCCACTGGCAGCTGATGCGGCGCGAGACGATGCCGCCGCAGGCCATGCTCGGGCGCCGCATGGAGGCGCTCACCCTGGGTGTCCTCGGCCAGCTGGAGGCCACGGCCAACTGGCACCTGATCGCGCGCGAGTGGCTGTTCGACGACCCGCCCTCGACGGAGCTGGGCGCGCTGGAGCGGCCCTTCCACTCCCGGGTGGCCGCGTGAGGCGGGATCCCGACACGCTCGCGCGCCTGGCCGCGTCCGACCCCGTGATCGGAAACCTCATCGAACGCTACGGGAGCCCAGACGGCGTGCTGGCCCGCCGCGGCCGCCGACCCGGCGACGCCTACGGTGCGCTGGTGCGCTCGATAGTCGGCCAGCAGCTCTCCACCAGGTCGGCGCGCGCGATCTTCGGGCGCCTCGTCGGGCTCTTCGACGATCACACCCCTACGCCGCGCCAGCTGCTCGAGACCGATCCCGAGAAGCTGCGCGAGGTCGGCCTGTCGCGGGCAAAGGTCGCGTACCTCCGCGACCTCGCCGAGCACGTGGAGGACGGCGAGCTCGACCTCGAACGGATCGCCGAGCTGCCCGATGACGACGTGGCCGCGCGACTCACCCAGATCAAGGGCCTGGGTCCCTGGAGCGTGCAGATGTTCCTCATCTTCCACCTGGGCCGCCCGGACGTACTACCGGTCGGCGATCTTGGAATCAGGCGGGCGGTTCAGGACCAGTACGGGCTCGACGATCTGCCTGACGCGGCCGAGCTGGAACGGATCGCGGAGCCCTGGCGGCCGAACCGTTCGCTGGCGTCGCTCTACCTGTGGCGTTCGCTCGACCAGACGCCCGTGTAGCGCGAGCGACCCGTTCGAGCTTTCGCTTTACCCAGCCCAATCAACGCCGGTGCGGCGCCCGGCTCCGGATTCTCCCGGCGGCCCGGGTGCGGCCGCCCGGAGGTCAAACTGACGCGCCGCAGGAGGGCTCTTCCTCCGCAACGCGGAAGGACGAGCCGCAGCCGCAGGAGGAGACCACGTTCGGGTTCGAGACCTCGAAGCCCGAGCCCATGAAGCTCTCCGTGAAGTCCACCGTGGAGCCCTCCACGTAGCGGAGGCTCGCGGGGTCCACGAGGACGCGGATTCCGGACGAGTCGAATACGTGGTCGTCGTCGCGCTCCTCATCGAGCGCAAGCGCGTACTGGAAGCCGGAGCAGCCGCCGCCGCGAACGCCGACCCGGAGGCCGACGGCGTCGCCCTGCGCGTTCTGCCCGTTGATGAACTCCCGAACCTTCTCGGCGGCGATGTCGGTGAGAATGACCATCGGCACACATTGTATCGGCGGCTCCGTCGATACCCTGAGGGATCGGATGCCAACCGCAGACGATCTGAAGGAGCGCATCGAGCGGGCGCTGCCGGGAGCACGGGTAGCAGTGGAGGACCTGACCGGCGGCGGCGACCACTTCCGGGCGGAAGTGGTCTCGGACAGATTCACGGGCCTGTCCCGCATCCAGCAGCACAAGCTGATCTACGACGTGTTCGGCGCCGAGGTCGGCGGCCCAATTCACGCGCTCTCGATCAAGACCTCGACTCCGGGAGACGGACGATGACGAACGATGAGATACGCGCATTCCTCGAGAACGCGATCCAGGAGAACAGGGTGATGCTCTTCATGAAGGGCACGCCACACGAGCCGGCATGCGGCTTCTCGGCGCGCGCCTCCGGGTGTCTGAACGCGCTCGGGGTGCAGTACTCGGCGCTCGACATCCTGCCCGATCCGCGCATCCGCGAGGAGCTCTCCGGCCTGTCCGGCTGGCCGACCATCCCCCAGCTGTTCGTGAACGGCGAGCTGGTGGGCGGCTCGGACATCGTCCTCGAGATGTTCGAGTCCGGCGAGCTGGCGCAGCTTCTCGGCGTGGAGCAGCCCCAGGCCCCCGAGGTCGAGCAGGAGCAGCCCCAGCCCCAGAAGCGCCCGATCGGACTCGAGAACCGCCTCGGCTAACGCTCGCGACGCCGACGGCGCGGGATGGCCTTGCGCCCGCGCTCGGCGTACTCGCGCCCGCGCTCCGCATACTCCCGCGCCCTGCGCTTGTAGCGCTCCTTCTCGTCATCCGGGAGCGCCTGCCAGCGCTCCCACGCCATGAGCACGTACGGCCACATCCGGCGTGCGCCGCTCCAGGCGCGACGCCCGCGACCTACCTGTTTTCCTTGTCCAGCCAATCGAGGTGCTCCAGGATGCGATGCGAGTCGTGAATCACTTCGTCTCCGTGTACGAGGACGGGTACCCAGCGCTGCCCTGTCAACTCCTCGACCTCCGGGCGATCCCGCTTCAGGAACGGAACCCTGACCTCCTCGAACACGATGCCCATCGAACGTAGCCTGCGCGCGACCTTACCGCAGCGGCACACCAGGTCCGTGGGCGCCTTGCAGCGGTAGAGGGTGGTCACGTCAGCGGGCTCGCGCGGCGCAGCAGGCTGAGGGCCTCGTCGACCGCCCCGAGCGCCGCGCCGGCGACGCGGTACTGGATCTGCTGGGAGCGCCTGCTCCGCGCGATGCGCTCATGCTCGCGCTCCAGGTGCCACCCGACCGTTGCCTCGAGCGTCTCCTCGTGAGGGCGCGTCCTCCAGCCCAGCTCGCGCCGTGCCTTGGCGGAGCTGTAGGTCCAGCGCTGGGTGGCGGCGCGGACCTCCGACGGCCCCAGGGGCCAGTTCCACCCACCCGCTGCGAGCACGGCGGCGGCTGCCGCCGCTGCGCGTGCCGGCAACTTCACCGGCGGTTCCACTCCCGACAGGCGGCCAAGGTCGGCAAACAGGCGGTCGAAGGTGAAGTTGCGCCCACCGAGGATGTAACGCTCGCCGACCTCGCCGCGCGCGTCCGCGAGCATGTGCCCCTCGGCGACGTCGCGGACGTCGACGATGCTCGCGGCACCGTCCGTGTAGAGGGGTACGCGGCCGAGCAGGAAGCTCCGCACCAGGCGCGTGGAGGCCAACTGCACGTCCCCCGCCCCGAAGCACACGGCCGGGTTGACGCACACGAGCGGCAATCCCTGCGCGGCCACTCGCATGGCCTCGAGCTCGGCCTCGTGCACCGAGTTGACGTAGGGGATGTCGAGATGGCCGGCGGTGAAGAGCTGACCCTCGTCGGCTGTCTTGCCCTCCTCGGCAGGGCCGACCACCGCCGCGCTCGACGTGTAGATCACCCGCTCCACACCGGCGCGAAGGCACTCCTCCATTACGACCTTCGTGCCCCCCACGTTCACTTCGAACAGGCGCTCCCTGTCCTGCCGGCGCACCGACGTCAGGCCGGCGCAGTGGAAGACGCGCTCGTTGCCCTTGAGGACGCGCCGCACGCTGCGGCGGTCTCGTATGTCGCATCGCAGGCGCTCGCAGTCGAGATCGGCGATCGCCGTGTCCGGCGATCCATCCTCGATGGCCAGGCGCACGTCGTCGCCGCGCTCGAGCGCCAGCCGGGCGACGTGTGAGCCGATGAAGCCGGTCGCGCCTGTGACGAGAACCCTTGCCAACTACACGCGCGTCTGCTGGCGGTGGCGGCCCTCGAAGAGGCGCTGGCAATCCACGCAGCGCACGGCCTCCGGCGCCGCCTCGAGCCGCGCCGGAGGAATCTCGCAGCCGCAGTCCCTGCAGATGCCGTAGCTGCCCTCGGCCAGTGCGCGGCGCGCCTCGGCTATCCGGCGCTCGCCCTCCTCGAGGAAGATCTCCTCGGTCTGTTCGATCTCCTCCTCGAGCAGGTCGCCCGCCGTGTCGCCCGGGTGGTTGTCGACGTGAGCGAGCTCCGAGTCGCGCATCCCCGCGCTCGAGGCGCGCATCGCTGCGCGGATGCGGAGCAGCTCCTGCAGCCGCTCGTCGAGGCGCAATTCGATGCGCTGCCTCGCTTCCACCTCAGGGGCGAGTCTAACCCGCGACCGGGTAGGCTGCCGCCCGCATGGGCCGCGTCTCGGTGGTGACCGACAGCACGTCCTACCTGCCGCCGGAGCTGATCGAGCGCCACGGCATCCACGTCGTCCCGCTGTACGTGGTGTTTGGAGGCGACCGCCCGGTGCCGGAGGTGGAGATCACCGACTACCCCGCCTTCTTCGAGGAGCTGCGGACGGCGGCGAAGCTGCCCACGACCTCGCAGCCGTCCGTGGGCGACTTCACCGCCGCGTTCGAGCCGCTCCTCGCCGACGGCGGGGAGGTCGTGTCGGTTCACATCTCCGGCGGGCTGTCGGGCACGCCCGAGGCGGCGCGCCAGGCGAAGGAGGCTCTCGAGCGGAACGGCGGAGGCGGCGAGCGCGTCGTGGTGGTCGACTCCACCACCGCCGCGGGCGGCCTCGGCCTGATGGCTCTGGCCGCGGCGAAGGCGGTGTCGGACGGCGCGAGCGCTTCCGAGGTCGCGGAGCGGGTGGCCGAGGCGCGCCGGGAGCTAAAGATGTGGTTCGCGATCGACACGCTCGAGTTCCTCAAGCGCGGGGGGCGCATCGGCGCGGCGAGCGCCTGGATCGGCTCGACCCTGAAGGTCAAGCCGATCCTCACGGTGGACAACGAGATGACCCCGGTGGAGCGCGTACGGACGTCGACCAGGGCATTCGAGCGCATGGTCGATTACGCCCGCCAGCGCCACGAGGCGGGCGCCGACGGCTGGTCTGCGCAGCACATCGCCGCGCCCGACACCTGCGCGCGACTGGTCGAGCGCTGCTACGACATATTCGGCTGCGAGCCGACCATCGTCAGCGAGATCGGTCCCGTGCTCGCCGCCCACACGGGACCCGGCCTGCTCGGGGTAGGCGCCCTTCCCACCCGCTTTCTGGGGTAGGAGCCGCCGCGAGCGGGGCGAATACCGCTCTGATGGTGCCCTCCGCCAGAGAGGTCGTTCGCATCGTGCTGATCGTGGTCGCCGTTGCGATCTGCCTCTACCTCATCTACCGGGTGCGCAAGCCTCTCTCGTGGATCCTGATCTCGATCTTCCTGGCCGCTGCGCTGTCGCCCCCGGTGAACTGGCTCGCTCGGCGGATGCGGCGCGGCTTCGCCGTGACCATCGTGTACCTCGGCCTCCTCGGCGTGCCGATCCTGCTGATCGCGCTCATCGTCCCGACGATCATCACCGAGGGCACGAAGTTCGCCGACAACGTCCCGCACTACGCGCGCGACGTGACCGACTTCGTGGAGGACAACCGGCGGCTTCGCGAGATCAACAAGGACTACGACATCACGAGCAAGCTCGAGGAGGAGGCGAAGAAGCTCCCCGACCGCCTGGGCGGCGCGGCCGGAACGCTCCGTGACGTCGGCTTGGGCATCGTCAACTCGCTGTTCGCGCTGATCACGATCCTGGTGCTGACAGCCTTCCTGCTCGCGAATGGGCGCACCTGGACGGACCGCATCATCGCAAGTCGACCACCGGAGCAGCGAGAACGGCTGCGCCGGTCGCTCGACCGGATGGCCGGGGCCGTCGGAGGTTATGTGGCGGGGGCGCTGACCATTGCCCTGATTGCGGGGGTGGCCACCTACATCGTGCTGCTGATCCTCGGCGTGCCGTTCCGCGCTCCGCTGGCCGTGATCGCCGGCCTGTTCTCGCTGCTCCCGCTCGTGGGGGCCACGATCGCCGCCGTCCTGATCGCGATCGTGACCCTGTTCGAGAACTTCCCGACCGCAACGATCATCTGGGTGATCTGGGCGATCGTCTACCAGCAGTTCGAGAACCACGTGATCCAGCCGCAGATCCAGAAGCGCACGGTCAACGTCCAGCCCTTCATCACGATCGTGTCGGTTCTGTTCGGGGCGACCCTGCTCGGGGTGCTCGGAGCGCTGGTGGCGATTCCGGTCGCGGCGTCGATCCAGATCCTGTTCCGCGAGTACGTCGACATTCGCACCATGAGCATCAAGACCGAGCCGCCGGACGAGCCTCCGCCGCCGGCGGAGCCGCCTGAGGAGCCGCCACCCTCCGAGCCGCCACCCGCGGTCGGTCCCGCGCCCGCGTAGCCTCTGCTACATGGCGCCGGTCACGATCGCTCGCCACGGACTGCTGCTGGTCGTCACCGCCGTTTCGCTGTACCTGCTGGCGCCGGCGCTGCTCGAGGTGTTCGGCGCCTTCGACCAGCTCGACGACATCAATCCACTCTGGTTCGTGGCCATGATCGCCCTACAGGTGGGGAGCTACGCCTGCATGTGGGCGGTGCAGCGCCTGTCGATTCGCATTCGGCGCTGGGGCCCGGTGATCACCTCCCAGCTCGCCTCGAACGCGTTCGGGCGCATCGTCCCGGGCGGCGTGGCGGCCGCCGGCGCGATGCAGTACGCCATGCTGGTGCGAGCGGGCGTGCCGGGCGCGGCCGCGGCGTCGGGCATGACCGCATCGTCGCTGCTCGTGTTCGGCACGCTGCTCACGCTGCCGCTCCTGGCCGTGCCCGCGATCGTCAGCGGCGCCGGAGTAAATCCCGAGCTTGTCCACGCCGCGATCGCCGGCGCCGTCGTCTTCGTCGCGCTCTTCGCCCTCGGGGCCGCCTGCATCGTTTGGGACCGCCCGCTCGAGGTGATCGGGGGCGCGGCGCAGAGCGTGCGCAACCGGGTCCTCCGGCGGCGCCCCCCGCTCACGGGCGTGGCCGAGCGTCTGATCCGCGAGCGCGACGTGGTCCTCGACGTCCTGGGGCGCCAGTGGTGGGAGGCGCTCCTCGGCGCCGCCGGGCGTTGGGTGCTCGACTACCTGACCCTGCTCGCGGCTCTCTACGCCGTGGGCGCGCACCCGCGCGCCTCGCTCGTGCTGCTCGCCTTCTTCGCCGCCCAGCTCCTCGGCACGCTTCCACTTACCCCGGGCGGACTCGGATTCGTGGAGGCGGGACTGACGGGAACCCTGGCGCTGGCCGGCGTCGGGGCGGCGGCCTCGGTCGTGGCGACGCTCGCCTACCGCATCGTCTCGTTCTGGCTGCCGATCCCGGCGGGTGGAGTTGCCGCGTTCCTGCACCGCCGTCACTACGGCGAAAACGGCTCGGCGAAGAGTCGCGTGAAGAGATCGTCGACCGCAGCTCCTGTCGGCAGGAATGCCAGCCCTGGCCCGGAATGACTGGCCATGGAAGGCCGCGGCCCGGCGGCGGGGATGCCGCGTCGCCCGCAGCCGGGGCGGCGAGCTCGCGCCCATCGGTTCGGGTTCGTTCTCGTGCTCGTGCTCGGATACGCCTGCTTCCAGGTGGCGGCGCCGGACGACGCCTGGGTGCGGTTCGTGACGATTCTTCTGGGCGCCGGCACCCTGCTGGCCGCCGTATGGGCCGACGCGCTGAGCGCCTGGTTGCCCGCGCGGCCGCGGCGGCGGCCGTGCTGGTGGCAGCCGTGGCGGGGGTGTACCTCGCCGTCACGGGCTCGGTGCCGGTCCTGCTCGGGGCGATCGCCAACGGGCTGCTCGTCGCCATTGCGCCGTTGGTCATCGCCGGGGCCATCGTCCGGAACGTGCGTACGGAGCGGCGGTCACGCTTTACACGCTCTCCGGCGTCCTCGCGATCTACCTGCTGGCCGGGATGTTCTTCTCGTTCCTCTACGGGGCGATCAATGCCGTCGACGACGGCAACTTCTTCGCCGAGGTCGGCGACGCCGGCCGCTCCGACTTCCTCTACTTCAGCTACATAACGCTTTCGACCACCGGCTACGGGGATCTCACCGCGGCGCCCGACGTAGGCCGGATGCTGGCCGTGGCCGAGGCGCTCCTCGGCCCAGATCTATCTCGTCACGATCGTGGCGCTGATCGTGGCCAACCTCCGGCCGCGGCGTTAGGCGAGTGCCGGCAGCCCGAACTCGGTGCGGAATTCGTTGGTGTCGTGCAGGCGCGGGAACGGCTTGTCGGGCGCCTCCACCCCGAGCGCATCGGCAAGCGGCTCCCACCCGTCGACGCCGAGCTCCCACACGATCAGGCGCTCCTCGGGCACCCTGGACTTGATCGTCTCGATGCGATCCGCGTACATCTGGCGCATCCAGTCCTTGTCCTGGAAGCGACCCTGGAAGTCCCCCTGCCAGATCAGCTTCTCGATCGCCTCCCACAGCTCCGGCGCCGGCAGATCGCGGTTCGAGCCGTCCTCCTCGATCTCGCCCGCGAGGGCCGCCTCCTTGACCGCGAGGATCGTGTTCTTGCAGCTCTCGTAGAAACCGTCGAAGTCGCGGTAGTTCAGCAGCACCGGCACGTCCGGAAAGACCTCGATCAGCTCCTCCCAGCGCGAGCAGGCCGGCCAGTCGACCGTGGCCTGCCATGGCTCGAAGACCTCGTGCCAGTCGACGGGCTCCCTGCCCGCGATCTTGACCCAGTACGCCAGGTCGCGCTCCTTGTTCTCGCCCATGATCAGGTCGATCATGTGGAAGCACGGATCCGCCCCGAGCTCCTCGAGAGCGGCCTTGAGCGACATCGTGCCACTGCGGCCGAAGCCGACTCCGATCAACTTCATTCGGTTCCCCCTAGCGGTTGCGGGATGGGCAACGCGGGCACTCTAGCGAGGTCAGCGTGGATCCACCGGACTGGCGAGCGTTTCCGCGCCGGAGGCCGAGCCAGGCGTCGACGGCAAGCGGAGCGAGGGTAAAGCCCTCGCGAGCGAGCCGGTGGCGCCTGGCGAAGGCAGTCCGGTGAGGAAACGCCGTCAGGGCGGTGGATCCACGCTCAGCGGCGGCCGGACAGGAGCGAGAGGCTGGCGGCCACGCCGCCGCCGATCACGAAACCGGCGACCGCGGCGCCGATCAGGGCCGCCTTGCGGTTTCGCCTCAGCTGGCCGCGCCAGTCGGTGATCTCCGCCACCTTCGAGCGCAGATCGTTCACCGAGAAGGCCAGCTCGCGGCGGGTCTCCTCGATCGACTGGCGGATCATCTCCGGACTGCGCGCGTCGGCGGTTCCCATCAGCTCTTCGCCTCCTCACCCCGCTCGAGCGACCGCTCCAACTGGTCGCGGTGGATCGTCTGCGCCTCGAGCTCCGCGCGCGTGCGCTTGGCCTCCTCGATCGCCATATCGGGCGTGGGCGGCGCGCCGCGCTCGAACAGACGGCGTGCAACGAGCGCAGAGATGATCGCCAGCACGGTGAGCAGGGCGAACACGATCATGAATCCGGGCCAGATCGAGTTCCAGTCGAACAGATCGTCGATGAGCCACGCCAGGCCGTGGAAGAACATCGTGATCGCGAAGATGAGGAACACCGCCGCGGCGCCGGCGATGGCCGCGCCGGTGCCCAGCTTGGTGAACTTGTCCGTGACCTCGGCCTTCGCGAGCTCGATCTCCTCGCGGACGAGGAGCGACGCCTTCTCGGAGACGTCCGTGACGATGTCGCCGAGCGACTTCTCGGCCGTGTCCTTCGGAGGCAGTCCGTCGCCGGGGGTCATCGGACCACTCTTTTCAGGATCATGGCCAGCGCAAACCCGCCGATGAAGGCGGCGCCGACGAAGGCCTCGGGCCGCTGGTCGAAGGCGTCCCCGTCGCTCGTCACGCTCGCCGGCGACTCGCCCAGGGGCCGCGAGGCCGTGGCGCCCTGGTTGATGCCTTCGGTGGCGGCCTTGCCCGCGGCCGGCTCCCCTCCGGGTGAGTCGGTGGCGGCCATCAGCCGGTGGGCGGGTCCTCCTTAAAGACCCGCACCCAGATCTGCTCGGCGATGCGGTTGGCGACGATGGTGGTGAGGGCTCCAACTCCCGCAAGCAGGCCGGCCCACATGAGCTGCTTGACGTGTTGATTCTGCATTGGCGCCTGATTCAAGCAGACGTCGCGCGAGCGCCGGTGCCCGCCGACTCGAGCCCGCCGCAGATCGCCTCGACCACCAGTTCCTTGGCGCGCTCGAACTCCGCGTCGGTCCTGGGCAGGACCTCGAAGATCCAGCTCGTCAGAAGCTGCTCGATCGCGCCGTAGAAGCACATCGCGGCGAACTCGGACGGGATGTCCGGCTTGAACGAGCCGTCGGCGCGCGCGGACTCCACGATCTCCGAGATTCCCCTGTAGGCCTCCCGGATGCGCTCGAGGTGGAGGCGGCCGAACGAGTTGGCCGCGCGAGTGACCTCGACGATGATCACCTTCATGAGGTCGGGATCGTGGCGGTAGGAGTCGATGATGAACCCGGCGATCGAGTAGAGCTTGTCCCGCGCGGGGAGGTCCCGGGAGTCGATCTCGGCGATGGCGTCGAGCATGATCTGCCAGCGCTCGAGGAAGAGGGTGTTGAGGATCTCCTCCTTCGACTCGAAGTAGTGGTAGACGAGGCCGTAGGCCACGCCCGCCTCGTCCGCCACGTCCGACACGCGGCAGTGGTGGAACCCGCGCCGCGCGAAAACCCGCACCGCCGCGTCCAGGATCAGCCGCCGCTTGTCTACGGCGCCGGCCTTCGGCGCGGTTGCCATCAGACGCGGGCCTCCTCGGGCCACCGGTATGCGGCCTCGACCCGATTGGCGAGGCTCGGCAGCTTCTCGCGCACCTCGTCCTGGCGAGCGAGGTCGAGATCGGCGGCCACGAAGGAGGGCTCGGCGCGGCCGGCCGAGGCGTCGGGGGCGCGCGTCAGGACCTCGCCCCACGGGTCGACGATCAGCGAGCCGCCGAAGGTCTCCCTGTCCGGCGGATGGGTGCCGATCTGGTCGGCGGCGACCATGAACGCCTGGTTCTCGATCGCCCGCGCGCGGATCAGGATGTCCCAGTGGGCCTGGCCCGTGACCTTGGTGAAGGCGGCGGGCAGCGTGACGATGCGCGCACCCTGCACGGCCAGGATGCGGAACAGCTCCGGGAAGCGGAGGTCGTAGCAGACGGTCAGCCCCAGCGGAAGGCCCCCGGCCGTCTCGGAAAGCACGATCTCGCCGCCGGGGTCCTCGGACTCGGACTCGCGGTAGACCTGCCCGCCGACCTCCACATCGAACATGTGGATCTTCCGGTAGACGGCCATGAACTCGCCGTCGGGGCCCACGTGGACGCTCGTGTTGGAGAGCTTCTCGTGCCCCTCGCGCCGCTCCGAGATCGAGCCCGCGACCAAGTCGATACCGAGCTCGCGCGCGACCTCGCGTGCCCAGCCGATCGTGCGCCCCTCGAGCGTCTCGGCCCCGCGCACGAAGTCCTCGTGCGTGCCGAGCACGTTGAACTTCTCCGGGAGCACGACGAGCTCGGCGCCGTCCGCGGCCGCCGCGCGCGTGAGCCGATCCGCAGCGTCGAGATTGCGGTCCTTGTCCTCGGTCGAGCTGAGCTGAACTGCAGCGGCGCGCACGGCCGCCTCCTTCCCTCACGTTGACTGACCAGTCAATCTGGAGTGTACTGGCCGCGATGCGTTCGCTCCCCGTGCGCGGTCCCGCGGCGCGCGAGCTCGGGTTGCCGCTGCCGCCCGGGGCCATGCCGCTGCTGCGCCGCGGGCGCCCCCTGAAGCGCTGGCGCTACGTCGGGGTCTACCGCCCGGACCTGATGCTGTGTGTCGGCGAGGCGCACGTCGGCGGCCTTCCGCAGCGCTGGTGGGCGGTCGCGCTGCCGGACGGAACGCTGCTCGAGCGCACGAGCGCCCGTAGGATCGGGCTGGACCTCGCACCGGGACGTGTCCTCGTCGCTCGGCGCGAGCCCTCCATCGATCTGAAGCTCGAGGAGAGCGGCGGGGTCGAGGTTGTGTCCGGGCACGGCCGCGGCTACATCTGGACCCGCAAGCAGGCGGGCGTCCCAGTGCGCGGGCGAGTGGCCGCGTTCGGCGAAGTGTGGGAGGTCGACGGCCCATTCGCCTTCATCGACGACTCCGCCGGCTACCACGCCCGCCACACGTGCTGGCGCTGGTCGGCCGGACTGGGCCGGGCCCGCAGCGGCGAGCATGTGGCCTGGAACCTGGTCGAGGGCGTTCACGACGCTCGCGACGGGAGCGAGCGGACGCTATGGGTGGACGGCGAACCCCAGGAGGTGGCCCCGCAGCCGTTCGCGGCCGACCTGTCTCGCGTGGGCGGCATGCGCTTCGCCCCGTGGTGTGAGAGGGAGGACCACACGAACCTCCTGCTCTTCCGCAGCCACTACCGGCAGCCGTTCGGCGCCTTCGCCGGGGAGCTGCCCGGCGGACTCGAGCTCGAGTCCGCCCACGGCGTCATGGAGTGGCACGACGTGCGCTGGTGAGACCGGCCCGCACGATAGCCTCGCCGTCGTGCTCCGGATGGTTGCCGCCGCGGCGCTCATGGCTGCGGGCTTTCCCGCGCCCGGAGCGCCCCCTTCCGCCTCGCAGCCCGAGGCCACCCGTCTGACGATCGCCGCCAGCGGCGACTTCCTCATCCACACTCCCGTGGCCGGGCAGGCGCTCGCGAACGGCGGCGGGGAGCGCTACGACTTCGCGCCCATGTTCCGGCCGGTGCGCCGCTGGATCGAGGGCGCCGACCTCGCGCTCTGCCACGTCGAGACGCCCTTGGTGGCCGGGCCGCCGGCCGGCTACCCCAGCTTCCGCACGCCGCCCGACCTCGTGCGCGCCATCCGTGCGACGGGCTGGGACGCGTGCAGCACGGCTTCGAACCACTCTCTCGACGGCGGCCAGCCGGGGATCGACTCGACGATCCGCGCGCTGCGCGGGGCCGGGATCGCGTTCGATGGGACCGCGAGCTCACCGCGGGGCCGGAGGCGCTTTCCGATCCTCGAGGCCGGCGGAGCCCGCGTCGCCTTCCTCTCGTACACGGCGGTCTCGAACGGGCAGCTCGTGCCGCACCCCTGGTCGCTCAACTGGGCCGGCCCGCGCCGCATCCTGGCCGACGCGCACACCGCGCGCGCCCGCGGCGCCGACGCGGTGATCGTGAACCTCCACTGGGGCGCGGAGTACCAGCATGCCCCCTCGCCCCAGCAACTGTCGCTCGCGCGGAAGCTCACCCGCTCCCCGGACGTGACCGCGATCGTCGGGCAGCACGTGCACGTGGTCCAGCCGATCCGGCGGGTGAACGGAAAGATCGTCGTCTTCGGCGAGGGCAACCTGGTCTCGAACCAGTCGGGCGCCTGCTGCCCGACCGAGTCCCAGGACGGGCTGATCGCGCTCCTCCGGCTGGTGGTGGACCAGAGCGGCGCGCGCGTGATTCGGGTCCGATACCTCCCGGTCTGGGTGCGGCATCCCGACTACGCCGTCGTGCCGGCGCCTCCCGACTCCTTCGCCCGCACCCTCGCGTTCGTGGGGCGGCGCCCGTATCTGCGCCCGGTACGGCCGCGGAACTAGACGACGGCGCCGCTTACCCCCGCGCCGCCCGCTGACGCCGGAGCTCCGCCACCAGCGACTTCTGGTGCAGCGCCGCCATCAGCTCGTTCAGGGGCTCGGAGCCGGCCGCGATCAGCTCGACGGCTCGGTCGGGATCCATTTCGCCCGCCAGGCGATCCAAGAGGACCTGCACCTCTTCCTTCACCAGCTCCTCGAGGGCGCGCTTGTAGCGCAGGGTGTCGTAGACGGTGAAGCCGATCCGCTCGTCGTAGCCGCCGGCCCGGAAGCGGCTGATCGCCTCGACGATCTCGACGTCGCGCGGCCCGTAGCCGCGGCTGTTCGGCGTGAGGACCTCGAGCTCGGCGAGACGGTCGAGCACCTCCTGCGGCACGTCGTAGCGGCGGCGAAGCTCCGCGGCCGACACCCGCGACTGCTCGCCCGCGAGCGCCCGCTCGAGGATGCGGTCCTCGAGCTCCACGAGCGCGCGCGCCCGCTCGGGGTCGTCGTCGAGCATCGACTTGATCACCTTCAGCGGCATGAAGCGCTCCTCCTGGAGCTGCTTGATCAGCCTGATTCGGTCGACGAACTCGGCCGGGTAGTAGGCCATGTTCCGCGAGGTCTTGACCGGCTCGGGCAGCAGCCCCTCGCGCAGGTAGTGCTTGATCGTGCCCGCGCTCACGCCGCTGGCCTGGGCCAGGTCCTTCATCTTGAGGAGGCCGTTCTCGCTCACGCCATGAAGCTCCCGCGCGCACCGGTCGCCGGTCCCGCGGCCGCGCCGGACTCGAGCAACAGGTCGATCTCGTCCTCGCCGTAGCCGAGGTCGGCGAGGACCTCGCGGGTGTGCTCACCGAGCGCCGGCCCCGGTCCCGCGGGCGCTCCCGGCGTGCGCGAGAGTTTGACCGGCACGCCCAGCAGCCGCACCCGGTCGGCGCCCGGCTGGTCCAGCTCGACGATCATCTCCCGCGCCCGCGCCAGTTCGGAATCGAGCGCCTCGTCGAGCTCGAGCACCGGCTCGAGGCAGCAGTCGTGGTCCTCGGCGAACGAGTGCCACTCCGCGCGCGTCCGCTCCAGGAAGATCCGCTCGACCTCGCCGTGTGCGTCCGAACCAGGGGCCTCGAACTGCCTCTCGATCAGGTCCTCGCGGCCGACCCCGCGGCACCACGCCTGCCAGAACTTCGGCTCTAGCGCACCGAGCGTCACCCAGCCGTCCTTGCAGGCGTAGGGCCGGTAGCAGATCAGCCGCCCGGCCAGCTCGAGATCGCCGCGCCCCGGGCTCTCGCCGTCGCAGAGGTACTTCGCGGCCACCAGCGCCAGCCACGCCAGCGAGCCGTCGAACATCGAGACGTCCACGAGCTGACCCTGACCGCTGCGCTCCCGCTCGCGGAGAGCGGCGAGGATGCCGAACGCCGCCATCATCGCCCCGCCGCCGATGTCGGCAATCTGGCCGGCGCTCTGCACCGGTGGGCCGCCGGCGTCGCCGGTGAGGCCGAGCAGCCCGTTCAGCCCGAGGTAGTTCATGTCGTGTCCGGAACGGGCCGTGTAGGGGCCGTCCTGGCCGTAGCCCGTCACCGCGCAATACACGAGGCCCGGGTTCTCCTCGCGCAGCCGCTCGTAGCCGACCCCGAGACGGTCCATCACCCCGGGTCGGAACGACTCGAGCAGCACGTCGTGCTCGCGCACCAGCCTGAGCAGCACCGCGCGGCCGCCCTCGTCCTTTAGGTTGAGGCGGATGGAGCGCTTCCCGCGGTTGAGCGCGAGGAAGAGCGCCGACCCCGCCGAGTCGTCTGCACCCTCGTAGCCGGGGGCGGACCAGCGGACGTAGTCGCCCATTCCGGTGTCCTCGACCTTTAGCACCTCGGCGCCGAAGTCCGCCAGCAGGAGCGAGCAGAATCCTCCGGGCAGCAGCCGGGAGAGGTCGAGGACCCTGACGTCCGAGAGCGCGCTCATGCCGGTGCGCGACGCGGCGCGCCGAGCAGCTCGCGGGCTTCGTCCACCGTGGCGGGACGGCGGCCCACGTCCTCCACCATCTGGCGCGCCTTCGCGATCAGATCGCCGTTGGAGCGCGCCATCTGGCCGTCGGGCAGATAGAAGTTGTCTTCGAGGCCGACGCGAACGTTTCCCCCGAGCGCCGCCGCCGCGGCCACCAGCCGCCACTGCTCGCGGCTGATGCCGATGACTCCCCAGTTGTTCGGCCCCTCGGCGCCGCCGGGAATCTGGTCGGCCATGTGGGCGAGGTTCCGGGGCGTCGGCCGAATGCCCCCGCCTATCCCCATCACGCACTCGATCTGGAGCGGCTCGGCGAGCAGGCCCATGTCGATCAGCGGGTCGAGGTTCGCGACGTGACCCGAGTCGAAGCACTCGTGCTCCGGCCTGATGCCGACCGCGTTCATTGCTGTCAGGAACTCGATGATCGTGTCGAACGAGTTCTCGAACACGGCCTTGAAGACGAAGTCCTTGCGCTTGCTCGAGTACTTCGCGTAGTTCATCGAGCTCATGTTCAGCGCGGCCACGTCCGGGCGCAGCTCGCGCAGGTAGGCGACCCGCTTGTCGACCGGCACGCCGATTGCCCCGGTCGAGTAGTTGACGACGACGTCGTCGACGGCGCCCAGGATCGCCTCGGTGATGGCACGGAAGTCCTCCACCTCGAAGCTCGGGATCCCATCCGGGGTTCGGGCGTGGATGTGGATCATCGTGCAGCCTTCGTCGACGGCCCGTCGCGCCTCCTCGGCGTACTCCTCGGGGGTGTAGGGGATCGCCGGACACTGGTCACGGTTCGCGACGGCGCCCGAGATCGAGCAGGTGATGATGCAAGGGTCCTCGAAGCGGCTCATCCGGTTTCTCGAAAGTAGGAAGTCCTACTTTCTACTTTGACTGTTGGCCCGGGCACGGTCAAGGCGGGCGTGGTTCGGACCGCTTGGGGGAAGATGCACCGCATGGGACGGTTGATGGCCGCGCTGGTTTCGCTGCTGCTGCTGGCGGTGGCGGCCGCTGCCTTCGACGCGCCGAGCGCCAGGGCCCAGCTCTCGGACCTGCCGGTCATACGAGGGCCTGCGCCGCTCGCTGCGTCGCACGGCAGGCTGCCCTGGCGCCTGTCGGGCCTCATCCACCGCGCCCCCGCGCCGTTGCCCGGCGCGCCGCGCCGCACCGAAGAGCTCTCCTGCCTCGTGCTCAGGCACGCTGGCTATCGCGAGACGCGATGCCTCGACGGAGAGCCCAGCCTCTGGCGGAGCCTCGATGGCACAACCCAAG
This sequence comes from Thermoleophilaceae bacterium, assembly GCA_036519295.1. Lineage (GTDB taxonomy): Bacteria > Actinomycetota > Thermoleophilia > Solirubrobacterales > Thermoleophilaceae > JACVRW01. Next base: position 25,737 of record DATDLN010000254.1, read on the forward strand.
AGCTCGGCGCGGACGCGGGACCGGCGCGGCGGCGCTACCTGCTCTGGGGGTTCGCCACGCGGCAGACGGCGGCCGTCGTTTTCGTCCTGGGCAACGGACGGCGGGTGCGGGTCCGCCCGCGTCGCCTGCCCGTGGAGCTCCGGAGCAGCGCGCGCTGGTTCGCGTGGTCGCCCAGCCGCGACGACGCGGTGCGCCGCACCCTGGTGCTGGACGCCCGCCGGCGAGCCCTCGCCCGCCTGCCGGAGTCGCTGCCGCCGGCCCCGGTGCGCGGCGTCTACGGGCTTCCGCTCGTGACTCCCGCTCGCCCGGTGGGGACCGCGAGGGTTGCCGCCGGCCCGCTGCCGAACGATCCGCGGGCACGGCTTCTGGTGCGCCGGATAGGCGACGCGCGACTGTGTGCGGACATCGACCGGGCCAACCTCCAGGAGCCGGCCTGCGGGCCTCCCCCGAGCACGCCCGAGGAGTCCCTCATTGCCGGGCGAGGGACCCGAGGCGGCGATACGGTCGGCGGCGTGGTTGCGCCCGGAGTGGCCGAGGTCGTGCTGAGCGAATCGATCGGCGGCGCTTCGGTGCGGATCGCCACGCAACCGGCGAAGTCGTCGGCGGGCCCCTACCAGGTGTTCCTTGGCCAGCTTCCCTTCAGCGGCCTCGTGGACGTGCGGATGCTGGACGCGGCCGGGCGCATCGTGGCCCGCACCACCGTGTCCCCCGCGTACGCCACGAGCAGCGAGGATGCCACCCGCCCGCTTCTGCGCGGCCGCGCTCGCGGTGGCGCCGCGTTCGTTCTGCGCGGCGACCCCGCCGGCCTGTGCCTGGCTCTCACCGCGCCGGGGCGGAAGCGCCCGGAGGCCGGCGGGTCGACGTGCCTGCTCGCCGGGATCGAGCTGCTCGTTCCCTGCCGTCCCCGGCTCGCCGCCGTGATGTCGCCGGCGAGGGGGCGGTCGGCACTGCGCGTGATCACCTCCGACGGAGACAAGCTGCACGGGACGCTCGTGCGGCTCCCCAAGGGACGCCGCGCCTGGGTCGTACCGATCCCCGCGCGGGTCGAGCCGCGAGCCGTGGCCTGGCGCGAGCGCGGACGGCCCGAGGGCATAGGCCTTGGGCGGGTGCCCGCTCCGGCCAGACAGTGCGGCTACGCCGCCACCCCGGAGTCATGAACGCTTGCTCGGCGGCGTCAGAGGCGCCACCGTGCGGCCGTTCTCCGAATCCTCGATCAGGGTTCTCAGCCGCCGCTCTCGCGTCTCATCCCTCTTCGCGCTGACGACCCACCAGACCCCCGCCTTTCGATACGAGGGCGGCCGCGCGGTCCAGAACTCCCAGGCCGCGGGGTTGGCGCGCAGGCGTTCCTCGTACTCCGCCGGCAGCTCCGCGGCCTCCCGCTGCTCGTACGAGTAGATCCCGGTCTTGGCCTCGCGGCGTTCGTCGTAGGCCCGCAGCCCCGCGGGCCGCATCAGCCCGCGGCGACCCAGCTCCTCGACCTTCTCGAGGTTCACCCGGCTCCACGTACTGCTCGGCTTGCGCGGGGTGAAGCGGATCGTGTAGCTCTCGTCGCCGAGGCTGCGGCGCACGCCGTCGATCCAGCCGAAGCAGAGCGCCTGCTCGACCGACTCCGGCCAGGTGATGCTCGGCTTGCCCGAGCCCTTCTTGTGGAAGCCGACCAGGAGCTCGGTGGCCGTCTCGTGGTTCTCCTCGAGCCAGGCCCTGAACTCCTCGGGCGTGGCGAAGAAGATCGGCTTCAAACCGGCATCACGCCGTGCCTCTTGTGAGGCCGCGCGACGCGCTTTGTCTCCGCCATCTCGAGCGCCCGGATCACCGTGGGGCGCGTCTCGCGCGGGTCGATGATGTCGTCGATGAGCGCGTTCCCGGCGGCCACGTAGGGATCGATCGTCTCGCGGATCCCCTCGATCATCTGCGCACGCGTGGCGTCGGGGTCCTCGGAGGCCTCGATCTGCTTGCGGAAGATGATGTTCACGGCGCCCTCGGGGCCCATCACGGAGATCTCGGCGCTCGGCCAGGCCACGATCAGGTCGGGCTCGTACGCCTTGCCGCACATGACGTAGTAGCCCGCGCCGTACGCCTTGCGAATCACGACCGTCACCTTCGGCACCGTCGCGCGCGATACCGCGTAGAGCATCTTGGCGCCGTGCCGAATGATGCCGGCCTGCTCGACCTTGGTGCCGACCATGAAGCCCGGCACGTCCATCAGGAACAGCAGCGGGATGCCGTAGGCATCGCACAGGTTGATGAAGCGGGCGGCCTTGTCGGCGGAGTCGTTCTCGAGAATGCCCCCCAGGTGCCTTGGCTGGTTCGCGACGATCCCGACGGGCCGCCCGCCCATGCGCGCCAGCGCAGTGATGATCGTGCGCGCCCAGCGCGGCTTGAGGTCGAACCAGGCGCCGTCGTCCACGATCCGGCGAATCACCTCGTACATGTCGTACGGGTGGCGCGGAGAGTCGGGCAGGATGTCGAGCAGGTCGTCCTCCCTCCGGTCGACCGGATCGCTGGGCTCGCGTCGCGGCGGCGGCTGTTCGCAGTTCTGCGGGAAGAATGAGAGGTAGTCCCTGATCGCCTTGATGCACTCTTCGTCGGAGGCCACCTCGAGGTCGCCCACGCCGGAGACGCGCGTGTGGATCCGCGAGCCGCCGAGCTCCTCCTGGGTCACGTCCTCGCCCGTCACCGCCTTCGTCAGGTGTGGCCCCGCCAGCGCCATCGAGCCGCGGCCCTTCACCATCGGCACGAAGTCGGCGAGGCCGGGGATGTAGGCCGTGCCGGCCGCGCACGGACCCATCAGCGCCGCGATCTGCGGCACCGCGCCGCTCATCACGACCTCTTCGCGGAAGAGGTGGCCCGAGCCGGCGAACAGCGAGCCGGCGGCCTCCTGAATGCGCGCCCCGGCCGAGTCGAGCAGCCAGATCATCGGAATCCGCTTCCCGAGAGCGAGCTCGCGCAGGCGCGCGACCTTCATCTCGCCGGTCATCCCCATCGAGCCGGCCATCACGGTGAAGTCGTAGGCGGCCACGGCCACCAGCCGGCCGTCGACTTTCCCGTAGCCCGTGATCACGCCGTCGGCCGGGGCCTCCCTGCCCTCCATCGCCCGCTGCGAGAAGTGCGGCCGCCCGTGGATGCCGAGCTCGGTGAACGTGCCCTCGTCGATCAGGAGGGCCAGCCGCTCACGGGCCGTCAGCTTGTTGCGCTCGTGCTGCTGGGCGATCTTCTCCTCACCCCCGCCCAGCCTCGCCCGCTCCCGCCGCTCGTGGAGGTCCTCCACGAGCGACCGAAGCGAGGGGCGGTCGACGAGGGTGTCGGCGCTGGCGCGTTCGGTGGTGGTCATAAGTAGGAAGTGCTACTGCCTACTTTGAAGGATGGCCGGCGACGCCGTCAAGCAACGGCTGCAGCACGTGCATCGCCGTCTCCGCCGCCGCCACCCTGGCCTCTTCGTCCTCCGGCGCCTCGAACGCCGTGACCTCGAGGCCCACGAGCTCGCAGTCCTCGGTTACCGAGTCCAGCAGGTCGTAGAGCTTGTCCGGGTGCAGTCCCCCGGGAGCCGGGAACTGCGCCGGGAAATGCTCGGGATCGAGCACGTCGAGGTCGAGGTGTACGAACACGGGCGCGCCGTCGAGCGCGTTCTTCACCGCCACGAGGGTCTCGACCGTGCTGGCTCCGATCACCGTCGCAGGGCTCTCTTCGAGCAGCGCGCGCTCCCCGTCGTCGAGGTCACGTACTCCCGCGAGCACCACGCGATCGGGCGGCACCGGCTCCGCCAGGCCGGCGTCCCACTCGCCGCAGGCGCCGGCCAGGCACATCCCTCCCAGGAAGCCGCTCACCGTCGTGTCCGGCGTGTTGTAGTCCCCGTGGGCATCGAGCCACAGCACGCGCGCCTCGGGATGGTGCCGGAGGGCGGCCGGGAGGGTGGTCAGGCAGATCGAGCAGTCGCCGGCGAGCAGGAGCGGGACGTTGCCGCCGCTGAGCGCGTCGTCCACCTGGCCGCCGGCCTCGAGCAGGCATCCGCGCGAGTCGCGCAGATCGTGCTCGTAGCCGTTGGCCCGGGGATCGCCGGGGCTGCCGATGACCCGCGGCTCGACTCCCAGCGCCTTCCCCACAAGCGGCGCGAGCGTCTCCGCCCCGCGCCCTGCGCCCGGCGTGCGGTCCGACGTGCGGCAGCGCAGCAGCACCAGCGAGACGCCCATCAGCGGCCCGTCCACTGCGGGTCGCGCTTCTCGAAGAAGGCGCGCACGCCCTCTTGGATGTCGTCGGTCGTGAAGGCCACCGACAGCTGCGAGCGCAGGAACTCGAGCGCGTCCTCGAAGGGCATGTCGAGCTGCCGGTACATCGCGTCCTTCCCCAGCTTCATCAGAACCGGCGACTTGGCGGCGAGCTGCCTGGCCCAGTCGTCGACGGCCGCGTCGAACTCGTCGGCGGCCACCACCCGGTTCACGATCCCCGCCTCGCGCGCCTCCTCGGCCGAGATGCGCTCCCCGAGCAGGAGCAGCTCGTTGGTCTTCTTGCGCGGAACGTTGCGGTAGATCAGGGCCATGATCATGAACGGGAACACGCCCACGTTGATCTCGGGCGTGCCGAACGAGGCGCCGTCCTTCGCCACGATCAGGTCGCACGCCAGCGCCATCCCCAGCGCGCCGGCGAGCACATGGCCGTTGGCCGCGCAGATCGTGGGCTTCCCGAGCTGCATGATCGTCTTGAAGAGCCGCGGCAGGCGCTCGGTCCCGAAGTGCTTGTGTATGAGGGGGAGATCGGCCGCGAACTGATCGAGCGAGGCGCCGGACGAGAAGACCCTGTCGTGGGACGAGGTCAGCACCACGCAGCGCACCCGCTCCTCGTCGCGGGCCGACTCGAACGCCTCGATCAGCTCGCTCAGCATCTGGTTCGAGAGCGCGTTGCGCTTTTCCGGCTGATTGAGCGTGATCGTCGCGACGCCGTTGTCGCGCACGTCGTACAGGATGGTCGCGAACGGCACGCGCCGATTTCTACTACGGCGCACCGGGCGGCACCTTGCCCGGGGCGCCGGCGCCGGTTACGGTCCCTTCCTGACTCGAGCGGAGGAGGAGCGATCTACAGCACTGTCGTCGTCGGGACCGATGGCTCCGCCACCGCCGAGATCGCGTTGGCCCGCGCGATCGAGCTCTCGCGGCTGGCGGGCGCCACCCTGCACGTCGTGACGGTCTCGGATCCGGGGCCGTCGTCGGCGTCCCCGGGAGAGCGGCGGGCCGCCCCCTCGAGTCGACCCGACTTTCAGGCGGACGTCGCCCTGGACAGCGCGCTCGCGCGGCTCGGCGCCGGGGACCTCGAGGTCGAGCAGCACGTGATCACGGGGGAGCCGGCCGCGGAGATCGTCGCCATCGCCCAGCGGGAGGGCGCGGACCTGGTGGTTCTGGGAAGCCGCGGCATGCGGGGCGCGGGACGCCTGCTCGGGAGCATCCCGAACAAGGTGTCGCATCGCGCGCCCTGCGACGTCTTGATCGTGCTGACGACCTAGACGGGAAACCAGGCCGCGCGCATGTCCACGCGCTCGCCCCTGAACGGAACGCCCTCGGACTCGAGCAGCCGGCGCTGGCGCGCGCCCTTGGCGAGCGAGCCGTCCGCCCGCACGATCCGCTGCCATGGTACGTCCGGCTCATCGCACTCGGCGAGCACCGCGCCCGCGAAGCGCGGCGCGCCAGGCGAGAGATCGCCGTAGGTCGTGACGAAGCCCTCCGGAACGGAGCGAACGCGCCGCAGGACCTCCGCCGCGCGCTCCTCGTTCACAGGGCGCGCACTGCCTCCTCGATGGGTGTGTCCCCCTCGAGCAGGTCGAACGCCTTGCCGATCGTGTTGTCGGCGTCGAGTACGGCGAGCAGCGTGGCGGCCACCTCGTCGCGCGTGACCTCGCCGTAGCCGATCTCGAGGCCGGCTCGGATGCGCCCCCTGCCGGGCTCGTCGGTGAGCCGCCCCGGGCGCACGATCGTGTGGTCGAGTCCGCTCGCCGCAAGCGCCTGGTCCGCCTCCGCCTTCGCCTCGATATACGGCCGCATGGCCCCGGAGGCCCGCTCGGGTCGTCCGGCCCCCATGGCGCTGACCATCACATAGCGGCCGATCCCGTTAGCCCGCGCCGCGTCGATCAGCTTCACCGCTCCGCCGAGATCCATGGTCCGCTTTCGCGCCGGCCCGCTGCCGGGACCGGCGCCGGCGGCGAAGACGACGGCGTCGGCACCCTCGACGAAGCGAGCCACGTCGTCCTCGTGCTCGAGGTCGCAGACCACCGGTTCGGCGCCGGCGGCCTCGAGGTCGGCCGCGTGCTCGGGGTTCCGAATGAGCCCGCGGGCGCGGTCGCCGCGGCCGGCGAGTAACCGGAGCAGCCTGAGGGCGATCTTGCCGTGACCTCCGGCTACCACGACGTCCATGGTTTGGAGGCTACCGGCGGTGGCGTCAGCGGTCCCGGCCAACGGGGGTGGACGCCCGCCCCCGCGGTTATGGTCGCCTCCCGATGAGCCCCGCCCGCCAGCGCTGGACGCTGATCGCGGCCTGCTTCGCCCAGTTCATGATCCTGCTCGACGTCACGATCGTGAACGTGGCTCTGCCCTCGATCCAGCGGGAGCTGGACGTCGCCCCCGGCACGCTCGTCTGGACCATCAACGCGTACGTGCTGCCGCTGGCCTCGTTCATCCTGGTCGGCGGCACGCTCGGCGACCGCTACGGACGCAAGCGCGTCTTCGCCCTCGGGTTCGCCCTCTTCACGCTGTTCTCGGCCGGCTGCGCGCTCTCCACGAGCGGCGGGCGTGGGCGATCGGGATGTGGGCGACGATCGCCGGGTTCGGCTTCGGTCTCGGCCCCGTCCTGGGAGGCGCGCTGATCGAGGCCTTCGACTGGTCGGCGATCTTCTGGGTGAACGTCCCGATCGGGCTCGCCGGCCTGCTCGCGACGGTCACCCACGTGCGCGAGTCGCGCGACCCGAACGCCCGCCGGCTCGACCTCGGGGGAGCCGCTCTCGCCTCGGGCGCACTCTTCTGCTTGACCTTGGGTCTCGTCGAGACCGACGATCATTCGTGGACGTCGGCGTTCACCCTCGCCTTCCTCGGCGCGGCCGTGGCGCTCGGGGCGGCATTCCTCGTCTTCGAGGCGAGGCATCACGAGCCGATTCTCCCCCTGGAGTTCTTCCGGCGCCGGGCATACACCATCGCGAACCTCGACTACTGCCTCATGTATGCGGCTCTGGCCGGGGTCCTCTTCTTCGTCTCGCTGTACTTCCAGAACGTCAAGGGCTTCTCGGCGCTCGAAACCGGCTTCTCGTGGCTGACGATGAACGTCCCCTTCATTCTCGTCTCGCCGTTCGCCGGTCGCCTACAGGGGCGGTTCGGCTCGCGCCGGGTGGTCGTCGTCGGCGCGCTCCTGGCGGGGCTCGGGGTGCTCGACTTTGCGCTGCTCGGTCTCGACTCGCCGTTTCTCCAGGCCGTTCCCGGCTATTTCCTCGTCGGCGTCGGCTTCGGTTCGGCCGTCCCGGCCATCTCCGCTGTCGCGATGGGCGCGATCGAGGTGGAGCGTGCCGGTGTGGCGTCCGGCGTGCTCAACACCGCTCGGCAGGTTGGCTCGGCGGTCGGCCTGGCAGCGCTCGGATCGATCGCGACGGCGGCGGCGGCGGGCTCGCTTACGAAGCCCGACAACTTCGTTTCGGGCATGCGGGCGGCGATGCTGGTCGCCGGCGCGCTCGCGCTGGCTGCGAGCGTGCTGACATTGGTCGGGCAGCCCCCGGGCTACCCGGCGCGCGGCAGGCTGAGGTGCGGGCGCACGTCAGTCGTCCAGCCGGGCAAAGGCCCTCCGGACGCCGAGAGGAGCGACCCCGTGCGCCAAAACGAGCGTGCGGCGATCCCCGAGGTCGCGAAAGCGCACCATGATCCGCCCTCCACGATGCGGGTTCAGGAAGACGAGGACGTCGGAACCTTCCTCGTGTAGCGGACAGCCGTTTCGCTCGAGCGGCGGGACGAGGAACGTCAGTGCGGCCTCCCGGACCTCGTCGAGCGGCGCATCGAGAAGCTTCCTCTCCGCGAAGTGCCGGTGGCCGGGAAGCCAGGGGACCCCCCTGGTGGGCTCCACCACCGGGCCGGATCGATCCGGCAGGTCGGCTTCGATGGCGTCGAGCTCGGCTCGAGTTCTCGCCCCTTCCGCGCGTCCGACCCGGTCTTCGAACTCGTCGGTCTCGATGCGACCCTCGAGGTGCGCGGCACGCAGGCGCAGCACGGTCGCTTGTCGCTCGCGGTCGGACGCCAGCACGCGGCCTCATTCTGCCGAACGCGTACGCGGGGAATCGAGCGGCAACCGTCCTGCTCGGGAGCGCGTTTATCCGGCGCGCGGCAGGCTGAACCGCACCCGCGCCCCGCGCTGCGAGTCGGCGAACCAGATCTCGCCGCCGTGGGCCTCCACGATCGCGCGGCAGATGGTCAGACCGAGGCCGGTGCCGTCGCCCGCGGCGCGGGCGGCTCCGGCTCCGCCGCGGTAGAAGGGCTCGAAGGCGCGCACCCGGTCCTCGGGCGGTAGCCCCTCGCCCGTATCCGCAACCTCGACCTCGACGGTGCCGCCGTTCGACTCCGCCGCCACGGTCACGCTGCCGTCGGCGGGCGTGTGGCGGATCGCGTTCTGGATCAGGTTGAAGAGCACGCGTTGCAGCTTCTCCGGGTTGGCGCGCGCCGGCGCCAGGTCGCCGGGCACCTCCGCCTGCACGGCTACCCTCTTGGCGTCGGCCTGGGCGCGCATCGCCTCCACGGTCTCACCCACCAGCTCGTCGAGGCGCACACGCTGCAGCGACCACTCGATGTCACCGGCTTCGAGCCGCGAGAGCTCGAACAGATCCTCGATCAGCGCCGACAGCGAGCGGATGTGGACCGACATCTGCTCGAGGTAGCGCCGCCGCGTGTCGGGGTCGACGAGCTCGTCCTCCACGGCGTCGGCCAGCAGCCTCAGCGAGGTGAGCGGCGTGCGCAGGTCGTGCGACACCGCCGCCACCAGACCGCGGCGGGCCTGCTCCGCCGCGTCGCGCTCCGCCTCGCGCTCGGCGAGCTGGGCCGTCATCCGGTTGGCGGCGGCAGCCAGCTCCGCGATCTCGTCGGCTCCCCCCGTCCGGATGCGCACGTCGCGGCGGCCGTCGCCGACCGCGCGGAGCCCGTCCCGGACCGACTCGATGTCGTCCATCACCCCGTGCGACAGGGCCCAGATGGAGTAGGTGGTCAGGCCACCCGCGAAGACGAGAAGCACGGCCATGGTGAAGGCGTCGTGACCGGAGATGAACATGAGCAGCGCCACGGCCCCCACACCCAGCGCGACGAGCGCCACGGCGACGATCACTCCCGCGGTGAGCTGGCGGGCGAGCGAACCCGCCGCGCGGCGGCGCCGCGCGAGCAGCTGGGCCGCGGCAAGCACCGGCAGTCCCACCGCCAGCAGGAACAGGCCCATCAGCAGGCCGTCGTGACCGCCGTAGACGAGACCGAAGGCGAGTCCTCCGACGGCGGCCGCGAGCAGGAGCGCGGCGAGCGCCTCGAGCGGGCGCCTCATTGGTCACCACCCTTCACGCGATTCGATCGGGCCGTCCGATCGCGACCGTAGTGGAGGCGGTGACCAATCAAGGCTGGAAGCGGTAGCCCACGCCCCACACCGTCTGAAGCCAGCGCGGGTCGGAGGGCTCCTCCTCGATCTTCGAGCGCAGCCGCCGCACGTGGACGGTGACCGTGGAGGTGTCCGTGTAGAAGCTGTACTGCCATACGGCGTCCATCAGTTGATCGCGCGAGAAGACCTGACCCGGGTGCCGCATGAAGTGGAGCAGCAGGTCGTACTCGCGCACCGTGAGCTGCGCCTCCTCGCCGCGCACCGTCACCCGGCGGGCGACGGGATCGAGCTCGAGACCCTCGAACGCGATCGGCTCCTCGAGCTCGGGCGTGCTGTCGGTCCGGCGGAGGACCGCGTCCACGCGCGCCACCAGCTCGGCTGGGGAGAACGGCTTCACGACGTAGTCGTCCGCGCCGAGGCGAAGGCCGATGATGCGATCGGTGTGCTCGCCCTTGGCGGTGAGAAGGATCACCGAGACCCGGTCGCGCTCGCGCAGCCGACGCATCACCTCGAGCCCGTCCATGCCCGGCAGCATCAGGTCGAGGACGACCAGATCCGGACGCTCTTGGCCGGCGATGCGAAGGGCGTCCGGGCCGTCCGCCGCCACCCGTGTCCCGTAGCCCGCGCGCCGGAGATAGCGCGACACGACGTCGGTGATCGTCGGTTCGTCGTCCACGACGAGGACCGAGCCGCGGAGGCCGTTCTCCATCGCCCTCGATTGTGGCAGCGGCGGCCAGGTCACGCGCGCCGCGTAAGGAGGCTGTAACCGACCAGCGGCGCGAGTTTTGTGCAGGTGGGCACCGGGTACCACCCGCGTGCGTTCGTGTCACCGAGGAGAAGAAATATGCGCCTCCGCCGCGCCGCCCGCCTCTCGCTGGCCACGCTTGTCAGCGCTCTCGCCGCCTTCGGCGCCGCCGCGTCCGCACAGGCGCAGACGCAGAAAGCGCCAGGGTTCCCCGGCCAGGGGGCTACGTGGGCGGCCGGAGACAAGGACGGCTTCGGCACGTCGCGGACGCTGGACAGCAAGGTCTGGTACACCCTGAACGACGGCGCGCTCACGGAGGTCTTCTTCCCCAGGATCGACACCCCCGCGACCCGGGACACCCAGCTGGTGGTGTCCGACGGCGCGACATTTGTCGACCGAGAGGACGAGGACACGGATCACCGGGTCGAGCTGATTCGTGCCCGGAGCCCCATCTATCGGCAGATCAACACGGCCAAGTCGGGCGACTACCGGATCATCAAGACGTACGTGACGGACCCGGACCGGTCGGCGGTGCTGGTGGACGTCCGGTTCATATCGCTGACAGGAAGGCCGTACGACGTCTACGTGCTGCATGACCCCGCGCTGGGGCTGAACGCGAACGATGACAAAGGCCGTAGCGCCGACGACGGCCTGCTTGCCACAGACGACGTGCTCAGCAGCGCGGTGTTGGCCTCCTCCGGCTTCACCAAGACATCCAGCGGCTACCTGGAACGCAGCGACGGTTGGACGGACCTTCGGGACGACTATCGGATGGACTGGTCGTACACCGCGGAGGAGCGCGGAAACGTCGTGCAGCTCGGCGCCACCCGGCTCACCGGTCTGACCGGTGGCCGGCGGCTGCGCCTTGCGCTGGGGTTCGGCCGCGAGGAAGGTGAGGCCCTCGAGACCGCGCACGCCGCTCTCGCCCGGGGCTTCTCCTCGGCCCGCGCCGAGTACACGGCCGGGTGGCGCGAGTACTTCTCGTCGCTGCGCTCGGTGCCGGCCAGCGCGGCGGCGTGGCGCCGCAGCTACACCGCCTCGGTGATGCTCCTGGCGTCACACGAGGACAAGACGTTCCGCGGCGGGTTCGTCGCCGCTCCGGCCCGGCCGTGGGCATGGGCGAACGACCTTCAGCACCTGCCGGTGTACATCGCCGTCTGGTCACGCGACCTGTACGAGATCGCGACAGGACTGCTGGCGGCGGGCGACTCGGCGGCGGCGAACCGCGCGCTGGACTACCTGTGGTCGGTGCAGCAAAGGCCGGACGGGTCGTTCCCGCAGAACTCGAGGCTCGACGGCGAGGCCGTGTTCGGCGGGCTGCAGATGGATGAGGTGGGCTTCCCGATAGTCCTGGCGTGGCAGCTCGGCCGGACGGGCGCCGCGGACTGGGACAACGTGCGCCTCTCGGCCGAATTCCTGGTGGCCAAGGGGCCGCGCACCAACCAGGAGCGCTGGGAGAACATCGGCGGCTTCTCTCCCGCGACGATCGCGGCGGAGATCGCCGCGCTCGTCTGCGCGGCGGACATCGCCCGCCAGAACGGGGACCAAGGCGCGGCCGAACGCTATCTCCAGAAGGCCGACGAGTGGCAGCGCAACCTCGAGCCGTGGACACTGACCAAAAACGGACGGCTGTCCTCGAAGCCGTACTACCTGCGAATCACGGACAACGGGGACGCCAACTCCGGGGCGCAGATCCAGATCGCGGACGGTGGCCCGCTGATCGACCAGCGCGAGGTGGTTGACCCGAGCTTCCTGGAGATGGTGCGCCTGGGCGTCAAGTCGGCGGACGACAAGCACATTCTCAACAGCCTGGATGTCATCGACAGCCAGCTGATGTACGAGACCGCGAACGGGCCGTTCTGGCACCGCGCCAGCTACGACGGATACGGCGAGCGGCCTGACGGAACTCAGTGGGAGCCCGTCCCGGCGGGATCGGGCCAGACCATCGGCCGCGGCTGGCCGCTGCTCACGGGCGAGCGCGGCGAGTACGCCCTGGCCGCCGGTCTGGCGGCGCAGCAGTACCTGGACACGATGGCCAACGTGGCCGAGGACTCCGGCGGCCATGTCATCGCAGAGCAGGTGTGGGACCACAATCCGCCCGCGGACAAGGGCGGGCCGCCGTTCGTACCCGGCGAGAACACGTTCTCCGCGACGCCGCTCGCCTGGTCGCACGCCCAGTTCGTCCGGTTGGCTCGCTCCATCGACGCGGGTCGTCCGGTCGAGACGCCGCGGATCGTCGCCTGCCGCTACAAGACGACGCTTTGCCCGCGCTGAGCGCGAGCGCTGCCGCGGCCTGACCCCGCTACCGAGCGGCGGCGGCCGGCGTCAGCTCGTAGCACGGGCCGGCGAGCCCCAGCTGCTCGAGCAGGTACAGCCAGACCTCGCTGCGCGTGGGGAACGCGGGCACGGCGTGGAACAGCCGCTCCAGCGGCACCTCCGCTACCACGGCGATCGTCGCGGCGTGCAGGAACTCGGCGACCTCGGGACCGGTGAAGGTGGCGCCCACCGCGATCCCGCGATCGTCGTCCACCACGAGGCGAGCGGTGCCCGGCGAGCTGTCGCGACCGTAGAAGCTGGCGCCCGCGTTGCCCTGGGTCGGCACGTCGACGGCCCGCACGTTCAGTCCCGCCTGCTCCGCGGCCGCCAGGGTGTAGCCGACGGCGGCGACCTGGGGATCGGTGAAGATCACCCGCGGCGACAGCTCCCCCTGGGCGGTTAGCGCGATGCAGGGGCCGCCCTCGCCGAGAATCGTGTCCGCCGCCACGCGAGCCTGGTACTTCCCCATGTGGGTGAGGAGCGCACGGCCGTTCACGTCGCCGATCGCATAGAGCCAATCGTTCGCCCGCATCGAGTCGTCGACCTCGATCGGCTCGCCCGGATCGAGCCCAACCGTGTCGAGGCCGAGCTCGGCGGTGTTCGGCCGCCTGCCGATCGCGACGAGCAGCTCGTCGCCGCGCACGGTGTCGCCCGACTCCAGCTCGACCTCGACCTCGCCACCCCGCGCGCGGATCGCCACCGCTTTCACGCCGACGCGAACGTCGACGCCGCGCTCCCGCAGAGACTGCTCCACCTGCTCGCTGGCGAACTCCTCCTCGCGCGCGATCAGCCGGTCGACCGCCTCGATGAGCGTGACCTGCGAGCCGAGCGTGCGCCACGCCTGCGCCAGCTCGACGCCCACGACACCGCCGCCGAGGACCACCAGGCGTGCCGGCACCCGCTTTGAGGTCGTGGCCTCGCGGTTGGTCCAGGGCTTCGCCTCGCCGAGCCCGTCGATCGGCGGGATGAGCGCGTCGCTGCCGGTGGCGAGCACCACCGCTCGGCGCGCGATGAGCGTGTCCTCGCCCGCCCGCACGCGTCGATCGCCGTCGAGACGGCCGCGCTCGCGCACGATGGTGACGCCGCGATCAGCGAGCCACGGCTCCCCGCTGGAGTCGTCCAGGTCGTGAATGATCTCGTCGCGGCGTTCCAGGACGGCCTCGACGGCGAGCTCGCCGGTCACCGCCTCCCTCACCCCCGGGATGCGCCGCACCTCGGCGAGCAGCTCGCCCGGGCGCAGCAGCGCCTTCGAGGGCATGCAGGCGTAGAAGGAGCACTCGCCGCCGATCAAATGCCGCTCGACGATCGCCACCTCCAGGCCCGCCTCGCCCAGACGCCCTGCGCACACCTCGCCCGCCGGGCCCGCGCCGACGACGACCACATCGAATTCTCGCTCGCTCATTGGCGCAGGCTATCGCGGCCCTCACAAGCAAAACCGGTCGCTTCGCTCGCGGTTTTCAATTACTCGACTAAGAAGTAGGAAGTGCCACTGTTTACTTTTGAAGCGGCCCACGGTAGCGTGCGCGCATGGCCACCGCCGACGCTCTGCTCAAGCCCGATCACGGCACCCGCCGCAAGCACTTCATCTTCAACGAGGAGCACGAACAGCTGCGCGAGTCGATCCACTCCTTCGTGGTCAAGGAGCTCGCGCCACACGCCGAGGAGTGGGAGGAGACGACCTTCCCCAACTGGGTCTTTCCGCGAATGGGCGAGCTTGGCTTCCTCGGCCTCTCCTTCCCTGAGGAGTACGGCGGCCAGGGCGGCGACTACTACTGCAACCTCGTGCTGGCCGAGGAGATGGCGCACGCCTCGTGCGGGGGCCTGGCGATGGGGGTGGCGGTGCACACCGACATGGCCACCCCGCCGATCCTTCTCTTCGGGACCGAGGAGCAGAGGCAGCGGTACCTGGTTCCCTCGATTCGCGGCGAGAAGATCTCGTGCCTCGGAATCACGGAACCCGATGCGGGCTCGGACGTCGCCGGCATCAAGACCCGCGCGGTCCGCGACGGCGACGAGTGGGTCATCAACGGGTCGAAGACCTTCATCACGAACGGTCACCGCGCGGACTACATCGTGCTCGTGACGAAGACCGATCCCGAGGCGGGATACGACGGCTTCAGCCTGTTCGTCGTCGACATGGACCTGCCCGGGGTGATCCGCGAGAAGAAGCTCGAGAAGCTGGGTATGCACGCCTCCGACACGGCGCTCCTCGCGTTCCAGGACGTGCGCGTGCCGTCCGATGCGCTCCTCGGCCAGGAGGGCAAGGGCTTCTACCACATCATGTGGGAGCTCCAGGGCGAGCGGCTCATCGGTGCGGCGGGCTGCGTCGCCGGCGCGCAAAGGCTGTTCGACCGCACGCTCGAGTACGCCACCGAGCGGTCCGCGTTCGGCCGCCCGATCGGCAAGTTCCAGGCGATCCGCCACAAGTTCGCCGACATGGCGACCAAGATCGAGGCCGGCAGGCAAATGGTCTACACCACCGCCTGGCGCTTCCAGAACGGCGAGTACCCCGTGCGCGAGATCTCGATGGCCAAGCTCTACACCGCGCGGATGGCCTGTGAGGTCGCCGACGAGTGCCTCCAGATTCACGGCGGGGCCGGCTACATGAAGGAGTACGGGATCGAGCGTGCCTGGCGCGATCTGCGGCTCAACCGCATCGGCGCGGGGACGGACGAGATCATGCTGGACGTGATCGGCCGCTCCTACGGGATCTGAGCGGGCGCGCGCGGGCGCCCGTGACGCTTCGGATCGAGATCGACCGCTCGACGCCCCTCCACAGGGGCGCCGCGAACGGGCACAACCGCTGGCATCCCGACATCCGGCCGGTGGCGGCGGTGGATCCGGGCGAGGCGGCGACGTTCGAACTGCGCGACTCTCGCGACCGCACCCTCACCCGCGCATCCAAGCACGACGATCTGCTCGCGACGCCGTCGCTGGCCCATCCCCTCACGGGCCCGCTCGAGGTCCGCGGCGCCGAGCCGGGCGACGTGCTCGAGGTCGAGATCGTGGGATACGAGACGGACGAGTTCGGCTGGACCGCGATCTGGCCCGGCTCCGGCTGGCTCGGCGACCTCTTCGAGCGCCCGTTCCTCGCTCGGTGGGAGCTCGACGGCCGACACGCGCGCTCGGACGAGCTGCCGGGCGTGGCCGTGCCGGCGGGAGTGTTCGCGGGCGTGATCGGAGTGGCGCCTTCCCGCGATCTCTTCGAGCGGGCGAGGGAGCGGGAGGCCGTCCTGGCCGAGAGCGGCGCAACGTTCGATCTCCCCAGCCCCGAGCTGGCGGCGCCGCCGGAGGCCGGCGATGGGCTCCGGACCTTCCCGCCACGCGAGAACGGCGGCAACATGGACATCCGCGACCTGGTGGCGGGCGCCAAGCTCTGGCTGCCGGTGCTCGTGCCCGGCGCCCTGCTGTCGATCGGGGACCTCCACTTCGCGCAGGGCGACGGCGAAGTCTGCATCGCGGCGATCGAGACGGGCGGAACGGCCACCGTGCGCGTCGACCTGGTCCGCGACGGCCCGCGCCTCCGCTTCCCGAGCTGGGAGTCGCCGCCCCGCCCCGGGCGGCGCTGCTTCGCGACCACCGGGATCCCGCTCGACGACGAGGGACGTAACGCCGACCGCGACCTGAACCTGGCGACCCGCCGCGCCCTGATCGAGCTGCTCGATTGGCTCACCTCGGAGCGCAGCCTCGGCCGCGAAGCGGCCTACGTGCTCATGAGCGTCGCCGCGGAGCTGCGGATCTCGGAGGTCGTGGACGCTCCGAACGCGCTGGTCTCGGCGGCGCTGCCGCTGGACGTGTTCGAGGAGGCCTGAGGCGTCGCCTGCCGCGAACGGGCGTCGTTCTCGACTGTTTCCCGTCACCGGCGAGTCGTTCTCGGGAACTTCGACCTGGCGTTGCCTGGGGTGGACGACGAGTGACCCCGCGGCGCGACCCTCAGACCTCGTCCGGCGAGTAGGTGTCGCATGCCCCGGCCTCGCCGCTCTCGTAGCCGCGGTTGAACCAGCTGCGGCGCTGCGCGGAGCTGCCGTGGGTGAAGCTGTCGGGGTCGATGGTCCCGCCGCGGGAGCCCTGTAGCCGGTCGTCGCCGACCGCTTCGGAGGCCGTGAACGCCTCCTGGAGGTCGCCCTCGTCGAGCGCTCCCTCCTGGAAGACGGTGTGGGCCCAGACACCCGCGTAGCAGTCCGCCTGCAGCTCCTGGCGGGCCGAGAGCTGGTTTGCCTGATCGGGGTTCTGTTGCTGGAGGCGCGGAACCTGCTCGTTCGTTCCGGTCTGCTGCTGGACGTGGTGCCCCATCTCGTGCGCGATCACGTAGGCCCAGGCGAAGTCGCCGCCGGCGCCCAGCTGCTGCTGCATCTGCCGGTAGAAGCTGAGGTCGAGGTAGACGCGCTGGTCGCCGGGGCAGTAGAAGGGGCCAACGGCCGAGCTGGCGGCACCGCAGGCGGTGTTGACCCGCCCGTGTAGAAGACCAGCTGCGCGTTCTCATAGGGCTGTCCGTCGCGCCGGAAGGTCACGCTCCAGGTCTCCTGGGTGTCGGTGAAGACGTAGGTGCTGAAGTCCTTCAGGTCGCGGTCGGGACCTCGGACGCGGGGATGCCCGCCGGCTGGCCGGGCGCCTGGCCCGTGGTGTCGAAGCCGGCGGGGAGGTTGAACGCCGCACCGCCTCCGCCCCCGCACGTCTGGAGCAGGACGACGATCAGGACGGCGATCAAGCCGAGGCCGCCGGCCGCCGCGCCACCGCGTCCGTCGGGCATCGGGAACGGCATGCCACCGACTCCACCGCGAGCCCCGCGCTGATCGATCACGTCCGGGTTGTCGACCTTGCGCCACCGCAAGGCGGGACGAGCGTACTCCCAGGCGTGGGCCGTAGTCACGGCTACGATCCCGTCAGATGGCGGCGGGCACGACGAAGGACTTCGCGGCCGCGGCGCCGCCCCGCCCTTCACCGACGAGCACGAGACGCTGCGCGAGTCGATCCGCCGGTTCGTGGCGAACGAGCTGCGCCCTCACGCCCAGGAGTGGGAGGACGCGCGCTGGTTTCCGAACACGGTCTTCACTCGCATGGCGGAGGTCGGCTACCTGGGGCTGAAGTACCCGGAGGAGTACGGTGGCCAGGGCGGCGACCACCTTCACGACGCGGTGCTCGCCGAGGAGCTCTCCCGCTGCGGGTCGGGCGGGCTGGCGGCGGGGATCGGCGCCCACATCGGCATCGCCACCCCGCCGATCTGGCGGTTCGGCACGGACGAGCAGAAGCGGCGCTTTCTGGCGCCCGCGATCCGCGGCGAGAAGATCGGCGCGCTCGGCATCAGCGAGCCGGGCGCCGGCTCGGACGTGGCGGGCATTCGCACGTTTGCCCGCGGGGTCGACGGCGGCTACCTCGTCAACGGATCGAAGACGTTCATCACGAACGGCGTGCGCGCGGACTTCGTCGTGACCGCCGTGAAGACCACCGAGGAGGGCGGCCACCAGGGCCTCTCCTTCCTCCTGATCGAGAAGGGGATGGAGGGCTTCACCGTCTCGAAGAAGCTCGAGAAGCTCGGCTGGCACGCCTCCGACACCGCCGAGCTGGCTTTCCGGGACGTGTTCGTACCGGAGTCGAACCTGCTCGGAGAGGAGAACCGGGGCTTCTACCTGATCATGGCCAACTTCCAGTGGGAGCGACTGGCGATGGCGCTCGGCGCCGTCGGCTCCATGGACGCGCTGCTCGAGCGCACACTGGACTTCGCCCGGCAGCGACGCAGCTTCGGGCGGCCGACCGCGAAGCACCAGGCGATCCGCCACAAGCTCGCCGAGATGGCGCTCAAGCTCGAGGCCTCACGCTCGCTCACCTATCACGCCCTACGCCTCTTCGCCGACGGCCACGACGCCTTGCGCGAGGTCACGGAGGCGAAGCTCCTCTCCCAGCGCTCCGCGTACGAGGTCGCCGACGACGCCCTCCAGATCCACGGCGGCGCCGGCTACATGCGGGAATACGAGATCGAGCGCGTCGTGCGCGACACGCGCCTCGGGCCCATCGGGGGCGGCACCGACGAGGTGATGCGCGAGATCCTGGGGAAGCAGCTCGGGCTCTAGGTATTGCGGCCCGTCGGTTCCTCCATCTTGCGCGTGTCGCGCGGCTCCACGAACGGCTCCTCGCCCGCGGGCTGCCCAGCTTCGATCGCCCGGCTCCGCTCGAGCTCGGCGTTGAACTCGGCCCCGAGCAGCACCATGATGTTCGAGATCCAAAGCCAGACCAGGAACACGATCGGTCCCGCGAGGGCGCCATAGGTCTTGTTGTAGGAGCCGAAGTTCGCCACAAACAATGCGAAGGCGAGCGAGGCGATGAGCCATCCGATCACCGCGACCACGCCGCCCGGGCTCACCCACTGGAACTTCGGGTGCCTGACGTTCGGGGCGGCCCAGTAGAGCAGCGCGAACATGAAGCTCACGACCAGCAGCAGCACGGGCCACTTGGCGATGTTCCAAACCGTGACGGCGGTGTCGCTCAGCCCGAGCACTCCGCCGACCTCCTTCGCCAGGCCCCCCGTGAGCGTGACCGCGACCGCGCTGACCGCGAGCAGGAGGAGCAGGACGAGCGTCAGCACCACGCGGACGGGGAGCGTCTTCCAGATCGGGCGGCCCTCCGGGATGTCGTAGATCGCGTTGGAGGCCCGCATGAACGCGGCTACGTAGCCGGAGGCTGACCAGATCGCGCCGGCCAGACCAACGACGAAGAGGACGCCGGCGGCGCCCTGCGTACCCTGCAGGTTCTTGATCGCGCTGGTGAAGATCTCCTGGGCGGGGCCCGGTGCGACCTTCCCGAGGTTGTCGATCAGCGGTTGCGTTGCCGAGCTGCCGATCAGTCCAAGCACCGAGACGAGCACGATCAGCGCGGGGAAGATCGAGAGCACCCCGTAGTAGGTGAGTGCGGCAGCCCAGTCGGTGAGGTTGTCCTCCTTGAACTCGGAGATCGTGCGCTTTAGCGCACCACCCCAGGATCGGCCCTTCAGCTGCGTTGGTTTGTCGGGCGCGCGCTCTCGTGAGAAGCGTGTGTCTGTGTCGCCCCCGTTTGCGTGCTGTTCCCCTGTCTTGTCGGCCATGTCGAGGCCTCCTCCCCTTGTCAGTCGCCCGGCCACACGCCGGTCAACCGCTCGAAGCCCTTGGCTCCGCCCCTCTGGATTCCCGCCTTGACCACGCCGAAGACCAGTCCCTGCGCGGCGGCCGCGGGGATGATCTCGCGCCAGCCGTACTCCGACTCCAGCGCCTTGGGCGCTTCCTCCTCGCCGGCGACGCGTTTCCAGACCTGCTTGAAGATCACGCCCGCGACGACCGCGCCGAGGACGCTGAACAGCAGCGATATCGGCGTGTAGAGAGCCTTGGCCATCTCAGCGCCTCCCGAGCAGCCAGCCGAGGAGCAGACCGACGCCGAGGGCTACGCCGATCGCGGGGAATGGCCGCTCCTCGGCGGTATGCGCAACCTGCGAGGCGGCGCGCTTGGCATCGTCTGGTGTGGCACCGGAGACCCGCTCGCGCGCGTCGCTGACCTTCGACTTCAGCTGCTCCTGGCGCTCGCGGAGAGCGGCCTTTCGTTCGTCGACCTTCTCGGCGACCTGTGTCTTGACGTCCGCCTTCTGCGCCAGCGCCTCAACCGTGTCGCCGAGCTCCGAGCGCGTCTGCTCGATGTCGTGCCGCAACTCCTCCGGGTCGCGCTTCTCGCCCTCATCGGCCGGGCGGCCGCTCGCCGTCGAGGCGGCCGCCTCGCGCGGGCGGCTCGACGCTTCCTCCTGTCGCGTGACGTCCCGTTCCATCATCGGCGCGCACTCTCCTTCACGTGCTCAACGTCCTTCTGGACGCTCTCGATGGCGCGCTCCGGCTTGGGAGGTGTCGCCCGGTCGATCTGCTTCTTGCCCATCAGAGTCAGCAGCCCTCCGACGGCGAGCAGCGCCGCCCCGACGATCACGGCCGCGATCCAGGGCTCGAGCGCGGTCCCGATCAGCAGGATCCCCGCGGCCACGAGGGCGCCCACGCCGTAGAGCGCGACGAGACCGGCGCCACCGAACATTCCCGCGCCCAGCCCTGCGCGCTTGCCCTTCTGCTGGAGTTCGGCCTGCGCCAAGCGCATCTCGTCGCGGACAAGCGTCGCCGTCTGCTGTGAGAGGCGCCCGACAAGGTCACCCACGGATCTGTCTGAAAGCTCTTCCGTCCTCACTCCATCACCGTCCTTGCTCCGCGCTGCCGTAGCCTCGCTTGCGGAGGGGATACCCGCGGTGGGGGGCGCTAATCGGCTGAAAGAGTTCTTTCCAGGCGGGAGTCGTGCGCGTCAGGCCAGCGCGGGCTCTAGTTCCGGAGCTGCTACCGCTCGGGCGGAGCGCCGCCCTCAGGGCCGGGGGGCGGCGGCGGGGGCGCTGCACGCTCGGGCTCTGCCGGTACCCGGCGCGGCATGCTGTCCTCGATGCCGGGTGGAGCGGGCTGCCCGGGAAGCGGGTCGGCCTCGGCGCTCCAGAGCTTGTTGAGCTCGCTCTGCATGTACGCCCAAAGGCCGAGCGAGATGACGATGAACAGGACGAGGGCAATCCAGCCGTTCAGCGGCTCCTGCCCGGCGACGCGCTGCGCGGCCTGCATTCGCTTGGTCCCGCGCCAGTAGGAGACCAGGGCGGGGACGACGATCAACCCACCGGGAAACACCGCCAGCAGCGACATAGTCGGGTTCTGACCGAGGTCGTACCCGCGCGCTCGACCAAAGTCGGCCACCTCCCTGTTCACGCGATACCACCACACGAGGTGGTAGATCCCGAGGGTGATTATCGGCAGGAGCGCGGCCGCCCAGGGGCTGCGGTTCTTGACCTGATACTCGCTGTTGCGGATCTGGAGCTCGTACGCCATTTGCGCACGCTAACGCCTCGGGGCGACGCTGACCACCCCGGAAGGAGCATTCGCCGCTCAGGCAGCGCGCTTGTCCAGGCGGTCCACGGACGCGGCGATCGCGGGCCGGGGGCTCCGCTTGGGCCGGGTGGCGGCGGGCGCGCCGAGCTTGTAGACGAAGCGCCGCCGCGCCTCGTGATAGCTGCGGTCGGGCCCGAAGAAGCACTGGTGTGAGCGGCTCATCTCCTCGGCGCGGTAGGCCTCGAGCGGCTTCGTCTGCTCGTCCCGCCCCCGCCGGAGCCGCTTCTCCATGAGCCGGCGATCCAGGTCGGGACCGCGGGCGAGCCGCTCCGCCCGGGCGCGCGTTTGCGCGCGGAAGCTCGCGACCGTGGAGCCGTACGCGGCGTCGAGCAGCCCGATGTCGACGGCTCTCCCGGTTCCGACCGGCGTGAACGGCGGGCCCGTGAGGCGGGCGGTCATGTCTGGCTCGATGCGGCGGGGCAACAGATAGGTCCAGTACTCCGACCCGTACAGCCCGCCCATGTGCTGGTAGTAGGGGTTCAGCACGACGTCCTCGCGCGCCACCACCTGGTCGGCGGCGAGAGCGAACGCCACACCGCCCGCCGCCGCGTCGCCGGCCAGTGCCGAGATCACGAGGTGCGAGTCGGTCTCGACGACTTCGCGTACGAGGTCGTTCATCGCGTTCAGGTTCTGCCACGACTCCTCGGCCGGGTCCTGGGCGCCCTCGATGACCTTCAGGTGGATGCCGTTCGAGAAGAAGTCCTTGCCGCCCATGAGCACGATGACCTTCGTCTGACGCCGGGAACGGGCGTGGAGATACGCCTCCCGCAGCCGGCGGCATTGCTCGGTGCTCATGGCGCCGTCGTAGAAGTCGAAGTACAGATAGCCGACGCTGCGCTGCTCCTCGTAGGAGATCTCGCGGTAGGTGTGGTCGGTTGGCAGCGGCGCGTGAACCGGCACCGGGATCTCCGGCGCTTGGAG
The DNA here is from genome assembly GCA_036519295.1 of Thermoleophilaceae bacterium. Lineage (GTDB taxonomy): Bacteria > Actinomycetota > Thermoleophilia > Solirubrobacterales > Thermoleophilaceae > JACVRW01. Next base: position 48,222 of record DATDLN010000254.1, read on the forward strand.
CGCATGGCCGGCCATCGCGAGCGCGCGCGTGGCCGGGAGCTTGAAGAACGCGCGCCCCTCGGTGTCGGGCCGCTTGAAGTGGGTGATCCAGACCGCCCCGTCGACCGTTGCTCGACAGACGGCGCCCGTGCGCTGGGCGATGAGCTCGCCCGCGCGGCCGCGCAGCTCCTGCTCACGGTGGACCCCGAAGAGATGGAACTCGGTGCCCTCCACCGAGTCGAGCACACCCGGGTGACCCTCGGCGGCCCGCAGCTTGCGAATCACGGTGTCGGTCCGGTCCGAGCTCCAGTCGATGGCGCGAACGTCCTGCCGCATCAATGGCCGAGCCCGGCCGGTCACCTGCGGGTCGTCATAGTCGAGCGCCTCGGGCGCCGCGCCGCCCACGATCTTGCCGATGGCCTCCTCGAGGGCGTCGATCGCGGCGCGACGCACCTCGTCGCGGTAGAGGCTCGTCTTTCCCGTGTCGCGCATAGGAAATGTGCGGGCGCCCCACACATCGCCGGCGTCCAGCTCGCCGTTGGCCTCGAGGACGGTCACGCCCCAGTCGTCCATCCCGAGCTCGATCGCCCAATCGAGCGAGGAGCCTCCGCGGTCGCCCTTCGGCCCGGGGTGCACGATGAGACAGCGGTGGCTCCCCCAGATCGACTCGGGGATCAGCTTCTTGAGCATCGGACAGACGATCAGCTCCGGGCGGTGGCGCGCCACTGCCGCCTCCATCGCGGCCGCGGAATCGACCACCGCGACCGCAACTTCGTGCCCGAGCTCGGTGAGGGCGATGTAGGCCCGCTGGCTGAGGCTGTTGTGCGCCGACGCCAGGAAGAGGACTCGCAGCGCCGTGCGGTCGTGGGCCATGACCAGATTGACACGGCCTGCGGGTCCCCAATTCCTGTGACATGGCGCACACGATCGACCGCCGCGCCGCTGCTGCGGTCAGCGGGCCAGGCGCAGCGGCGGGTCGTAGGCCGCGGCGAGGCGTCCCAGCGCGACCGCGCCGATCAGCAAAGCGAAGTCGCGCAGCGCGATGTCGTAGTAGCCCGAATGGGTCAGCAGGTTCACGATGATCCCGCCGAGCCAGCCCGCCACCAGGTAGGCGCCGTATCGCGGCTTCAGCGCCACGACCAGGCCGGCCAGAATCTCGACCCCGCCCACGAAGTACATGAAGTCGCCGGCGCTGCCGGGGGCGATGTCGTTGATCCACGGCGCCAGATACTTCGGCCAGTCGACCAGGACGTCGAAGAACTTGTCCAGTCCGAACAGGATCGGCGCGACGGCGAAGCCGGTCCGGAGAAGTGAGTAGGCCTGGAAGCGGGGGTCGCCCCCGAGCGCTCGTCCGGCGCGCTCCGCGGGCCGGTCGCCCACAAGGCCCTGCACACGAGTCGCAACGCTTGGCATTGGTGCTCCTTTCTAAAAATAATGGAAGTTGACGAGAAGGTACGCCCCACGCGGAGGTTTGTCAATATTTACTGGTGTTAGAGTTCGATCCATGGCCGACCCACATGAGATCGACGAAGGCGTTCGGCGCCTGGCTGCACTCGACGAGCCGGTCCGCCGGCGCTTGTTCGACCACGTGCGACGCAGCCCGGAGCCCGTGGGACGGGAGGACGCCGCCGAGGCGGTGGGCATCGGGCGCTCGCTTGCCGCCTACCACCTCGACAAGCTCGCCGAGGAGGGCCTCCTCGTGAGCACCTATCGCCGGCCGGAGGGCCGCGGCGGCCCGGGGGCCGGACGTCCCGCCAAGCTCTACAGCGCGCCCGAGGGCGAAGTGTCGGTCTCGGTGCCCGCCCGCGACTACGAGTTCGTGGCGCACCTGCTCGCGGAGGCGGCCGAGGCCGATCGGAGTGGGGAGACGAAGGCCGGTCTCGAGGCGGTCGCCACCCGCACTGGTCGCCGGCTGGGCGAAGGTCTACGCGGCGCGACGCCTGTCGATGCCCTCGCGAAGCGGGGCTACGAGCCCTTCGAGGACGAGGCGGGCGTCATCCGGCTCGCGAACTGCCCGTTCCACCGCCTCGCCGCGGATCACCGCGACCTCGTCTGCGGCATGAATCGTGCCTACCTCGAAGGTCTCCTCGATGGGATGGAGCGCGAGGACCTGACCGCCAACCTCGAGCCGGAACCGGGCCGCTGCTGTGTGGCGATTCGGCACCAGCGGAGCGCCGGATCGTCATGATGCCGACCCTCACAACCCGACAAGGAGACCGAGAGTGGGAGCACTTGACGGCAAGGCGGCGATCGTCACCGGGTCCGCCCGAGGGATCGGCCGCGCCACGGCGGAGCTGCTCGCCGATCAGGGCGCGCGGGTGCTAATCAACGATCTCGACGGAGACGTCGCCGAGCAGGCCGCGTCCGAGATCGCCGGCGAGACGACCGTGTTCGGCGGCGACCTCACCAAGGCGGGCGTCCCCGATCAGCTGGTGCAGAAGGCCGTCGACGAGTTCGGCGGGATCGACATCATCGTGAACAACGCCGGCTACACCTGGGACGGCGTGGCCCACAAGATGGCCGACGATCAGTTCCAGGCGATGCTCGACATCCACACCGTCGCGCCGTTCCGGATCATTCGGGCCGCGGCCCCGCACCTGCGCGAGCCCGCCAAGCAGGAGCGCGAGGAGGGCCGCGAGGTCTTTCGCAAGGTCGTGAACGTGAGCTCCGTGTCGGGGACGATGGGCAACGCCGGACAGGTGAACTACTCGGCGGCCAAGGCCGGCGTGGTCGGACTCACCAAGACCCTCGCCAAGGAGTGGGGTCAGTTCAAGGTGAACGTCAACGCGGTCGCCTTCGGGTTCGTCGAGACCCGCCTCACCGCCGCCAAGGAAGAGGGCGGCAAGATCGAGATGGAGGGCAAGGAGATCCAGCTCGGGATCCCCGAGCAGATGCGGGCGATGGCGGCGATGATGATCCCGCTGGGACGCCCGGCGTCACCCGAGGAAGCCGCCGGCCCGGTCTTCTTCCTCTGCTCGCCGTGGTCGAACTACGTGCATGGCCAGGTGCTGAACGTGACCGGCGGGCAGTTCGGGGGGATGTACATCTAGACGGTCGGCCTCCCGGCCGGGAGGCCGGGTGCGGGCGCGGACAACCCGCCACACAGCGCCGCGCCGGCGAAGCGTGGCGGATTGTCCGCCATTTCCGCTGATCTGGGGGTTGGGCGACTTATATGTCGAGATCGACACGAAAGTCGCCCAAACCCCCTCGAACCCGGCAAGCCGCCCCAGGCATCACCGCCTTACCCCGCCCCAGGCCCCGGCGCGGCCAGGCGAGCTACAGCTACGCCCGCAAGAACGTCAGCACCGCCAGCACCCGCCGGTGATCCTCCGGTGCCGGCGCCAGCCCATTCCCGAAGATGCTCGTCACGTGGGCTCGCTGCGTAGTTGGTCTCCGCCGGCCTGGATTGGGCTGGGTAAAGGGTGCGGGTGCGCGCGCCGCAGACAACCCGGCGCACAACGCGCCGCCGACGAAGCGTGGCGCAATCCTGTGAGCGGGACTTGTGGCGTTGTCCACGAAGCCGGCGCAGCTAAACGCGGACGCCACCCCCTACCCCGCCCAAGCCCGGCCGGCGGAGACCACCCGCGCCCGAACCTGCCGCGATCGGGCTGGGCGCCCGGCCCTCCCCGCGAGCGACTCAGGCCGAGGGCCCGGTGACCACCGTGTCCCGGTCGAGAGCCGAAGCGTCCACTTCCGGCTCGCCCTCGAGGTGCTTGTCCGGGTTCCAGGAGTACGCGTACTCCGGCTTGTCCACGTCCCGCCAGAGCGTCG
>DATDLN010000255.1:0-8711 GCA_036519295.1 Thermoleophilaceae bacterium
ACATGCTGATGCTCGAGAAGAACAACCTCGAGATCCCGACTTCCTATGGGAATGGCTGGAGAGCAAGCTTCGATAGAGAACAACGGTCACATGATGACGCGCCGCGGGTGAGGGTGCGGTGGATCCTCAAGCAAGGGGGAGATCAAGCGAATGAGCAAGTCTGCATTGCCGCCGAGGTCATCTGAGACACGACGCGATCGCATCACCGATCAGGCCGGAGAGGTCCGTGACAAGGGAGGGCTGTCGCGTCGTGGCTTCCTGCAAGCGAGCGCGGCTGGGCTTGCCGCGGGCACGGTTGCCGGCTCCGGACTGGCCGGCACCGCGCTGGCGGAAGATTTCGATCGCGGGCATCGCCGACCGCCGCGCGGCCGGCGCGTTCTGATCAAGGGCGGCGTCGTGCTCACGATGGACCCGACGATCGGCGATTTCGAGCAGGCCGACGTGCTGATCGAGGGGTCCAGGATCGCGATGGTGAGGCCGAATATCAGGGCGGCGGCTCAGGTCGTCGACGCCAGGGGCATGATCGTCATGCCGGGGTTCATCGACACGCACCACCACCAGTACGAGACCATCCAACGGGCCAACAACGCGGACGGGAACCTTCAGTGGGCGGGCGCGAATCCCGTGTGGCCGCAGGAAGGCTACGGCACGGTCGTCCAGGGCATCTGGACGATGGGCCAGCTCCAGGTCGGCAACGACATCATCTGGGACCTGGGCCGGTCCCCGTACGACCCCGACGACAACTACATCTCCGAGCTGGTGGCCTCGGTCAGCGGGATCAATCAGGGCGTCACGACGGGCATCGACACCTCGCAGAGCTCGCACTCGCCCGACCATACGGACGCCATGATCGAAGGTCTGATGGACTCGGGACGCAGGTCGCTGTTCGTCTACTCGGCCGGTCGCAGCGACACCCCGGGCTACGAGTTCCCCGGGTCGGTCGGCGATTCGACGACGGGCCTCGGCCGGCTGCGCGCGCGGTGGTTCAACTCCGAAGACCAGCTGGTGACCCTGGGCCACAGCGGGGGGCCGCCCGCCGGCTGGCTGCTGGCCCGTGACTTCGGCGCGGTGATCGTGAATCACAACAACAGCGACGGCACCAACATCATCCAGAACGCGAATTTGCTCGGCTCGGACATCGAGCAGATCCACTGCGCCCGGTTCGTGCCGGAGGCATATCGGCTGTGCGCCGACAACGGCGTCCACGTTTCGATCGCCGTCGCGATCGAGATGCAGATGGGGCACGGCACGCCGCCGTTCCAGCAATGTCTCGACGTGGGGATCCTTCCGAGCCTCAGCGCCGACGTCGATACCAACATGACCCCGAACATGTTCACGCTCATGCGCTCGGGGTTCACCCTGCAGCGCGCGCTGCTTCACGCCCGTGCGCTCGCCGGCGAGACCGATCTGCCGCCGCTCCTGACCTGTTACCAGGTGCTCGAGATGGCCACCGTCGCAGGCGCGGTCTCCGCCGGACTCGGGGACAAGGTCGGCACGCTGACGCCGGGCAAGGAAGCCGACATCATCCTGCTGAACGCGAAGGCGCTCAACATCTGGCCACTCAACAACGCGCCCGGATCCGTGGTGACGATGATGGACACCAGCAACGTCGACACGGTCTTCATCGGCGGCCGGCTGAAGAAATGGCAGGGCAAGCTCGTGGGTGTCCCCGTGAACCGGCTCCTGGACGAGGTCGAGGCGGCGCGCGACCGGGTGCTGGCCCGGATCCAGTCGGTGCCGATCCCGGTCGACGGCCTCAATTCTTCTCCGGGATATACGCCGAGGCTGCTGGGTTCCTGCTGCTCGGGCGGCCCGCACAACATCGGCAGGTATGACGCGCGGCCCTAACTGAGAACGGCCGCGATGGTGTGCCGACGCCGGATTCGTTCTCGAGCGTCGTCTGGCGGGTGCCGCTCCGCGAAGATCGACTTACCACGACGATGCTGAGTCACTAGCGCCCACGGCGCCCCACCGGCACCTCGTCTAGCGTGCCCGGGGGATAACGGCCGGAGTAGCCCTGATCGAATGACTTGCATCCCCTAAGCCGGGCCGCGTGTAGCCGCGTCGCCGACTCGAGAAACCGACACCGAGGGCACGTGGCGCATTGTCTCCCTTCTTATTCATGGATGCTTCGCCGTCGGCGTCCGCGGCGCGGCGCGTGTCGGCCTCTGAGTCCGGGTCTGGGCTCGGTCATCCGGAGAGCACGTGGTCGGGTCCACGCCGCTTCAGCCGGGTGGCCTCGAAGCTCCCCTGCACCTGGTTGCTTCGCTTCGTGTAACGGCGGCCGTAGTCCGCGTACTCGGCGATCGCATTGGCGGCGGACCACTTTGTGCCGGGTGCGCCGACGATGGTGTCGCCGTCGATCTCAATCGCGTAGGGGTCCAGGCGGTCGCCTGTCGCCATGGCGCTCCTCCCGGGCTCGCCGGGCCCTCGATCGTCGTCTGGCCGATCGGAAGATCGCGGACTCGGTCGGGTTCACCGGCGCGATCCCGAGCGGGGAGATGAGGGCGTCCGTTGTCGATGTCGCCGCGCGTCATCGTGGTGCGGTCGCAGGGGCACGAAGGACACCTCTCGGGTGGGCGGTCCCGGCCAGCGCCGTCCCGCCGGACAGTGTTCGAGATGCCGCGGACCCCGCGCCCGCTTGATTCGTAAATGTCCTCGAGCACGACTCAGTGGGTGCCCTTTCCGATCGGTTGCTCGACGACGCTGAAGAGCCGCCGCACGCTCACATAGCGCCATTGGCCATCCGAGGACATGGTCCGCGCGGCCCTGAGGGGCGCCACTTCGTCGCCGTGGATGATCTTGGCGCCGTCATCTCGAGGCTTGCGCTGCACCCAGCCGGGACCTAATGACAGGAGCAAGTCCACACCGGATTTTGAGAGAGGGACGATGCCAGGGAAGAAGCTTGACGAGGCGATGATCGTGGTCACGGGCGCCTCGAGCGGCATTGGACGGGCCACCGCGCGTCGGTTCGCTGCCGAGAGCGCGTGCGTCGTGTTGGCCGCCTGCCGCGCCGATCCACTAGGGGAGCTGGAGTCCGAGCTCGGGGGCGGGCGCTCGCCGTGCCCACCGACGTGACCGACGAGATGGCGGTCCGCGCGCTCGTGGACAGAGCCGCCGATCGCCTCGGCGGGATCGACGTCTGGGTGAACAACGCGGCCGTCACGGTCTTCGGTCGCTTTGAGGACATCCCGCACGACGCCTACCGCCGCGTCCGAACCTGCTCGGCTATATCTACGGTGCCTGGGCCGCGCTGCCGCACCTGCGCGCGCGGCGGGGGTGCTCATCAACGTGGGCTCGGTGAACTCGCGAGTCCCGGCCCCCTTCGTCAGCCCCTACATCGCATCCAAGTTCGCGGTCGAGGGCTGGACCGGGTCGCTGCGGCAGGAGCTGCGCTCCACTGGCGTGCGCGTCGCCGCGGTGCTGCCGGCCTCGATCGACACGCCGCTCTTCGACCACGCCGGCAACTGGTTCGGCCGGCGCCCGAGCCGCTCGAGCCCGTGAACGACCCCGAGCGCGTCGCACGCGCCATCGTCCGCTGCGCCCGGCGGCCGCCCCGCGAGCTGCTCGTCGGACGCGGAGCGCGAGCCATGGTCGCGATGCAGGCCCTCGGCGGTCCCCTCTTCGAGCGGGTCTTCGCGAAGCAGGTCGAGCGCAACCACTTCCTCGACGAGCCGGCTGGGCCCTCGCCGGGGAACCTCTTCGAGCCGCTCCCCAAACGGCGACGGGACGACCGGTGGCTGGCGCGAGCGCCTGCGCCGGCGCCGATTCCGGGCGCCCGGGCGAGCAGACGACGTCGCGCGCGTCGCCCGGGGATAGCGGCACGGGCACGGCAGCTGAGGCAGCTGCGAACGTGGCGCCGCACTCCCTCCGGATCATCGGCCTTGCTGGGCCCGCCTGCGAGCTGGCCGAACAGCGGCGTGAGGCGCTCGCACTCGAGTCCGCCGTTGATCGCGGCGATCTTCCCGCGGAATGCTCGCGGGCCCTCGGTCAACGCCCGGTTGGCTTTGTCAAACGTCCAGTTTGGCCCAAGCGTTCCGGCGCTCGTAATCCCGGTCGCGGCCTAGCTTTGCTCTGCGGACTCGGTCCCGATGCGGATACGTGACCCGCTTGGGAGACAGGGGCCGACCCATCGGCGGCGTCTACCGGGCGTCGACGGTCGCGCACACGCCCGGCGATATGCGCCATACACTTCCGCCGCCAAACGGGCTATTTCCAGGCAGTTCTTGGGCTTGCATCCCCGCGTAGCGCCGTCACTCGCGGCCCGGGCACGACTCATAATCGCGAGGTCGGTGGTTCGCATCCACCCGGGGGGATTTGTCTGAGATGCAGGCACTTCCGGCCATCAGGGTCTGATCGTCGCCGAGGGCCTCCCGCAGCTCGAGGCCCGCAGGTAGTCGTTGCCAGCGTCGTCCTGCGGGACGGTCGGCAACTCCGAGCCCGCGGGGCGCCCGGGTTGCTCCGTCCCTGCTGCCACGATGTCCCGGTGACCACCGCCGCCCGAGAGACGTTCGAGACCGGGGCGTTTGATCGTCTGCGCACGCTCACGGGAGACCCTTCGACGGAGTTTCGTCCCGATCAGCTCGAGGCGATCCGCGACGTGGTCCTCGACCGCAGCCGCGTGCTCTGCGTGCAGCGGACCGGCTGGGGGAAGTCGGCGGTGTACTTTGTCGCGACGGCCCTCCTGCGTGACGCGGGGGCGGGGCCCACGCTGATCGTCAGTCCCCTGCTCGCGTTGATGCGGAACCAGATCGTCGCGGCCGAGCGGCTCGGGCTGCGCGCCCACACGATCAACAGCACCAACCGCGGCGAGTGGGATCGCGTCCGCGAGCTACTCGCCGACGGCACCGTCGACCTGCTCCTGATCAGCCCCGAGCGACTCAACAATCCGCGCTTCCGCGACGACATGCTGCCGCTCTTTGCGGCCTCGGTCGGGCTGCTGGTGATCGACGAGGCCCATTGCATCTCCGACTGGGGACACGACTTCCGTCCTGACTACCGCCGGGTCAAGGACATGCTCGACGCGCTCGCCCCGCAGGTAGCCGTGCTCGGCACGACCGCGACCGCGAACGACCGCGTGGTCGGCGACGTGCTCGAGCAACTGGCCGGTGCGAACAACGAGCCGCTGCGCTCCTACCGCGGCCCGCTCGCGCGCACTAGCCTGCGCCTCGAGACGCTCGACCTGCCGCGTCCCGCCGAGCGGCTCGCCTGGCTCGTCGAGCACCTTCCGCGGCTGCCGGGCTCGGGCATCGTCTACACGCTCACCAAGCGCGATGCCGAGCAAGTCGCGGCCTTCCTGACCGCCAACGGGGTCCCTGCGCTCGCCTACAGCGGCGAGCAGGACACCGAGCAGCGGATCGCCACCGAGGAGCGCCTGCTCCGCAACGAGATCAAGGCCGTGGTCGCCACCAGTGCGCTCGGGATGGGCTACGACAAGGCGGACCTGACGTTCATCGTCCACTTCCAGGCGCCCGGATCGGTCGTCGCCTACTACCAGCAGGTCGGCCGCGCCGGCCGCGGCGTCGACCACGCCGACGTGATCCTCCTGCGCGGCGGCGAGGACCGCAGGATCCAGGACTTCTTCATCGAGCAGGCGTTCCCAGCGCGCGAGCGCGTGCGCGCGGTGCGTGACGAGCTCGCGGCCTCGGGCGACGAGGGCCGCACGACGCGCGACCTGATGAGCGTCGTCAACATCGGCATGGGCCGGATCGAGTCGATGCTGAAGATCCTCGACGTCGAGGGCGCGGTCACTCGCGCCGGGAACCGCTGGCACGCCGTGCCCGACAGCGACTGGAGCTACGACTCGACCCGCTACGAGCAGGTCACCGCCCTGCGCCGGGCCGAGCAGGAAGCGATGGCGGCCTACGGCGCCGACGGCGGCTGCCTCATGCGCGCCCTGCAGGAGGAGCTCGACGATCCCGATCCCCAGGACTGCGGCCGCTGCTCGGTCTGCACCGAGGCGCGCTTCGGCAACCCGCCCGACGCGAGCCTCGTCGAGGTCGCCCAGCGCCACTTACGCTCGCGTCCGCTCGAGCTCGAGGTGCGCAAGATGGCGCCGGACGCCGCGACCGGGGCGATGCGCAAGATTCCCGAGGACGCTCGCACCGAGCCCGGCTGGGCGCTCGCGCGCGTGGGTGACGGTGGCTGGTGGCCGGCGATCGAGCGTGGCCTGCGCGCCGGCCGCTTCGACGACGAGATCGCCGTCGCGCTGGCCGACGTCCTGAGGGAGGCCGGGACGCGCGTCGCGTGGGTCACCACCGTCCCGTCGGCTCGCCTCGGGGGCGTGGTCCCCGATCTGGCCGAGCGCGTCGCCGCCGAGCTCGGCGTCGACCACCTCGGCCTTGTCGCCCGCAGCGTGGACCGTCCACCCCAGCGCGAGATGGCGAACGCCTTCCAGCAGGCGGCCAACGTGCGCGGCGCCTTCACTGTTACGGCCACACCGCCCGCCGGCGCGGGCGTCCTGCTCGACGACCGCCGCCTCTCCGGCTGGACGATCGCGATGGTCGGTGGCCAGCTCCGCCGCGCCGGTGCCGAGGCAGTGGTGCCGCTCACCCTCGCGACGCTGATGTGACTCGGGCGCGGACGCCTATTGTCCCGGCATGGCCTACACCACCGTCGAAGGGCGGGAGCAGCTACTCGGCGCCCTCGCGGAGGCGATCGATGAGATCGGACTCGCGCTAGCGTCACTGAGCGCGGCGTACGAGCGGCTCGACATTGCAACCGCGGACACGCTCGAAGAAGAGCTGTTCGGCCCGGCCCAGCGCGCGTACGGGCGCGCGAAGCGGACGCATGTGGAGTTCGCCGAGCGGCACGGGATGGCCGGGCGCGTCTTCGAGCCGCAGTCGGCCGGGGTTCCCTCGACAGGCGTCAAGGGCTTCATCGACCATGCGGTTGCGGCGGTCCGCGCGGCCGGTGCCACCCTGGCGACACTGCAGGACTCGCCGATGCTGCTGGAGGTGGGCGACGTCGAGCTGCGGAAGGGCCTCACGGAGGTGAGGGAGCTGATCGACGAGATCACCCCCCGAGCCCGCGAGCTGGTGCGTCGACTAGGGCGTTAGGCCCGAGCCGCTCAGTTCGTGGTGTTGCGCTCTGACGTGATGCCCGTGCTGAGCGTGTCCGCCACGAACACGTCGTTGGCGCCGCCGAAGACGTTGCCGGTGATCCCCACCGTGTGGCCACGGCAATGAGATTCTCATTGAGCGCCCCCAACCGCCCACTTGTGCCAGCGGTCTATCCACCTCGAGGTCGCAGAGGGCGCCGCGGCGCTGAAGGGGCGAGACCATGAGGCTTCCGATGAAGTGGCGGGTACTTATCACGCCCCGGTCCTCATTCAGTCCTCAAACGTCCGGCAATCGGCGTGAAATCCCAGGCACCCGGCGTGTCGTACGCAGCGTGAAGCAACGCGTTTGCAGGCAGTTTGTGGCTGGACCCCTCCCCCACCTTCTGCTTGCCATGCAGAAGGTCGAGGGTTCGAATCCCTTAGCCGCTCTCGGAAAGGGCCTGCAAAATGAGGTGTTCTCGTCCGCCCAGCTCACCGGAGCTTCTGAGCCCCGAGGACTGTCTGAGGACCGGCCGCGCCCGGCGACTGCGTCCGATCTGAAACTAGGAAACTAGGCAGATTTGCAGGCGAATTCCGCTCCAGTCGAACCGTGGTCATTCTGCAGCCCCCGCAGAAGGGCCCTAGTTCTGACCGTCGTTGCCGCTTCACCACCGAGGGCAGCGATCTCGAGCTGCCCGCTTGCTCCCGCCCAGGGCGCGCACTCGCGGGTGCTATGGCGACGCCGGTCGTCCTGAGCGGGCATGTCCAGACGCTCGCTTTCATAGGCTTCCGGCACACTGCCCGCAGGTGGTCAGGGGCTCCCGGTTCTCGTCCGGAGCGCAACCCGTCATCCACCTTCTGGCTGGTTGACGGGCGAGAAGGGGAGAGTGCACTGCCCTCAGCTGAGTGAGTTCCTTCTCCCGCTTCATCTTCACCTATCTGGCGCTAGTCAGCCCACCAATCGCGCTGGCCATCGACGTCTTCGCGCGGAGCCTCGCCGAGATCGGGAGCGCCAATGACGATGATCTCGAGGCCCTCCGGCCCGGCCTCGTAGCCTCGCCACGTACCGGGCGGGACGCGCACCGCGTCCCACTCCTTGAGCTCGACGATCTCGTCGTCGAGCTTCATCCGCCCGCTCCCGGCAGCACCGCGTACACCTCCTCCTTCTTCTTGTGCGTGTGGCGGTACGGAAAGCGATAGTTGGGCGGGACGCGCTGGTAGCTCAGGCCGGATTTCTCGAGTTCAAGCGCCTCGGTCGCCGAGCGGAACTCCAGGTCCGGCGCGCCGTCGAACCTGGACCCGAGGTCCTCCAGATCCTCCTCGAGGTTCCTGAGAGTGAACGGCACGGCGCAATCCTATGGCACCCCTGGCTGGGGTCGCCGATCTGATGCGTCAAGCGCCGCGGTGCCAGGTTCCTTCCCGGCGGCGCTCCGCGGTCAGACAGTAGGTACTGCTTCCCATGCCTTGCAGGAGCCCTGGTCCCCGGCATCGCGCTTCCCCTTCGCGCGAATTGCGCTAGCGACGGCCGCACCGGTGGCGTCTCTTTGCTGCTGTAAATTCGCCGTGGCTTAGGTTCCCGGTGGTGGTCAGTCTAGGCGGCGTTCACCTCCTGGTCGGTCGTTGGTTCGCTTCCGGCGTGTCTGATTCGGCGTAGGTCTTGGCGTTCGAGTTG
>DATDLN010000256.1:0-6854 GCA_036519295.1 Thermoleophilaceae bacterium
CTGTGCAGCTGCATCTCCAGGTGACCCCGGACCGTTTCGCTGACGTGTGGAACGCCTCGCAGGCCATCGCCTCCGTGCAGGTGGCACTTGCCGCCAACTCCCCCTTCCTGTTCGGGCGAGAGCTCTGGCGCGAGTCACGGGTGCCGCTCTTCCTCCAGGCGACCGATCCACGGCCACCCGAGTACCGGGCCCAGGGCGTTCGACCGCGTACCTGGTTCGGTGAGCGGTGGATCGCGGGTGCACACGACCTCTTCGAGGAGAACGTGCGCTACTTCCCCGCGCTGCTGCCGGTTTGCGAGGACGAGGACCCGGAGCGGACGCTCGAGGGCGGAGGCGTTCCGCAGCTCGGCGAGCTGCGCCTGCACAACGGCACGGTCTACCGCTGGAACCGGCCGATCTACGACGTCGTGCGTGGACAGCCTCACCTCCGGGTCGAGAACCGGGTGCTGCCCGCCGGCCCCACGGTGGTGGACACGCTCGCCAACGCCGCCTTCTACTACGGACTGGTGCGTGTTCTCTCAGAGGACGATCGCCCGATCTGGTCGCGGATGTCCTTCTCGGCGGCCGAGGAGAACTTCCACGCCGGCGCGCGAGGCGGCATCGACGCGCGGATCTACTGGCCCGGCCTGGGCGAGGTCCCCGCCGCCGAGCTCGTCGTGCGCCGGCTGCTGCCGCTCGCGTACGAGGGCCTCGATCGCTGGGGGCTCGATCCGGCCGACAGGGATCGGCTCCTCGACATCATCGAGCGTCGCTGCGTGACGCTCCAGAGCGGGGCGTCGTGGCAGAGCGCCGTCTTCCACCAGCTCTACGACGAGCGCCGGCTGGAGCGTCACGATGCGCTGCGCGAGATGACCTTGCGCTATCGCGAGTACATGCACGGCAACGAGCCCGTGCACACCTGGCCCGTCTGATCTACGCCCGCGACCAGCTGAACTCCGCCGCGGCGTCGAGCTGCGCGCGCAGCCAGCGGAGCGAGTCCGGGCGCCGGTCTGCCTCGCGCCAGCCGTCGAGCATGCCGTCGAGGTCGGCCCCCGAGGCCACGGTGCCGAGCACTTCCACGTGGCCTCCGCCCTCTCCGGCCGGTCCGAGCTGCACCACGTACAGCTCGCGGGTGTCCTCCACCACGGCGGCGCGGAAGAGGCGCTCACCGTCGCGCCAAACGAGGCCGAGATCACGCTCGCGCGAGGTGAGGCGGCGCGCGTCGGCGGCCGCGAAGTCGATGAGCGACGCGTAGGTGTCCGGGCCGCCGGCGTAGGCGCCGCTCGCGGCGCGCATGAGCGGAGGCGGCTCGGCGGGAAGGGGCGGCCCGCCGCGAGCCGCCTCGGCCGCCTGGGGGGAGCGCGGCTGCGACTCGCGGCGAAGGGGACCGCCGCACAGCGCGCAACGCCGGCGCCGCCGGGCGGCCTCCCGCCCGAAGTAGCGCTGGCCGCACGCGCTGCAAATGAGGAAGGTCATGGCCCGCACTCCAGCGTGCGACCTCAAGGATGCGCTAAGGCCCAGCGAAGAGAAAACGAAGAAATCCGGCTGCCCTCCCACAGCTTTACCCTTCGGCGCTTCATGCCGGCCGCCCTGCCGCGTCTTCCGCGCAGACTGCACTGTGCCTGTCTGCTCGCGCTCGCAATCCTGGTTGGCTGCGACGAAGACGGGGACCCTGCGCCGGAGCAGCAGCGGGCGCCGCAGTCAACGGCGGAGGCCACGACGCGGGCGCCCGCGCGCCGCGAGCCCGTCGACGTATACGCCGCCGACCGGGCGGGCCGCCTCAGTCCCGTGGTACGCGGGTTCCGGCCGCTGATCTACGTCCCGAACAGCGACTCGGCGACCGTCGACGAGATCGACCCGCGCACCTACAAGGTCGTTCGTCACTTCGCGGTCGGGGCTCTCCCCCAACACGTCGTGCCGTCATACGATCTGAAGACGCTGTGGGTCACCAATGACCTCGGCAACAGCCTGACGCCGATCGACCCGCGCCGCGGGAGGCCCGGCAAGCCGGTACCGGTTCTCGACCCCTACAACCTCTACTTCACGCCTGACGGGCGCTTCGCCGTGGTGATGGCAGAGCGCCTCAAGCGGATCGACTTCCGTGACGCCCACACGATGGAGCTGCGCCATACGCTGAGCGTCTCGAACTGCGCCGGCGTCAACCACGCCGACTACACGGCGCACGGCCGTTACATGCTCGTGAGCTGTGAATTTGCGGGGCGGATGATCGTCGTCGACGTGCGTCGCCAGAGGGTGGTCAAGACGATCTCGCTGGGAGCGGGCGCGAAGCCGCAGGACGTGAAGCTCTCACCGAGCGGCGGGCTCTTCTACGTAGCCGACATGATTTCGGGCGGCGTCTGGAAGCTCGATGCCCACAGCTTTCGGAAGAGGGGCTTCGTATCGACCGGTGGCGGCGCGCACGGCCTCTACCCAAGCCGCGACTCGCGGTACCTGTACGTGTCGAACCGGGCCGAAGGGTCGATCTCGGTGCTCGCCTTCGCCAGCGGCAAGGTCGAGCGCAAGTGGCGCCTGCCGGGAGGCGGAAGTCCAGACATGGGCGGCGTCTCCGCCGACGGACGCGTGCTGTGGCTCTCAGGCCGCTACAGCGGCGTGGTGTACGCGATCGACACCCGCAGCGGCCGCCTGAAGCGCCGGATCCCCGTGGGAAGTGGACCGCACGGACTGTGCGTCTATCCCCAGCCGGGTCGCTACTCGCTCGGCCACACCGGCGTGTTCCGTTGAGGCTCAGCGCAGGGAAAGACCGGCGAGCGGCTGCGCGAGCAGCCTCAAGGTGAACACCGTGCCGCCGCCGTCCGCCGGGTCCGCCCTGATGCTCCCGCCGTGCGTCTCCGCGGTCTGCCGCACGATTGCCAGTCCGAGCCCCGAGCCGGGGACGGCGCGGGCAGCGGCGGAGCGGTAGAAGCGGTCGAAGACGTGCGGGAGGTCGACCGGATCGATCCCGGGCCCGTGGTCCCGCACGGACAGCGCGCCGCCCTCGAGCGCGACCTCGACCACGCTTCCCGGCGGACTGAACTTCGCGGCGTTGTCGAGCAGGTTGGCGACGGCCCGCTCCAGCCGCTCCGGCGCGCCCTCGACGACGGTCGGCTCGAGTCGGGTCTCGAAGCGAAGGTCCCGCGAGTAGCGGCGCCGCCGCTCGACCACCTCCCCCACCAGCTCGTCGAGCCGCACATCCTGCGGTTCCAGGCGGCGGTCCTCGCCGCGGGCGATCTCCATCAGGTCGCCCACCAGCCCGCCCAGCTCGTCCAGCTGGGTCGACACGTCGTCGAGCAGCTCGCGGCGCTGCACGGCGGTCAGCCCGTCCGGCTCTCGGAGGACCTCGATGTTGGTCCGCAGGCTCGTGAGCGGGGTCCTCAGCTCGTGGGAGGCGTCCGCGACGAGCCGGCGCTGCGCGTGCAGCGAGCTGTCGAGGGCGGCCATCGTCCCCTCGAGGGCGTCGAGCATCGTGTTGAAGCTGCCCGCGAGGCGGGCGAGCTCGTCGTCGCCGCTGCCGGCGTCGATGCGCCGGCTGAGGTCCTTGGTGGCCGCCACGTGCTCGCTCGCCTCCGTCAGGCGTTCCACGGGGCCGAGCGCCGCGCGGGCCACGAAGCGGCCCAGCACGAGGGCGAACCCTATGCCGAGCAGCAGGACGCCTCCGAGAATCAGCCGCAGATTCGAGAGGACCTGGTCGACCTCGTCCAGCGAGCGTGCCAACTGGATTGCGCCGCCGCCCGGCAGGGAGGCGGTGAGCATGCGCACGTGCTCGCCGTCAACCTCGGCGTCTCGCAGCGCCGTGCCGTCCTCGCCTCGCGCGCGATGGACATCGGACGCGTCGACCGGCAGCCGCACGCGCTCGCCGCCCGGGGCTACGACCCTTCCCTTCTCGCCGAGGAGCTGGACGAACGGCACGGGGCCCCCGACCTCAAGCACGGGCGGGGGAATTTGGCGCTCGGGGAGGACTCCATGATCCGGCATCACCCGGCCCACATCCGTGATGCCGTCCGCGCGAGTCCGCAGCGAGTCGTCGATCTCGCCTCGCAGCTGGCCCCGAACCAGCACATAGGCAGCCACCGACGCGAGCAGCACCGCAATGGCGACCGCGGCCGCCGCCGCAAGGGCCAGGCGCCGGCGGAAGGGCAACTACTTCTCCTCGCGCAGCACATAGCCCACGCCGCGCACCGTGTGGACGAGGCGGGGCTCGTCGGCCTCCTCGAGCTTTCGCCGCAGGTAGCCGATGTAGACCCCGAGCGAGTTCGACCCGCTGCCGAAGTCGTAGCCCCACACCCGCTCGAAGATCACGCTGCGCGTGAGCACCTGGCGGGGATGCCGCATGAACTGCTCGAGCAGCTGGTACTCGGTACGGGTCAGCTCGATGCTCCGCTCTCCGCGCCGGACCTCGTGGGCGCCGGTGTCGAGCTCCAGGTCGTCGAAGCGCAGCACGGCCGGCCGCTCGCCGTTCTCGGTGTTGCGCCGCAGGAGCGCCCGCAGCCGCGCGAGCAACTCCTCGAGGGCAAACGGCTTGACGAGGTAGTCGTCCGCGCCGGCGTCGAGCCCGGCCACGCGGTCGCCGATTGCGTCGCGGGCGGTGAGCATCAGGATCGGTGTGTCGTCGCCCGCATAGCGCAGGCGCCGGCACACCTCGAGACCGTCGATACCGGGCAGCATCACGTCGAGAACGACCGCGTCGTAGCGGGCATCGCGGGCCAGCGCCAGAGCCTGGCCCCCGTCCGCGGCCATGCGGATCTGGTAGCCCTTCAGCTCGAGGGCGCGAGAGAGCGAGCTGCGGACTGCCGGCTCGTCGTCGACGATCAGGATCTGCATTCGCGCGGGGCAACGTAACCGGCGCGTCTAAGGGCTACGTAAGAAGGAGTAGGCGCCGGCGGCAAAGCGGAAAGCGCGTCGCGACTGCCAAGGGGCCGCCGGCCCCCATCCCCTTCCCCAGCCCAGCGCGGCCGGCGCCGCCACAACCCCCGCGAGAGACAGCGCCTCTAGCCTTGCCCCGATGAGCGACGGGGACTTCGCCGGGCGCGTCGCGCTCGTGACGGGCGGCAGCGGCGGGATCGGCGCCGCGCTGAGCTCGGGGCTCGCGGCCGCCGGCGCGGCCGTGGCCGTGCACTACGCGAGCAATCGCGACGCCGCGGAGAGGGTGGCCGCCGCCATCGTCGAGGCCGGCGGCAGGGCCGCCGTCTTCGGAGCCGACCTGAGCAAGCCGGACGCTCCCGAAGGGCTGATCGAGGCCGTGGAAAGCGACCTCGGGCCGGTCGACGTGCTCGCCGCCAACGCCGGACTCAGCCGGCCGGGCTCGTACGAGGAGGTCGACGCGGCAGCTTTCGACCAGACGCTCGCCGTGAACCTCCGCGCGCCGTACCTGCTGGCGCGCCGCGTGCTGCCGGGCATGCGGGAGCGCGGGTTCGGGCGGATCCTGTTCACCTCGTCGGTCGCCGCCCTCACCGGCGGCATCGTCGGTCCGCACTACGCGTCGTCGAAGGCGGGCCTCCACGGGCTCACCCACTTCCTCGCCTCGCGCGTCGCGAGCGACGGGGTGACGGTGAACGCGATCGCTCCCGCGCTGATCGAGGAGACCGGGATGCTGCCGGGCGATCCCGGCGAGCTCGCGCAACGCGTGCCCATCGGGCGGCTCGGAGCACCCAGCGAGGTGGCGGACCTCGCTCTGGCCGTGATGCGCAACGGCTACGTGACCAACCAGGTGATGAGCGTCGACGGCGGGATCCACCCGGGCTGATGGGCCGTCGTGCACGCCGCCGCGCGAGAGAGGGAAAGGGCGCCGCGCCGGTGCCGGTCTCGACGAGCGACTACGCGGATGCCGAGGGCAACGTGCTCACGCTGCGGGACCAGCTCAGCGCCGGCACCGTTCGCCGGCTCGAGCAGCTCGAGGCGAAGCCCGCCGCCTCGGCCGAAGACCGCTGGCAGCGGCGCATCGAGTTCCTGTTCGAACGCCTCGCGGTGCGCTGGGAGCTCGCGGGGCTGCCGCTCGAGGGGCAGCGTGAGCTGCTCGGCCGGTACCGGATGGCGAGCCCGGAGGAGCGTCGTTGGGTTCGCGAGAAGCTGGGCGAGCACCTGAGGGCGCGCCACCCGGAGATCGAGCTTTGACCCGGCCGACCGCTCTCGGCTACTCCGCCGGAGGGATCTCGTGGTTGGCCTGTATGACGTTGTCCGGGTCGTACTTCGACTTCACCTCGCGCAGCCGGCGATAGGTCTCGTCGGGGAACATCCGGGCGGTGTCGGTCGGGCGCTCGGTGAAGTTGAGGAACCGGCCGGCGTCCCAGGGCGCCAGCGCCGCCTGCAACCGGTCGAGGCGCTTCACGACGCCCTGCTTCATCTCCGGGTTCGGCGCCATCCCCACCGCGAAGAGCGCGTACGGTGCCTCGACTGCGGCGAGCGCGCCGTGGTCGGCTCCCGGCCGCCCGGCGGCGCCACCCAGATGGCGCACCTCGACGGAGACCAGGGGCGAGTCCGTCCCGGGCCCCGCCGCGCCCACCAGGGCGTCGATAGCTCCGGAGGGGAAGTCGCCCAGCAGAATCCCGTCGCCCGCACCCGGCACCGGCTCCGGCGGATCCATGTGAAGAGCCGGCAGCCCCGTCGGCGGCATCATCGCGAACGTGTCGATCTCCGGGCCCAGCTCGCGCAGCGCCGTAAGCTGCTCGGAGCCGTCGGCCTCGTCGCCGAGCCAGGCCGCCTCCACCACGACGAACGAGCGCCCACGGAGCGCCTCGGGGAGCTCCTCCAGGGGCGGCACGTTCAGGAGTCGTCCCAGCGATGTCATCTCGTCCGGCACGCCCGCGGCCCACTCGCGCCACGCCTCCAGCACCTCGGCCGCGCGCTCCTGCGGCCAGAACAGCACGCCCCCGTACAGCTCG
>DATDLN010000257.1:0-2190 GCA_036519295.1 Thermoleophilaceae bacterium
AAGTAGGCCAGCTCGATCGTCTTCCGCTGGTCGTCGGGCAGCGTGTCGAGCGCAGTCCGGATGCTTCGCGCCTCCTCCCTGCGCGCCGCCTCGACATCGGTCTGTTCCCTGGCCTCGAAGCGCTCCTCGATTCCCTCGACGGACTCCCGGCGGCGGTCGTGCACGAGGCTGCGGCGCAGGCCGTCGATCGCCCGGTTGTGGACGATCCCGAGCACCCAGGTGCGCACGCTACCGCGCGCCTGGTCGTAACGCATCCGGCTGCGCCAGATCGAGAGGAATGCCTCCTGCGTGATGTCCTCGGCAGTCACGCGATTGCCGACCATCCGGTAGGCGAGCGAGAAGGCGGCGCCGCCGTGGCGGTCATACAGCAGCTCGAAGGCGCGGGGGTTTCCCGCCTGGATCAGCTGCATCATCTCCTCGTCCGCAAGGTTCCGAATGTCGGGCATTGCCATCGTTCCTTACGTGGCGCTGGGCATTACGGATCAGGGGGAACCATGATCCGAGAACGGGGCGTTGGCGAACAAGGGGTGTACCCAGTCAGCATGTTCTCAGGAGGTCCGCGATGGAAGGTCGCTCACCCGCTCAGGTATTCGCCCTCGTGATCGGTCTGACGCTCGTCGTCGCCGGGATCGTCGGCTTCTTCTACAACGCCAGCTTCGCCACCGGCGATGGCACCGAGCGCGACGCCGTGCTCGGCATCCTCGACGTAAACGGTTGGCACAACATCGTTCACATCGTCACCGGCGTGCTCGGCCTCGCGGTGGCGGGCTCCTACGGCGGCTCGCGCGGCTATGCGATCGGCCTCGGCGCCGTGTACCTGCTCGTCGCGCTGCTCGGGTTCATCGCGGGCGACGGCGACGAGATCCTCAACCTCATCCCCGTCAACACCGAGGACAACCTGCTGCACCTGCTGATCGGAATCGCGGGCGTGGGGGCGGGACTCGTCACCCCGGCGACCACCGCGCCGAGCACGACTCGCGCGGCGGAGGCATAGCGCCTGAGGCGCCCCCGGCGTCGCAGACGTTCCGGCGGCCGCTCGGGGAGCGGCCGCCGGCCGCGGCCTCAACGGCGCAGCCGATTCTCGAGGTCGTTCGCCACGCCGCGCACGCTCCGATCGAGCGCACGCAGCCAGGTGGCCTGCTTCTTCCTGTGCTGCTGGCGGGCGCGTACGACCACGAGCGCCCCGCCGGCGACCGTCCCAACCACGACGGCCGCCACCGGCCGGGCCCAGTTGCGAGGGTCCCGCATCGCCGACATCTCCCAGTCGGCGAGCTCGTCGGCGGCCGCCTCGGTCAGCTCGGCCAGCCCGCGCTCCAGCCGGTCCCCGAGCCGCTCCGGCGGCTCCACCGGCGTCAGCGCCAGCCGCAGGAGCCGCTCCACTCGTTCCGCGTCACTCATCCTCGTCTTCCTCCAGCGCCTGCTCGAGCTGTCTGATCGCTCTGTGAATCAACACCTTGGTGGCGCCTTCGGAGCGCCCGAGCGCCCGCGCGATCTCGCGGTTGTCCATGCCTAGCGCGAAGCGCATGATGAGGGCCTCGCGGCGGTCCTCGGGGAGTTTCGACACGCCCGCCAGCACCTCCTTCACCTCCTCGCGCTCCTCCACCATCTGCTCGGTCTCGTGCGGCGCGGTGAGCACGGTCGCATCCTCGAGCTGCGTCACGGGACGGCGGGAACGGTCGCGGTAGTAGTTCGCGGCGAGGTTGTGCGCGATGCGGATCAGCCAGGGCCGAAGCGGGCGTCCGTTCGACTCGCGCTGCGCCCGCTCGAAGTGACGATACGCCTGGAGGAAGGTCTGCTCCGTCAGGTCCTCGGCGTCGTGGTGGTTTCCGATCCGGTAGTACGCGTAGCTGTACACATCGCGTAGATGTGTGCGGTAGAGCTCCGAGAAGTCGCGGTCGAGTCGCTGCTTGTCGACTGTTTCCTCCACCCATGACGGAGCCTACTCGCCCACGCCGGCGCGATGAGCGGCGTCGGAGCGCATGGTGTCGAGCCATTGATCGGGGGAGCTCTCGCCGGCGAGCACGCGGTGCAGCCCGGCGGTGACGGGCGCCTCGATGCCCTGCCGCTCGAAGGCCAGACCGAGCAGCGGCACCGTCGCCAACGAGTCGCCCGGCGCGCCGGCCTGCGGCTCATCTGCTGCCGCTAGCCCGATGAAGGTCTCGCTGCGCCCGCCGCTGGCGAGCGCGAGCT
>DATDLN010000258.1:0-48070 GCA_036519295.1 Thermoleophilaceae bacterium
TCGGTTTCCGTCCCCGCGCCCTCTGCCACCGGCCAGTATCAGATCGGCCACGGCCTCCACGGGATCGGCGGATACCACGACCGCGTCGGCAACGGGTTGCGGATCCTGGAGGTTGCCGTCATCGACGACCGCGGTCACCGGACCGTCGGTCTCCACGACCGCCGCCGCGTGGCCCGCGGCCCGCCACCGCCAATCGCGACCGGACCCTCCGGGCGATCCGGCGGCCAGGTCCGGCACGAACGGTTGGGGGGTGTAGAAGCCGGTCAGGTACAGGACGTCGGCCGAATGGTCCTGTGTGCCCCCGCCGCGGGACCAGGCAACCGCCAGGTCCAGCCCCATTCCACGCGCGAGCTCTCGCAGCGCGGCCTGGCGCGATCGATACTCCTCGACCCCGATCTGGGCGATCAAGACCGCTCGAGCTTCAGCAGCTCCTCGTACGCCGGCAGCGTCAGGAACTCCACGAACCGCTCGCCGCTCAGCGCCACCCGCTCGAAGAGGGAGCGCGACAGGTCGGGGCGGCCCTCCGTCTCGAACCACTCGTCGTCGCCGATCTCGCCGCGGATCCGCTCGAGCTCGTCCCGCGCCAGCTCGCGCACCAGCTCGGGGGTGACTTCCCGGCCGTCGTCGAGCGTGGCGCCGTGGCGGATCCACTGCCACACCTGCGCGCGGGAGATCTCGGCGGTGGCGGCGTCCTCCATCAGGCCGTAGATGCCGGCGGCGCCGTTGCCGCGCAGCCACGAGGAGATGTACTGGATGCCCACGTTCACGTTCGCGCGCAGGCCCTGCTCCGTGAGCTCGCCGGGGGTCAGCTCGACCGAGAGCAGATCGTCCGCCCCGACGCGGACGTCGTCGCGCTGCCTGTCAAGCTGGTTGGGGTGGTCGCCCAGAACCGCGTCGAACGCGTCCGTGGCCACCGGGACCGAGTCCGGGTGGGCCACCCAGGTGCCGTCGTAGCCGTCGCCGACCTCGCGCTCCTTGTCGGCACGCACGGCCTCGAACGCCTTCCGGTTCGCCTCCTCGTCCGTTCGGCTCGGAATCAGCGCGGCCATGCCGCCTATTGCGTGAGCACCGCGGCGATGGCAGATCTTCACGAGGAGCTCCGTGTAAGCGCGCATGAACGGGACGGTCATGGTCACCGCCGAGCGGTCGGGCAGCACGAAGTCCGGACGCGAGCGGAAACGCTTGATGGTGGAGAAGATGTAGTCCCAGCGCCCGGCGTTCAGGCCGGCCGAGTGGTCGCGGAGCTCGTACAGGATCGCGTCCATCTCGAACGCTGCGGGGATCGTCTCGACCAGGACCGTGGCCTTGATCGTGCCGCGGTCCAGGCCGAGCGCGTCCTCGGCGATCACGAACGCATCCCGCCACAGGCGCGCCTCGAGGTGCGACTCGAGCTTCGGGATGTAGAAGAAGGGCCCGGCGCCGCGCCGGAGCAGCTCCTCCGCGTTGCGGTGCACGTACAGGCCGAAGTCCATGAAGGCGCCGGCCACCGGCTCGCCGTCCACCAGCAGGTGGCGCTCGAGCAGGTGCAGCCCGCGCGGACGCACCAGCAGCACCGCAGTCTCCTCGTCGAGCGCGTAGTCCTTGCCGTCCTCGTGGTGCTCGATCGTGCGCCGGATCGCGTCCGCCAGGTTCACCTGGCCGCCGGCCATGTTGGCCCAGTACGGGGAGTTCGCGTCCTCGAAGTCGGCCATGAAGACGCGCGCGCCGGAGTTGAGGGCGTTGATGACCATCTTGCGGGTGGCGGGCCCGGTGATCTCGACGCGGCGATCCTGGAGCGCATCCGGGACCGGCGCCACGGTGAAGTCCTCGGGCGCGTTCACGAGTTCGAGCGTGCCGCCCGCATCCAGCTCGGCCTGGCGCTCCTCGCGACGGCGGAGGAGGTCGCGGCGGGTGTCGTCCAGCTCGTCGTGGAGCCGGGCGACCAGGTCGAGGCCGTCCTCGGTGAGGACTTCCTCGTAACGGGGCTCACTCGGGCCTTCGATGGCGACGTCCGTCATGGACTCCTCAGCCGATCGAGCGGGCGACCAGCTCGAGCGGGTGGTACACGGGAAGCGCGCGCCCAAGGCGCGCCGTATGTGTCGTGATCTGGAGCGCACAGCCGGGATTTGCCGCAGCCACGGCCTCGGCGCCGGTGTCGAGCAGGTTGCGCGCCTTGCGCTCGCCGAGCTCGGCCGCCGCCTCCGGCTCCAAGAGGTTGTAGACGCCGGCGGAGCCGCAGCAGATCTCCCACTCCTGCGGCTCGACCATCTCGAGCCCCGGCACCTGACGCAGCAGCTCGCGCGGCTGCTCCCTCACGCCCTGTGCGTGTGCCAGGTGGCACGCGTCGTGGTAGGCGACCTTCATCGCGAGGGGGCGCCGCTCCGCCCGTGGGCCGGCCTCGGCGAGCACCTCGGTCGCGTCGCGCACCTTGGCGGCGAATCGCTCGGCGCGCCCGGCCCAGTCGGGCTGGTCGCGCAGCACGTGGCCATAATCCTTCATCGCCGAGCCGCAGCCGGCGGCGTTGACCACGATCGTGTCGTAGCCCTCGAGGGCGGCGATCGTGTCCTTGGCCAGCCCGACTGCGCCCTCGTGACCGGAGTGCAGCTGCAGAGCGCCGCAGCAGCGCGGCAGGCGGGGAGCGTGGACCTCGAAGCCATCGGCTGCGAGGACGCGGGCGGTGGCCTCGTTCACGTGGCCGAAGAACACGCGCTGGACGCAGCCCTGGAGCAGGGCCACGCTGCCGCGCTTCTCGCCCCGCGCCGGGAAGTGGCGCGGCAGGCGCGTCAACGAGCGTCTGAGCGGAGCCTCGGGCGCCAGCCCGGCGAGGGATGCGAGCCGTGGCGCGAGGCGCCTCGGGCGAGGCCGCCGGGCCAACCCGGCCAGCCCGCTGCGCCGCGCGGCGGCCACCAGCGGGGCGGCGGCGCGCAGGCGTCCGGGATGGGTGAAGAGCTCGAAGACGAGCCGGCGGTAGGCCCGCTCGGGGGCCGGCCGCTCGAAGTTGCGCTCCAACTGCGGCCGCGTGTCCTCGATCAGCTTGTCGTACTTCACACCCGACGGGCACGCGGTCACGCATGCCATGCAGCCGAGGCAGCGGTCGATGTGCTCCACGAGCGGCGCCGAGATCTCCTCGTGACCCTGCCGCATCAGCACGATCCGCCCGCGCGGGGAATCCATCTCCTCACCCCAGAGCACGTAGGTGGGGCAGGTAGGAAGGCAGAAGCCGCAGTGCACGCAGTCGTCCATCAGCTCGATCTGGGGCGGGCGGACCTCGTCGAACGCGCTCACGGGGCCGCTCCGGGGTTGCACACGCCGGCGGGATCGAAGCGCTCCCGCACGCGCCGCATCAGCTCGCGGGTGCCCGGGTCGAGCGATCCCCAGTGGTCGGCCCTCAGGCCTGGGGGCGCGTCGAGGACGACCGCCGGGTAGTCGCGACGCAGCCTCTCGATCGCGGCGTCCGCCTCCTCCGGGCTGCGGTCGGGGAGGATGACCCACGAGAGTCCGAGCGCCGCGCGCCCGACGAGCCGCCCGCCGAGGCTGTCCACCGCCGCGCACAGGCCCGGCAGGGCGGTCTGGGTCGCTGAGATCCGCACCACCGCCCATTCCGCCGAGCGCTGGCCCTCGCGCTGCACCCGCCAGATCGACTCGTCGTCATCCAATACCTGGGCCTCGATCCCGGTCCGGGCGAGGATTCCGGCCGCTGCCTCGGCCTGCTCGCGTGAGGCGGCGCCGCCGAAGCGGGCGAGCACCGCGCCGTCACCGCCGCCCCAACGCACGTCCAGGCCCTGATACTCGAGCGGCGCGTGCGAAAGCTCACGGGCGGCGCGGGCGATCAGCTCGGGGTCGCGGGATCCGCCGGCCGTCGTGGCCGTGGTGGGCGGGAGGGGGTGAAGGCGCACCGAGACCTCGAGGATCGCTCCGAGCGTGCCCATCGAGCCGGTGAACAGCTTGGCCAGGTCATACCCGGCGACGTTCTTGATCACCTTGCCGCCCGCGGTCGCCACCGTCCCGTCCGAGAGCGCGAGCCGCACGCCCACGATCAGGTCGCGCACGCCGCCGTAACGCGATCGCAGGGGCCCCGTGTCGCCGGCGGCCACGACGCCGCCGATCGTCGCGCCGTAGTCGGGCGGATCGAGCGCGAGCATCTGGCCTTCCTCCGCGAAGGCCGCCTGTGCGCGCGCCAGCGGCACGCCCGCCTCGAGCACCGCGGTCAGGTCGCCGGCGTTGTGCTCGAGCATGCGGTCGAGCCCCGCCGTCGAGAGCTCCCGCTCCGGCTCCTCGCGGTTGGCCGCCCAGCGGAGCTTCGTGCCCCCGCCTCGGAAGCGCACGGCCGTGCCCTCCTCGCCCGCCCGGCGAAGCTCCTCGACCAGGGTCTCGGCGGTGGCGACCGCCATCAGAAGCGCTCCGCCAGCCCCGCTTGCTCTAGCGGATGCCGGCGGTACGGGCCGGGCACCTCCCCGCACAGCCGCGGAGTGGGCATCACCTTGCCCGGGTTGGCGCGCTGCTCGGGGTCGAACGCGCAGCGGAGCCGCTGGAAGGCGCCCAGGTCGGCGTCCGAGAACATCTCCGGCATGTAGCGCTTCTTGTCCACGCCCACCCCGTGCTCGCCCGTGATGGAGCCGCCGGCGTCCACGCACGCCTTGACGATCAGCCCGGCGCACTCCTCCGCCCGCTCGGCCTCGCCCTCGTTGCGCCCGTCGTAGCAGACGAGCGGATGGAGGTTGCCGTCGCCCGCGTGGAAGACGTTGGCGACCTGGAGGTCGTACTCCCGCGCGAGCTCCTCGATCCGCCCCAGCACCTCCGCGAGCCGGGTCCGCGGGATCACGCTGTCCTGCACGTAGTAGTTCGGCGCGACGCGGCCCATCGCCGCGAACGCCGCCTTGCGCGCCCTCCAGATCAGGTCGCGCTCCGCATCGTCGCGGGCCACGCGGATCGAGTCGGCGCCCGCCCGTTCGCAAATCGCGACCACGTGCTCGAAGCGCGCCTCGCACTCGGCCTCCGAGCCGTCGAGCTCGACGACTAGCGCGGCCCCGGCTTCGACCGGGTAGCCGGCCCCCGTGTAGCCCTCCGCGGCACGGATCGAAAGATTGTCCATCATCTCGATGGCTCCCGGCACGATCCCGCTCGAGACGATCTCGGAGACCACCTCGCCCGCGTGCGTGGTCGAGCCGAAGAATGCAACGAGGGTCCGCACGCCCTCCGGCTTCGGCACCACCCGGAGCCAGATCTTGGTGGCGATCGCGAGCGTGCCCTCCGAGCCGACGAACGCGCCGACCAGGTCGTAGCCGGGCGGGTCGAGCCCCTTGCCGCCGAGGCGCACCAGCTCTCCGTCCGGAAGCACCAGCTCGAGACCGGTCACGTAGTTGGTCGTGAAGCCGTACTTGAAACAGTGGGCACCGCCCGAGTTCTCGGCCACGTTGCCGCCGATCGTGCAGACGATCTGGCTCGAGGGGTCGGGCGGATAGAAGTGGGTGGGGCCCACGGCCTGCGAGACGGCCACGTTCGTGACCCCCGGCTCGACGATCACCCGCTGGTTGTCCAGGTCCACCTCCAGGATCCGTCTCATCCGGCTGAGCGAGATAAGGACGCCGTCGGCCACCGGCGTCGCTCCGCCCGAGAGGCCCGAGCCGGCGCCGCGCGCGACCCAGGGGATGCCGGCGCGGTGGCAGGAGCGGACGACCTCCTGCACCTCCTCGGTCGAGCCCGGAAGCACGACCGCTCCGGGCGTCACCGCGTACTGGAGCAGGCCGTCCGACTCGTATGTGCGCAGCTGGTGGCGATGGGTGATGACGTGGTCGTCCCCCAGCGCCGCGCGCCACTCGGCCACGAGCGGGCCGAGGTCGACTTGCGTGGCTATACCACCATCCATTCGAGGACCGGGGTCGATTGCAGGTAGACGATCGCGCACATGAGGAGCACCAGCACGAGGCTCCAGACCAGCACCTTACGGAACAGGTCTCCCTCGCGGCCGGCAAGGCCCACCGCAGCGGCGCCGATCGCGAGGTTCTGAGGCGAGATCATCTTGCCCAGGACGCCTCCGGAGCTGTTCGCCGCAGCGAGCAGAGTCTGGGAGATGCCGGCGTCCTTCGCCGCGGTCACCTGGAGCGCGCCGAAGAGCGCGTTCGACGAGGTGTCCGACCCGCTGACGGCCACCCCGAGCCAGCCGATCAGCGGCGAGAGGAAGGCGAAGAAGCCGCCGGCGCCGGCCGCCCACAGCCCGAGCGTGATCGTCTGTCCGGACTGGTTCATCACATAGGCGAGCGCCAGCACCGCGGCCACGGTGAGGATCGCCCACTTGAGCTGATTCAGCGTGCGGCCGAAGACCCCCAAAGCGCGACCAGGCCCGAGACCGAGCACGGCCATCGTGATCAGGCCGGAGATCAACATCAGCGTGCCCGCGGCGGGCAGCCAATTGAAGTTGAAGGTGAGGCTGCTCAGCGGCTCGCCGTCGGGGGTCACCACGTCGAGGCCCGGCCACTGGAACGTGGTGGTCCAAGGTGACTCCGCCAGCCAGTCCTTCACCGCCCCGATCTGCGCTATCGAGAAGATCGCGATGATGATCAGGTAGGGCGCGTAGGCGCGGACGACCTCCGCCGGCGGATCCTTCTTCGTGTCGTCCCGGCGCGCGATCTCCCGCTCCATGACCGGGTCGTGCGCTTCCCCGCCTGCCACGGCCGGGCGCCCGAAGCGGCCCGTCACCTCGGCGCGCAGCGGCTCGCCCGGCTGCCAGACGCGCAGGAACCCGACGATGCATGCGGTCGAGAACAGGGAGGCGACGATGTCGGTCAGCTCGACGGAGATGAAGTTCGAGCATGCGAACTGGCCGAGCGCGAAGGCGATCCCGCCAACCACCGCCACGGGCCAGGCCTGGCGGATGCCGCGGCGGCCGTCGACCATCCCGATCAGGATCAGCGGCACGATGAGCGCGAGGAACGGAGTCTGGCGCCCGACCATCGAGCCGAGGTCGCCCTTGTCGAGGCCCGTGACCTCGGAAAGCGTCGTGATCGGGATCGCGATGGCGCCGAATGCCACCGGCGCGGTGTTCGCGACGAGGGCGACGGACGCCGCCTTGATGGGCTTGAAGCCGAGCGCGATGAGCATGACCGCGGTGATCGCAACCGGGGTTCCGAAGCCGGCGAGCGCCTCCATCAGCGCTCCGAAGCAGAACGCCACGATGACCGCTTGCACGCGCTGATCGTCCGAGATGGCGCCGAAGGAGCGCCTCAACACCGCGAAATGACCCGTCTCGACGGTCATGTTGTAGACCCAGATCGCCGTGACAACGATCCACATGATCGGGAACAGTCCGAAGGCCGCGCCCTCACTCGCCGACAGGGCGGTCTGGCCCGCCGGCATGCCGTAGACGATCAGCGCGACCGCGATCGCGACACCGAGCGCGATCAGCGCCGCCCACTGCGCCTTCATACGCACCCCGCCGAGGAGAAGGAACAGCACGATGAGCGGCAGTGCGGCGAAGATCGCCGTTAGCCCGAGTGACCCGGAAACCGGGTCGAAATCCTGCGTGTACACGGAACGCCTCCCTCGTCGTTGCAAACCGCATACCAGGGGCGTCGGTCGGGAAACTCACAATTTCGCTCGCAATCGCTCAATAGCGCTCGTCGTGTGGGCGCTGATGTGGTATGCACCGCCCGTGCGCCGGCTGGGGTGGACACCGTGAGCAGGACCGCCGGTGCGACCCTTCCCAGCGAGCGCCGCCGGTTGATCCACGAGCGCCTGCGCGACCAGGGGAGTGTCTCGGTTGCCGCGCTCGAGGCCGAGTTCGCCATTTCGCCGATGACCGCACGTCGGGACCTGGTGGAGCTGGAACGGCAGGGACTCGCGCGGCGTACGCACGGCGGGGCCGTCCTGCCGGATCTGTCCGGCCATGAGGACTCGTTCTTCAAGCGGCTCGAGGTCGCGGTCGACGAGAAGGAGCGGCTGGCCACAGCCGCTGTCGCTCGCCTGTCCGCCGGCGATGCGGTCTTCGTCGACTGCTCCACCACCGCCTACTTCGCCGCCCGCCGCGCCGTGCGGGACAACTTCCGCTGCACCCTGCTCACGAACTCGGTGCCTGTGATGGAGCTCGTGTGCGGATCCGATGCGCAGCACGTCGAGCTGATCGGGTTCGGTGGGACCCTGCGCAAGCTGACCCGCTCCTTTGTCGGACCGCAGGCGGTGGCCGGGATCCAGGCACATTTCGCCGACCAGGTCGTCTTCTCGGTAGCGGGATCGACCGACGAGGGCCAACTCACGGATCCCGACCCGCTGGAAGCGGAGGTCAAGCGGGCCATGATCCACCGCGCTCGCCGAGCGATGCTGCTCGTCGACAGTTCCAAGTTCGATCACGCGGCGCTCTCCGTGATCGCGGGCCTCGCCGAGGTCGACGTGATCCTGAGTGCTGGCGCCTCCGAGCGCTCGCTCGCTCCCCTGCGGCGCGCCGGAGTGGAAGTCAATGCCGTCTGAGCCTTTTTTGGCGTTTTATGGGCGAACGTGCTTTCGGAGGACGTGACCACGGGAGCGTGTCCGGCGCGCCCCCGCGGTAGAACCTACGGTCGCGTGCGCGTAAGCCTTTTCGTCACCTGCTTCAACGACACCCTCTTCCCCGATACCGGAAGGGCGGTCGTGAAGCTCCTCGAGCGCCTCGACTGCGAGGTCGACTTTCCGCTCGAACAGACCTGTTGCGGCCAGATGCACACGAACTCGGGCTACGTTCGTGAGGGCGCGGCGCTGGCGCGGCGCTTCGCGAGGGTGTTCTCGGATGCGGAGGCCGTGGTCACCCCCTCGGCTTCGTGTGCGGGGATGCTGCGCAACGAGCTCGGCGAGGACGGCCCGCGCGTGTACGAGCTGAGCGAGTTCGTGGTCGACAAGCTGGGGGTGGAGGACGTGGGGGCCTACTTCCCGCATCGGGTCACGTTCCATCCCACCTGCCACTCGCTCCGTGCGCTGAAGGTGGGCGACCGGCCGCTGCGGCTGCTGCGAGCCGTGCGCGGAATCGACCTGGTGGAGCTGCCGCAGGCCGCGGAGTGCTGCGGCTTCGGCGGCACTTTCGCGGTCAAGAACGCCGAGGTGTCGTCGGCGATGCTGGCGGACAAGGTCCGCGCCGTGCTCGACACCGGCGCCGAGATCGTCTGCGCGGGCGACAATTCGTGCCTGATGCACATTGGCGGCGCGCTCTCGCGGCAGCGCACGGGCGTGCGCACCGCGCACCTCGCGGAGGTGCTCGCGTCGTGAGCTTCCCGTCGGCGGCGAGCGTGGCGCTGCGGGATTCGCAGCTGCGCCGCAACCTGGCCAAGGCGACGGGCACGATCCGGGAGCGGCGGTCCGCCGTCGTCGACGAGCTCCCCGACTGGGCGGAGCTGCGCGCGGCGGGACGGGCGTTGAAGGACCGCACCCTGGCCTCGCTTGACGACTATCTGGCCGCCCTCGAATCCGCCGTCGCCGCCGCCGGGGGCCACGTGCACTGGGCGAACGACGGCACCGAGGGGTGCTCGATCGTTGCCGATATCGCCCGGTCGCATGGGGTCGACGAGGTGGTGAAGGTCAAGTCAATCGTCACCGACGAGATCCGGTTGAACGACGCGCTTGCGGCGGCCGGTGTTCGCGCCGTGGAGACCGACCTGGCCGAGCTGATCATCCAGCTCGGCGACGACTCTCAGTCGCACATCCTCGTGCCGGCGATCCACAAGAACCGGTCCGAGATCCGCGAGCTGTTCGCACGCGAGCTCGATCTGCCCTCGTTGACGGACGAGCCGGAGGCGCTCACCGAGGCCGCTCGGCTGCACCTGCGGCGGAAGTTCCTCGACGCGCGCATGGGGATCTCGGGCGCCAACTTCGCGGTGGCCGAGACGGGCACGGTCTGCGTGTTCGAGTCCGAGGGCAACGGCCGCATGTGCACGACGCTGCCCGAGGTGCTCGTCACCGTGATGGGTATCGAGAAGCTGGTGCCGGCGTGGCGCGACATGGAGGTGTTCCTGCAGGTCCTGCCGCGCTCGTCCACGGGGGAGCGGATGAACCCGTACACCTCGTTCTGGACCGGCGTACGCCGGTGCGACGGGCCGCAGGAGTTCCACCTCGTGCTGCTCGACAACGGCCGCACCGACGTCCTGGCGGACCAGGTCGGGCGGCAGGCGCTCCGCTGCATCCGCTGCTCGGCCTGCCTGAACGTCTGCCCGGTCTACTCGCGCACGGGCGGCCACGCATACGAGTCGGTCTATCCAGGGCCGATCGGAGCGATCCTGACGCCGCAGCTGCACGGTCTGCGCGAAGGTCGTTCGCTGCCCTATGCGTCCACCCTGTGCGGCGCCTGCTACGAGGTGTGCCCGGTCGAGATCGACATTCCGCGGGTGCTCGTGCATCTGCGGGGGCGGGTGGTCGACTCCGAGCCGCCCTGGAAGCCGGAAAAGGCGGCAATGAGGGCGATGTACCGTGCCTTCTCTTCGCGCCGCGCGTATGAACGAGCGCAGCGGGGCGCCCGGCTCGGCTCGCGGCCGCTCGGGCGTAGCGGGCGGATCGAGAGGCTGCCGTGGCCGCTGTCGGGGTGGACCAGCACGCGCGACATGCCCCGGCCGCCCGCCGAGACCTTCCGCGACTGGTGGCGCCGCGAGCGGGGCGAATCGGGCCGGCCGAGCGTGCCGGGGGCCGCCGGCGGCTCACGCTCGGTGCATTTGCCGCCACTATGGCGGCAAACGTACCGAGCGTCGAAGAGAGCGGCCGACCGTCGGGCCGGCGACGCCGGCACCACCCGTAACACCATCCTCGGTGCCATCCGTGCGGCGCTGGCGGACCGCCCGCCGACGCCGGAAGTGCCGCGCGGCTATCGCCGAACCTCGGAGCGCTCCCGCGGCGAAACGGTGGCCCTGTTCGCCGGGCGCGTAGGCGAGTACAAGGCAACCGTGCGGGTCGTCGCGGCCGGCCAGCTGCGCGGAGCGCTCTCGGATCTTTGCGCCGACCGGGGTGCGCGAAGGCTTGCGGTTCCGGGCGACCTCCCGGAAGCCTGGCGGCCCGAGGGGATCGAGCTCGTCCCCGACACAGCGCTGTCTCCGCAGGACCTCGACAACCTCGACGGCGCCCTCACCGGCTGCGCGCTCGGGATCGCCGAGACGGGCACGATCGTCCTGGACGGCGGGCCAGCGCAGGGTCGCCGGGCACTGACCCTCGTCCCCGACTATCACCTGTGTGTGGTCGCGGAGCGGCAGGTGGTGGGCCTCGTGCCGGAGGCGGTTGATCGGCTCGAACCGGCAGTGCGGGAGGGACGGCCGCTCACGTTCGTGTCCGGTCCTTCGGCCACGTCGGACATCGAGCTGAACCGCGTCGAGGGCGTCCACGGGCCGCGCACGCTGCACGTGGTGGTCGTGCGAGGTGCGTCGTAGGCGGTGCGCACCGTCTATCTGGGCACGTCGGAGTTCGCGGTGACGGTGCTCGAGCACCTGGCCGCGTCGGTACATCGGCCGGAGCTCGTCGTCACCCGCCCCGACCGTCCGCGCGGGCGGGGCAGGAAGGTGGGGCCGCCGCCCGTGGCGGAGGCCGCCCGGCGGCTCGGGCTCGAGCTGTTCCAGCCGGAGAGCGTGAACGACGAGGAGGCCCGGATGCGAATCGCGGAGGCCGAGCCCGAGGTGGTCTGCATCTGCGCCTTCGGCGCGCTGCTGAGGGAGCCGCTCCTCTCGCAGCACGAGCTTCTCAACGTGCATCCCTCGCTCCTGCCGCGCTGGCGTGGTGCGGCGCCGATCGAGCGCGCGATCGAGGCCGGCGACGAGGTCACGGGCGTCTCGATAATGCGCCCCACGGAGGAGTTCGACGCGGGGCCCGTGTGCCTCCAGCGCGCCGAGTCGATCCGGCCCGACGACGACTACGGCAGCCTGGCCGGCCGGCTGGCGGAGCTGGGCGGAGAGCTTCTGGTCGAGGCGCTCGACACCCGGCCCGCCTGTCGAGAGCAGCCGGAGGAGGGGGTCACCCGCGCCGCAAAGATCGAAAGGGAGGAGCGCCGCCTCGACCCGGGGCGGATGGCCGACGAGCTCGAGCGCCGGGTGCGGGCGCTGACCCCCCACATCGGGGCCTACGTCGAGCTCCGGTCGGGCGAGCGCCTCGGTGTGAGCCGGGCCGCCCTGGCACCCACGGCCGAGCTCGAACCGGGCGAGCTCGCCGTGCGCGACGGCCGGCTCCTCTACGGCGCCACCGCGGGCGCCCTGCAGCTCCTCGAGGTGCAGCCCGAGGGAAGACGGCGGATGGAGGCGGCCGAATGGCTGCGCGGCCACGCCGGTCAGCTGGCGGGCTGAGCGCGGGCGTGGGAGGGATCGGCCCGCCGTCGAGCGCGGGCCCGGAGGGTCGGCCCGCCGCCCGGGCGGGTACGGTTATGGACCGAATGCCCGTCGCCGGTAACGCGCAGATCAAGCTGGGGCCCGAATGCCCGTCCTGCGGCGAGCCCTGGCTGCGAGGGACGAACCTCGCCGGCCGCTACCGCTGCGTCAACTGCCTGCGCCGCTTCGAGCTTCGGTCCGAGTGCACCAACTGCGGCGCGCACTCGACGATCGCGCGGATGTCGGACACGGCGAACGTGATCTGCCGCAATTGCGGCGGATCGATGCTCGAGCCGATCTGAGGGCCCCGGAACGCCCCTGGCGGCGTCCTCGGTCGCTCGCGTGCAGAGCACGCCACGCTCCCTGCGTCCTTGCCAGGGGCATCCCGGGGCAACTCAGATCGGCTCGGATTCGAGCCGATCTAAGCGGGAGCCACCTCCACCGGGATCCCGTTCAGGATCGCGTTCCCCGACAGCGGCTCGACCATCGACTCGTCGGCCAGCAGGTTGCTGTTCACCCCGGCGTGGTCGGCAGCCACGCTCAGGCGGGCGCCCGGCGCATCGTGACCCCAACCGTGCGGGATCGATACGACCCCGGGCATGATCGCGTCGGTGATCTCCACCGGCGCCTCGAGCCGGCCGGCCGCGGAGCGCAGCAGCGCACGCCGGCCGTCCTCCAGGCCCAGCCGCTCGGCGTCCTCCGGATGGACGTGCATCGTGCAGCGCTCCTTGCCCTTCACGAGCGCCGGCAGGTTGTGCATCCACGAGTTGTTCGAGCGCAGCTGGCGACGTCCGACCAGCACGAGCCCGCCGTTCCGCGGTCGCCGGAGCGCGGCCCGCAGCCGCTCCACATCCTCGGCGAGCGGCTCGGGCGCCAGCTCGATCCGGCCCGACGGGGTTCGCAGCGCGTCGGGGAGGCGCGGCTCGAGGGGTCCGAGGTCCACGCCGTGCGGGCTGCGCTCAAGCACCTCGAGAGTGAGTCCCTCGGGATGGTTCCCGAAGCCGTCGCCGTAGGGACCGCTGCGCACCATGAAGTCGAGCAGGCGCTCGGGCCCTCGGCGCGGCTCGAGCGCCTCGAGCACCTCCACCGGGTCGCGCTCCTCGACGGGCGAGCCGGGCAGGGCGACTTCGCGTCGTACGAGCGTCTCGATCACGAGGCGGTCGAGCGCCTCGACGTCGGCGTTCGGCCCCTGGCCCGTCACGACACCGGCCAGGCGCAGCAGCAGCTCCCA
Source organism: Thermoleophilaceae bacterium (assembly GCA_036519295.1). GTDB lineage: Bacteria > Actinomycetota > Thermoleophilia > Solirubrobacterales > Thermoleophilaceae > JACVRW01. The sequence goes on from DATDLN010000258.1 coordinate 13,501, forward strand.
TTCCGCCGGTCCGTCGCCCTCCATCACCGGCGGTGAGTAGTTGGCCACGTTGCGCGCCGCGAGCTGGTAGAGCGCCACGTCGTAGTGGGACTTCTCGAGCGGCTCCGGTCCGGGCAGGATCACGTCGGCGTGGCGGGTCGTCTCGTTGACGTATATGTCGACCGCGAGCATGAAGTCGAGGGTCCCGACCGCGCGTTCGAGACGACCGGCATTCGGAGTCGACAGGAGCGGGTTTCCCGCGACCGTGATCAGCGCGCGCACCTGCCCGTCGCCCGGCGTATCGATCTCCTCAGCCAGACAGGCGACCGGCAGCTCCCCGTACACCTCGGGCAGGCCGCGCACGCGGCTCGCCCAGCGCCCGAAGCGGACGCCGCGGCCGCTGCCGGGCGCGCCGGACGAGTTCCTCTGACCGGCCGCCGCGAGCGTGAACATCGCTCCGCCCTCGCGGTCGAGGTTGCCGGTGAGAACGTTCAGCAAGTCGACCAGCCAGCTGGCGAGAGTGCCGAACTCCTGCGTGCAGGTGCCGATTCGGGCGTACACGGCGGCGCGGTCGGCAGCGGCCAGCTCGCGCGCCATGCGCCGGATCTCGCCGGCCCCGATCCCGCAGGCCTCGGCCACGGCCTCGGGCGGGAAGCCGCGCACAAGCTCGCGCACGCGGTCGAGCCCGTTGGACAGCTCGGCGAGCCGCCCGGGCGCCTCGAGTCCCTCCTCCACCAGCGTGCACGCCAGCGCCGCGAGCAGCAGCGCATCCGTTCCGGGACGGATGAAGTGGTGCTCGTCCGCCTCGTCGGCGGTGCGGCTGCGGCGCGGGTCGATCACGACGACCTTGCCGCCCCGCTCTCGGATCCGCCGCAGGCGGCCGCGCATGTCCGGCGCGGTGAGGAGGCTCCCGTTCGACACCAGCGGGTTGGCGCCCAGGAGCAGCAGGTGCTCGCAGCGGTCCACGTCCGGCACCGGAATCGAGAGCATCGTTCCGAACATGAGTCCGGCCGAGACCTGCTTCGGCATCTGGTCGACGGTGCTCGCGGAGTAGAGATTCCGGGTTCCGAGCGCGCGCAGCCACGCCGGCCCGTAGAGGAGCGCCGAGAGGTTGTGGGCGTTCGGGTTCCCCGCGTAGACGGCCACCGCGTTGCGGCCGTGCTCGGCGAGGATCGGCGTCAGGCGGCGGTCGATCTCCTCGAACGCCTCGTCGAGGCTCGTCTCCACCAGCTCACCGTTTCGCCGCACCAGCGGGGCCTCGAGCCGGTCGGAATCCTCGTGCAGCTGCTTGATGCCGAAGGCCTTCGGGCAGATGAAGCCGTGGCTGAAGACGTCGTTCGCGTCGCCGCGTACGGAGACGACCTCACGGCCCTTCGTCTCGATCTCGAGGCCGCAGGTTGCCTCGCAGAAGGGGCACGTGCGGTGGTGGAGAGCCACCGGCGGAGCCTACCGGCCCTGGCGATGGGTCCGGGAACGACGTTAGGATCGCTACCGCGTGAACCTGCAGATCCTGCCGCTGGCCATCACGATGATGGCGGGGCCGCAGATCATGTCCGCGATCATCTTTGTCACCGCCGAGAGGGCGGTGCCGATATCGCTCGCCTTCCTGCTCGGGGTGGCGGTCGCGACCACGCTCGGCGTGCTGATCGTCTACCTGCTCGCGAAAGCGCTCGACATCGACCTCGGCGACCCGTCCGATTCGGGCTCGAAGGGGGCCATCCTCCAGTACATCCTGATCGCGCTGCTGGCCCTGGCGGCCCTGAAGAACTACCTCGGCCGCGAGACGATTGAGCCGCCCAAGTGGCTGGGCAAACTTCAGCAGGCCGGTCCCAGGCAGGCCTTCGTGACCGGCCTGCTCGTGATCCTGCTGATGCCCTCGGACATCATCATCCTGCTCACCGTCGGCACCAACATGGACCAGGCAAACGCGTCTTTCAGCGAGGCGCTGCCGTTCATCGGCGCCACCGTTCTGATCGCCGCGCTCCCGCTACTCGGCTACCTGCTCTTCCACCGGCGCGCCGTGACCGCCATGCCGAAGGTTCGCGACTGGATGAACGCGAACAGCTGGGCCGTGAACATCATCGTCTGCGTGATCTTCATCATTCTGATCGTGTCTTGAGCTCGATCCAGAGGGCGCGCGAGGCGCACAGCGGCCGCCCCTCCGAGTCGTACAGCGCGGCCGCGGCGTGCCGCTTTCGGCCGTCCACCTCGAGCGGCCAGGAGACGATCGCGTGCGGCTCGCCGACCAGAACCGGTTGCTGGATCCGTGCGGTCAGCCGGGCGAGCACGACCGGCGCGCCCTCGGCGAAGTTGGCTACGGGCGCGCTGGTCGGGCAGTCGAGCGCCGCCCACACGCACTCGGGGCGGACCCGGCCCTGGCCGTCGCCCAGCCACCCCTCCGGGATCCACTCGGCCGCAAAGCGTCCGTCTCCGAGCGAGCCGGGGAACAGGCGCATCCCGTCGCCGGCGTCGCGCCCCGGGCCGCAGACGACGCAGGTGGGAAAGGGGTGATGCGCGGCCCAGTGCACGCGCCCGGCCTCCGAGGCGGCCCGGGCCTCGTCGGGCGAGACGCCGTCGGGCGCGTCGAGCGGCAACTCCGCGGGCGCGGCCTCGGCGACGAGCATGTCGGCGTCGCGCAGCTCGAGCCGCTGCCCGGCGCGCGTCAGCGTCAGCGCGCGCTCGAGCGGCGGCGGCGCGCGGAGCGTTACCTCCGCAACCTCGGCGCCCAGCAGCCCGGCGAGCAGGCCGCACGTATAGCCGCCGTTCCCGGTCCCGGGCGGCCCGTTGAAGCGTGCCGGGATGATGAGGCTTTCGCTCACTCGTGGCCGGGAGCGGCCAGCAAGTCGAGTGCCGCGCGGAGGTCGTCAGCCGTTTGGTAAGTCAGCCCGAGCCGGGACTCGTGGCGGTGGCGAACGATGCCCTGCTCGTCGACGATCACGACCGCGCGGCTCGTGCCCACGAGCGGCCTGTGGGCGCCATAGGCCTTGGCCACGGTCCCGTCCTCGTCGGCAAGCAGGGGCACGGTGAGGTCGTGCTTGTCACGGAACGCGGCGTGCGACTCGACGCTCTGGGACGAGATCCCCACCGTGGTCGCGCCGAGGTTCCCGAAGGCTTGCGGGTTGTCGCGGTACGAGCAGAACTGCCGCTTGCAGACGGGGGTGTTGTCGCCCGGGTAGAAGAGCAGGATCACCCGCTCGCCGCGGTGGTCGGATAGGCGGAACGCGCCGTCCGTGCCCGAGAGCTCGAAATCCGGCGCGACGTCACCAATCTCGGGGCCCTTGGCCACGCGGCAAGGATAAGTGGGCGCGGCGGTACGAGGCGTAGAGCGCTCCGCAGAGGCAGGCCGCCGCGCCGGCGAACGCGATCTCCACCTGCAACACCGGCTCGTCGAAGTCCGCGAGCAGGAGGAAGAGCACGAAGCCGGCCGCCGCCGTCACCCAGCACGAGGCCGCCAGCGGGGCGCGCCCGTGCGCGAGCAGGGCCTGGTTGAGCGTGGCTGCCGCGAGGTAGAGACCGACGCCGATCGACACCAGCACGAGGCCACCTCGCCCGTAGTCGAAGTTGCCGCCGAACAGAAGGTCCATGACGAGGGGGCCGGCCACAAGCATCACGAGCGCGACACAGGCCGCGAATGCGGCGATCGCCCTCAGCGTGAGGTTCACGCTGCGCCGGAATGGGTCGGCCTCGCCGCCCGCTCGCAGGCGGGTTAGGTGGGGGAGGATCGAGGTCTGCACCGCCTGGAACAGCGTCAGCGGCGCGCGGGCGATCAGGAGGACGTTGAACGTGAACCCGGCGAGCGCGGCGCCGCGCGCCCCCTCGGTCGCCTCGATGAGCAGCGGGCCGGCGTTCAGGAACGTCTGCTCGCTGAGCATGACAAGGAGCACCGAGGCCGCGAAGCCGGCCCCGTGCGCCAGGGTGAACTCGGGCTCCCGGGCGGCGGGCTCGTCACGGGCGGCGGCGTCGAGCTGGGCCGCGTCCAGCTCGCCGGCCCTTCGGCCGGGTGAGTCCGCGGGCGCGATTCGCCGCGCCAGCGCCGGCGGCACCACGGCCAGCGACAGGATCGGCGCCGCGGCCATGCCGAGCGCCACCGCGGTCTGCCCCTCCGCGATCCCGACCGCCACCGCCAGCGCGAACAGGCAGCGCGAGCTCGACTCCATCAACACCAGCCCCCCATAAAGCCCGAAGTGGCGATGTCCGGCGAGAAACCCGCGCGCGAAGTAGCTTGCCGCGTAGGCGAGCACCGCGACGAGCAGGATCCAGTAGAGGCTCGCCGATCCGCCGAGAAGATCGTCCTGGAGCGGCCCGCGCAGAACGAGAGCGGCCGCCGCGAACAGCAGCCCAAGGGCGAGCTGGATCGTGGCCGCCACCCTCAGGTGCGCCGAGCCGGCGACGCCGCGGGCGTCGTGGTCGGCGATCGTGCGCGACAGCAGCTGCTCGACCGGCCGGTAGAGCACGGAGACCGTGATGAAGATCGCCGACCACAGGAGCGAGATGCGGCCGTACTCGTCGTCGGTCAGCGAGTAGCTGGCGAGCGAGAAGTAGCCGAAGGTGATGAGGCCGGTCGCGCCGATCCCCAGCGAGAGGATCGCCGCGCCGCGGCCGTAGCTCCTAGTGGTGCTAGCCGTCGAGGCGGACAAGCGCCATCGTCCAGGGGAACGGCGAGCGGGCCTCCTCGACCTTCCCGTGGCGCGAGAGCAGCGACAGGAATGCCCGCTTCGACCAGTGGTTCACGTGGCCCGGGGTGTTGCCGAGGTCGCGCAGGTAGGCGCCGCGCGCCATGTTGAGGCCGCGCCAGAGCGGCTCGCGGGGCACAGACACGAGGAGCCAGCGGCGCGCCACCCGCGCCATCTCTGCGACCGTCGCCTCCGGGTCGGGGACGTGCTCGAGGACCTCGGTGGCGGCGGCCAGGTCGAACTCGCCGTCGGCGAAGGAGAGGCTGGTGGCCTCCTCGACGCGGAACTCGAGATTGGGTCGGCTTCGCCCCGTCCACTCGGCGCGCAGGTTGGGGTCATCCAGATCGATGCCGATCACGCGTCCGTCGCCGAGCCGTTCGGCCCACTCGAGCGTCAGCACTCCCTCGCCGCAGCCGACGTCTAGGACCGACTGGGGCGCCGCCCTCTCCCACAGCTCGTCCAGCGTGCCGTGGAAGCCGGCCATCAGGCGCTTGACCGCAGGGTTCGTCGAGCCGTACTTGTCGTAGGTGTTGCCGGTGGGAACCGGGGTGGCGGTGCTGCTCAAAGCTTGAGGGCCTCTCGTTCTTCGGTCTTCCCGGTGGCGCCGCCCGAGCGCGCGCCCGTGGTGGCCGCCTGCCCGGTCTCCTCAGCGCCCGGCTCGTAGTGGGAGGGCTCGACGCCGACCTGCAGCTCCACGCGCCGCACGCGCTCGAGGATGCGCTGCTGGAGCACCCGCGAGCCGGCGAGGAGGTCGCCCAGCACGCCCAGCGCGGCCAGCTGCACCGCGACGATGAACAGCGTGGAGCCGAGGATCAGCGACTGGATGTGACCCTCGCCCTCGCCCGAGAAGAAGAACCATAGGAAGCGCACCCAGATCACCGCGCCGATGAGAGCGACGGCGGCCGCCGCGGCCAGGAACACCCGCAGCGGCTCGTACAGCGTGTAGATGCGGAAGATCGAGACGGTGTTCCGGCGTACGTAGGCCCACATCGACGGGAACAGCCGCGACTCGCGAACCTGCTCGTTCGTCCGGATCGGGACGTGCTCGACCGCCACGAGCATCTTGCCCGCCTGGATTATCGACTCGAGCGTGTAGGTGAACTTCGAGACCACCTGCAGCTGAAGCGCCGCTTCGCGGTTGTAGGCGCGGAAGCCGGAGGTCGTGTCCGGCACGTTGGTGCCGGAGGCCCGCCGCACGACCGCGCTGCCCCAGCGCTGGAGGCGCTTCTTGAGCGGCGAGAAGTGCTCGATGTGATCCGTCTCGCGATTGCCGATCACCATGTCGGCCTCGCCGGAGAGAAGCGGCGCCACGAGCCTCGCGACGTCGGCGCCGCGGTACTGGTTGTCGGCGTCGGTGTTGACGATGATGTCGGCGCCGAGCTTCAGGCAGGCGTCGAGGCCCGCCTGGAAGGCCGCGGCCAGCCCCTTGTTGTTGGTGAGGCGAACGATGTGGTCCACGTCGCCCGCGCGGGCCACCTCGATGGTGCGGTCGGTCGAGCCGTCGTCGATGACGAGCCACTCGACCTCGTCGACCCCCGGCACCTGGCGGGGGAGCTCCGCGAGAGTCGCGGGCAGCGTCTGCTCCTCCTCGAAGCACGGGATCTGAATGATCAGCTTCATCGGCTCCCCGTAGCGTAAAGACCGCACCCGCCGGTGACGCTTCATGGGCGCTTCACGCCGCCGTCACCTGCGTTTCACATTCCTGCGCGGCGCCACCCGTACCGCCGGGCCACGCCATGGCCAAGCTGATTGCTGCCTGTCTGGCGCTGGCGGGGATCTCGCTGCTCCTCCCCTCGGAGCCGAGCACGACCCCTGGGCCTGGCTCGTGTGGGGGCGGGAGCTCGTCCATGGCGACTCGACACCACGGGCGGTCCGTCATGAGAGCCGCTGCCCGTGGTCTTCACCACCCTCGTCGCCCGACTCGAGGATGTCGACGCTGGGCTGCCGGCGGCGCTCTGGATCGTCGTGGCGCGGACCGGAGCGCTCCTCGCGCTCGCGATGGCCGTCCGGCTTGCCTCGAGGCTCGCCCGCGGCGGCCTGGTGGGCGCGATTGGGGGAGCGGTAGCGGCCGTGGCGCTCTTCCTCGCGCCCGACTGGTTCCAGTTCACCGCGCACGGGAGCGAGGCGCCGATCGCGGTGGGGCTCATGCTGTGGGCGATCGATCGGCAGCTCGACGGCCGCCACGCCCACGTCGTGGTGCTCGGCGCGCTGGCCTGCCTCTTGCGCCCCGAGCTGTTCCCGTTTCTGGCGCTGTACGGGCTCTGGGCCTGGTTGACCGAGCCGCGCCTGCGACCGCTTCTGATCGGCGTGCTCGTCCTGATGCCGGTGGCATGGGTCATGCCCGAGTGGATCGGCTCGGGCAACCCGCTGGACGGCGGCAGGCAGGCGCGGAGCGAGCCGATGTGGAGCCTTTCGCTTGCCGAGCATCCGTGGCTGCGGCGCTCGAGCGGGTGGACAACCACGCCGGTCGGGCGGTCGAGCTGCTCTCCCTGTTCGGCGCGGCGTGGGCGCTCGTCCACCGCCGCTGGGCGGTGGTCGCATCGGGCGCCGCGGCCTGGCGGAAGTCGTCCTCTTCCTGGCCATGACGGAGTCGGGCTTCTCCGGCAACCCCCGCTACGTGCTGCCTGCGATCGCCGTGGCCTCCGTGCTGGCCGGCGTGGGTACCTCGGCGCTGGTCGAGGCCGGCGGAGCGCTGCCGGCGGGGTCGCGGCGCTGGCCGTCGTCGCCGTGCTGGGCGCACCGTTTCTCGAGGAACGCGGCCGGCAGCTCCGCGCCGAGGCGCGCCAGGTGGAACGCCGAATGGACACTCATCGCGACCTGGCTCGGGCCGTGGACGAGGTGGGCGGCCCCCGGCGCCGTCGCGGCCATCGGCACGGCGACCACGGGCCGCGCCCTGCACTCCCGCCTGGCCTGGGAGCTCGGGGTGCCCATGGATCAGGTGGAGAGCGTGACCGACCACCGGGTTGTGTTCCGCTCACTGCGAGAGCGACTGAACGGCCGCGTCTCCATGCGCGGCCGCGCGAGATCCCGCCGAACCCTCGCCCGCGTGGACGGTATCTGGGTCTACCGGCGCGACGGAATCAGCTTCCCGCTCGCCAGGCGTGAGATCGAGGTGCTCGGCTCACCGTTTACAGCAGGTTTGCAGGGAATTCACACGAGCGCCAAAGGCGAGAGGAACTTGGGCGCCCGGGTAGTAACCAGGTAGCTACGGTACGTTCACCGGCTGGCAACACCTCTGCTAGCCTGCCACGATTCCCGAACCGGCTGGAGCCTGTTGACCATGAAAACCGTCCTCGCCTATCTGGATCCCGGCAGCGGGAGCATGATCCTGCAGATCATCGCGGGCGGTCTCGCCGCGGTCGCCGTGACCGCGAAGCTCTACTGGGGACGTCTCCTCAAGTTCCTCCGGATCCGCAAGGAGGAGCCGGAGGCCGCCAAGCCCGAGGCCGACTCCGGCTAGCGGCCGGCGCCGCCGACGGCGCCGCTTTTTTCATCGCCTACCATTCGCCGCCGCCCTGAGGGGGGCGACGACTCATGTCCGGTCCCGACACGCACACGTCCGCTGAAACGCCGCCTCCCGAGCCACGGTCAGCCGGCGGCTCGTCCGGTCTCGAGCCCGGCTCCTTCCGCGACCCGGAGAGCCGGGTCTTCTACGCCGGCGACCGGGTCTACCGGGCACTCTCCCCCGACGGGCTCGCCGACTTCGAGGCGCTCGCCGCATCCGGACTCCTCGACGACGACCGCCTAGTGCAGACCGAGAAGGCGCGCGACGGCACGCCGGCGCTCCAGGACGTGCTCGTCCACGAGCCGGCCGGGGTCCTGCGCCACGAGCGCATCCCGTTCGTCTCATATCCCTACGAGTGGACGTTCTCGATGCTCAAGGACGCTGCGCTCGTCCAGCTCGACCTTCTGCTCGCGGCGCTCGATCACGGCCTGGTCCTGAAGGACTCGACGCCCTACAACGTCCAGTTCAAGGGGGCGCGGCCCGTATTCGTGGACATCGGCTCCTTCGAGCGCCTCCGCGAGGGCGAGCCATGGGTGGGCTACCGGCAGTTCTGCATGCTCTACCTCTATCCGCTGCTCCTCCAGTCGCTCAAGAAGGTTCCCTTCCAGCCCTGGCTGCGCGGGTCGATCGACGGGATCACGCCGGCCGAGATGCGCGGCCTGCTCTCGTTCCGCGACCGCTTCCGGCGGGGCATCTTCACCAACGTCTTCCTGCACGCGAGGCTCGAGCGGCGCTACGCGGACCGCGCCGACCAGGTGAAGGAGGAGGTCAGGCGCGTCTTCAAGAAGGAGCTGTTCGTCGCGAACGTGCGGAAGATGCGCAAGCTGGTGGAGCGTTTCGAGTGGAGCCCACCCGAGGGCGTCTGGACCGCCTATGGGGAGCGCAACACCTACACCGACGACGACGCTCGCCGCAAGGACGACTTCGTGCGCGAGGTGGCCCGCTCCCGCGACTGGCATCTGGTCTGGGACATCGGCTGCAACAACGGCCGCTATTCGCGCATCGCCGCCGAGGGCGCCAGGACCGTGGTGGCGTTCGACGCCGACCAGGGCCCGGTCGAGCTGCTCTACCGCGACCTTCGCAACGAGAACGACGAGCGGATCCTCCCCTTGACCATGAACCTCGCCGACCCGTCGCCGGGGCTCGGCTGGCGCGGTCTCGAACGACGGTCGCTGCCCGACCGCGGCAAGCCCGACCTCGTGCTGGCGCTGGCGCTCGTGCACCACGTGTCAATCAGCGCCAACGTGCCTGTCAGGGAGCTGGTCGACTGGTTCGCCTCGCTCGGCTCCGCCCTCGTCGTCGAGTTCCCCACGCGCGAGGACCCGATGGTGAGGAAACTGCTGGCGCCGAAGCGCGAGGGGCTGCATCCCGACTACGAGCTCGAGTTCTTCGAGCGCTGCCTCGGCGAGGCCTTCGAAGTGGAGCGCTCGGAGCGGCTGGAGTCGGGTACGCGCCTGCTCTACTTCGCGCGACCCAGGCGGGGATGAGCTCGCAGGAGGTCTCGGCGCCGCCGACCGAGGCCGTGCGCAGCACCCTCAAGGAGGCCCTCTGGGCGTACCTCAACCTCGCCGTCCTGTGGACCTTCGCGGTCGCCCAGCCGCTCTTCGACCTCCTGAAGGACAACCCCGAGTTCTTCGCGGCCCGCGGCTCCTCCGGTTTCGACATCATCAGCTTCTCCGTGCTCCTGGTGGTGCTGCCGCCGGCGGTGCTCCTCGCGGTCGAGCTGCTCGCCGGCCTCGCGGGACGGTCCGTGGGGCGCGGCGTCCACATCGTGTTCCTCGGCGCGCTCGTGGCGCTGATCGCCGCCCAGGCGCTGAAGAAGTCGTTCGATGCCTCGGACACCGTCCTGATCGTGCTCTCGGTCGCGATCGGCGCCGCCCTGGCGGCGCTGTGGGCGCGCACGGAGCCGGTGCGCGCGTTCCTCAACGTCCTCTCGCCGGCGCCACTCGTCTTCCTGGCGCTGTTCCTGTTCAGCTCCCAGATCTCGGAGCTGGCCTTCCCCGACGAGGCCAAGGCGCGCTCCATCGGCGGCGTAACGGACGCGCCGATCGTGGTGGTGCTGCTCGACGAGCTGCCGGCGAACACGCTCGTCGACGGTCTGGGCAAGCTCGACACGGCCCGCTACCCGGGCTTCGCCGAGCTCGCCCGCAACGCCACCTGGTTCAAGAACGCGTACACGGTCTACGACTCGACCGAGCGCGCGCAGCCGGCCATCATGGACGGCGACCTGCCCCGGCGGGACAGGCAGCCGATCTCCTCGGACCATCCGAACAGCATCTTCTCGCTGTTCGCGAAGACGCACCGGATTAACGTCTCGGAGGAGGCGACGGCGGTCTGCTCGCGCGACCTCTGCCACGACACGCGACTCGACGAGTCGTACGGCGGCCGGATGGAATCCATGGCGGAGGACCTGGGGCTCGTCTGGCTCCACGTGGTCTCGCCGCCGGACATCGAGAACAAGCTCACGAGCGTTTCGGAGAACTGGGGCAACTTCGGCGGCGACGAGGAGACGCCGCAGGACGTCGTGACGCAGGAAACGGCGGGCCTGCACACGCGCGCCAACCTGAACAGCGGCCGGCCCGCCCGCTTCCAGGAGTGGATCAACAACATCGAGCCCGGACGGCGCCCCTCGCTCAACCTGAAGCACACGCTGCTCCCGCACGTGCCGTGGATATACCTGCCCTCGGGCCGCCAGTACCGGCGCGCTCCGAACGACCTGATCCCGGGTCTCTCGAACCAGGCTTACCGGGACCAGGGCCAGCTCGACGTGCTGCTCCAGCGTCACTACCTCCAGACCGGCTTCGCCGACCTGATGCTCCAGCGGCTGTGGGACAGGCTGAAACGCGAGGGGATGTGGGACGACTCGCTCATCGTGGTCCTCGCCGACCACGGCGTGGCCTTCCCACACCGCCGCGAGCGCCGGCGCCTCAACCGCAAGACGGCGGCCGAGATCGCTCCGATACCGCTCTTCATCAAGGCGCCCGGCCAGAAGAAGGGGAAGGTGGACGACGCCTTCGTCGAGACGATCGACGTCCTGCCGACGATCTTCGACCTCCTGAACCTCGATCCCAAGGTCAAGATGGACGGCAAGTCGGCCTATAGCCGCGAGGTCCAGAACCGCGACGAGCTCCGCTTCCTGATCCGCTACACGTTCAAGGTGCTGCGGATCCCGGCCGCCCAGTTCGAGCGCGAGCGTCAGGCGATCATCGACCGCAACATCCGCCTGTTCGGCACCGGGCGCGAGGGCCCGGAGCGGATCTACCGGATCGGCCCGCACCAGGAGCTGATCGGGAAGCCGGCGTCGGCCGCCGGCGAGAAGCTGCCGGTCGACTTCGCGTCCGCCCAGGACTACCAGCACGTGAATCCGGCGTCCGGCTACATCCCGACCCACGTCATCGGGCATGTAGAGGGCCGCGAGAACCCGGGCCGGGACATCGCGGTCGCCGTGAACGGCACCATCGCGGCGGTGGGCAACACCTTCACCCTGGCCGTCGGGGACGAGGGCGAGCTGGTGTCGATGATGGTTCCCGAGTCGGCCTTCCGGAAGGGCCGCAACCGGGTGGAAGCGTTCGAGGTCCCCTAGAGGTCCGCGAGGCAGTTCTCGACGTCCTCGAGCAGGTGCTCGGAGTCGTCGCGGATCTGGGGCCTCACGAATAGCAGCGCGCTGCCGATCTGCTCGGCGCCCTCGCCGTCGCCCTCGAACTGGGCCGCCTCGGCCTCGCCGGCGGTGAGGAAGAACTGGATCCGAGGGGCCTTCTCGTCGCCGTCGAGGAGGATCGTGTCGTCGGGACCCAGGCGGGCGTCCACACCCTTGTCCTGGGTCAGGCATTCGAGCGCCACCGCGCGCTTGTCCGAGTCGTCGTCCGACGGCCCCGCGTCGCTCGAGCCGCAGCCCGCGAGCGCGGCGAGCAGCAGCGGGAGCGTGAGGAGGGAGGGCTTCACGGCGCGGCGCAGGGTAGTGGAGGCCGGGCGGTCAGCGCAGCGGCTTGACGTGCCGCCAGAGCTTGCGCAGCTCGAAGTAGAGCGGCTTGCGCCCGTTGTTCTCCTCGATCGGGCTCTTGTTGTGCCAGGGCGGTGTGGCCCACTCCGGCGGCGCCCCCCCGAGCCAGGTCGGGTCGACCCGGAAGTCGCGCAGCGCCCAGTAGATCGAGCCGTTCACGTAGGGCTTCGAAGCGTGCACCCTCAGGTGGTCGCGCGCGAACTTGTCCTGGAACTCGAGGGTGCCGGGTTGCTCGACGGGGCCGTGGTTCGTGGCCTCGGCGCCGAACTCGGTGATCATCAGTGGAAGGTCGGGATTGGCGGCGTGCACCCCATCGAGGAACGGCCCAAGCTCGTCGACCGTCGTGGGCCCGCGCACCTCGTCGGCCCGGTATGAGTCGTACCAGCCGAAGTACTCGTTCACCCCGAGGACGTCGAGGTACCGGAACGCCGGGCTGGTGGGCGGCTCTCCGACGCGCGACTGGCGATCGATCGCCACGAAGCGCGTGTCGTCCAGCTCACGCACGGCGGTGGAGGCCTCCCGGATGTAGGTCTCCAGCCCGGGGCCGATCGCGCCGAGCTCCGAGCGGTTGCCGCCCGGCTCGTTGGCGAGCGACCAGGTGAAGATCGACGGGTTGTTCATGTTGTTCTTGACCGTGAGGACCGCCGCCCGCTCGGCGCCGTTGCGGACGCCGGGCTCGTCGAAGTACGAGTTCGGCAACTGGTAGACGGGCGCCTGCACCCAGTACATGATCCCGAGCCGGTCGAAGGCCTCGATGAACGCAGGGTGCAGGGGATAGTGGGAGCGCGTGACGGTGCCGCCGAGGGCGCGCAGCCGGTGCACCAGGAGGTTCCGCGTGCCCTGGCTTAGCGCCCCGCCCTCCTGGAGATCGTCCTCGTGGATGCTCGCGCCGCGCAGATTGAGCCGGTGGCCGTTCAGGAGCATGATCCCGCCCGGTCTGGTCTCGAGCTTGCGCACGCCGAAGTTGAGGCGGTACGCGCCGCGGCGCTTGCCGTCGGTGACGGCCCCGACGGTGAGCTTGTAGAGCACGGGGCTGCCCGGCTGCCACAGGCGCGGGTGGTCGATTGTGAAGCGCGTTGTCAGCTCGCGCGTGGTGAGCGGGTCGACCGTCTCGGGCCTCAGCGTGATGTGCTGGCCGGCAACGTCGAGGACGAGAGTCACGTCGCGCTTCTTCTGCGTGAAGTTGCGCAGCGTCGTGCGAACCTCCACCTTCGCCGGGCCTCGGAGGCGCGGCAGCCGCGGAAGGACGTTCACGTCCTCGATGTCGACCGTGTCGACGGGGCGCACGTAGACCTCGCGCAGCAGCCCGCCGAAGTTCCACCAGCCGCCGGTGCCGTAGCCGTTGAACTGAGCCGGGCGCCAATGGGTCAGGTCGGTCCTGTTGCGCAGCGTCGACACCTTCACGACCAGCGTGTTGCGTCCCTTGCGGAGGCCCTTGAGCTCCGCCTCGAACGGAAACAGGCCGGTGAAGCCGCCGATGTGCTTGCCGTTCAGCCAGACCTTGGTGCGGTAGTTCGAGCCCTCGAAGCGGACCTTCCAAAAACGGAGGACATCCTTCGGCGTCTCGGGAAGCTTGAACTCCTTTCGGTACCAGCCGACCGTCGCGAGGTTGAGCTGGGTGTCGGTGGCGTTCCAGTTGTGGGGGACCGTCACCGGGGTCCAGCCGGCGAGGTCATCCTGCTCGTACCAGCGCTCCGTGTCGCCCTGCGTAAGCGTGTCGTCCTGGCGGAAGTACCAGGTCCCGCCGAGCAGCTGGCGCCCGGCCTGGCCTTCCCGGATCAACGGCCTCCCCTGAGGGGCCTCAACCTTGAGCGGCGGCGGGGGAGCGGGCGGGGGCGGCTGCTGCCGCCCGCTCGGCGGTGCGGGCGTCGAACCACCCTGGGCGTGCGCGGCCGCCGGCAGCGCCGCGAACAGGGCCAGGCATATGAGGATGATGAGCAAGGGGGAGGTGGGCTTCCGGGGAGCGGCGATGCAGGGTAGCGCCGAGTCCCGCGAGAAACACCACTTCATGCCCAGGGTTGCGCATTCTCCAGGCGGGTACGACTGCTACCGTGAGCCACCGCGACCGGCGTCCCAGCGCCGGTCAAACTGCGCCGGAACCCCGCCCGCTCGTCGGAAATGATGCGCGCGGGCGTCACTCGAGTCCACTCATGAACCGACGTCTCGCGCTCATCCAAGCACTCGTATCGCTGGTCGCGCTGGCGGCCGTCGTCTGGTGGGCCTCCAAGCAGGAGGCGCCCGAGCTGCCCAGCGGAGGAGAGGCCATCGCGTGGCTGATCGGGGCCCTGGTCTTCTACGCGGTGGCGACGCTGCTTCGCGGCGAGCGCTGGCACCACATCCTCCGGATCACCCGCGTCGACGCTCACCGCAGCGATTGCTACGCCCTGACGACGGTGGGCTACATGGGCAACAACGTGCTGCCCGCCCGCGCGGGGGAGGCGCTTCGCGTCGTGCTGATGTCGACCCGCTGTGAGGCGAGCAAGCGCACGCTGCTGGGCTCGGTCGTGGCCGAGCGCCTGCTCGACGCGATCGCCCTCGCCTCGATCTTCCTCATAGTGGTCTACGGCGTGCTCAGCTCCACGGTGCTCCCCACCGACCGCCCGCTGCTCTTCGGGGCGCTCGGAGTGGTCCTGATCCTGCTCGGCTGTCTGGCGGTCTACGTGCTCCGGCGCCACCACGTGTTCGAGCGCGCCCGCAACTGGCTGCGTCCGCTCGCCGACTCTCCGCGCGCCCTCGTGAGCCGCCAGGGCGCAGTGCTCCTCGCGGGCACGTTCGTGCTCTGGGCCCTCGAGGCGGCCGTCTATCTGTCCGTGGCGCGCGCAGTCGACCTGGACATCAGCGGCATGGGCGCCCTCTACCTGGTCGCGCTCACGAATTTCTTCGCCGCCCTGCCGGCGGCGCCCGGTTCGATCGGTACATTCGACGCCGCCGTGATCTTCGGCTCCAAGGCCCTCGGCGCGAGCGGATCCGCCGCCGTCTCCTACCTGTTGACCCTCCGCTTCGTGCTCTACGTGCCCATCACCGCGGTGGGCTTCGTTGTGCTGGTCACCCGCTACGGCGGCTGGGCGCGGTTGCGCGACGCGGTCCGGCTCGAGGCGAGCCGCGCCTAGGGCAAAGCCCTCGATGCGGCCACCCGCAGCACAGCTCCGCTCTCTTCGCCAGCGGGAGGTCGCGCTCCCGACGACCCCCGGCAGTCGCCGCGGGGACGCAGCGGACGCCGCCGGCGGACCCGGCCCGCGCGGCGCGCCGATGGTCTGGATCGTGCTGGGATGCCTCGCGGTCTCGGCGGTCACGCTCGCCTATCCGACCACGCCGACCTACGACCCGTGGGCCTGGGTGATGTGGGGCCGCGAGATCGTGCACCTCGATCTCGTCACCACGGGGGGCCCGTCCTGGAAGCCGCTGCCGATCCTGTTCACGGCGCCGTTCTCCCTGCTCGGCGACGACCTCGCTCCCTACCTCTGGGTGTGGATCGCCCGGGCGGGCGGTCTGCTCGGATGCTTGATGGCCTTCCGGGTCGCCCGCCGCCTGATCGGCGGCGGTTGGTACGGCTCGGTGGCGGGCGTCGCGGCGGGGGCCGCGCTCCTCTCGAGCAACAAGTACGTGCGCGACGCCGCTCTCGGGAACTCCGAGCCGCTTCTCGCGGCGCTCTCGCTGTGGGCCTTCGAACGCCACCTCGACGGGCGGCGCGACCACGCGCTGTACCTCGGGGTCGCCTGCGCCCTGCTGCGGCCTGAGGTCTGGCCGTTCCTCGGCCTCTACGGCCTCTGGCTCTGGTTCCAGGAGCCGCAGCTGCGTGCGCGGATGGTGGGCTTAGCGGTCCTCATCCCCGCGCTCTGGTTCCTGCCCGAGTGGTGGGGCTCCGGCGACCCGTTCCGCGCGGGCGAGCGCGCCAACGCACCCAACCCGGGCAGCGCCGCCTACGCCGCCTCGCCGGCGATCGAGTTGATCAAGCGGCACATCGGCGTGACCATCGCCCCGGTCGAAGCCGGAACCCTCATCGCCGTCGCCTACGCCGGCGTGATGTGGCTCAAGCGCCGCCGGGAAGGGCCTACGGTGGCCCTCGCGCTCGGCGGCTTCGCATGGTTGGCGCTCGTCGCGGTGATGACCGAGGCGGGCTTCGCCGGCAACCAGCGCTACCTGATCGTGACCACCGCCGTCATGTGTGTGCTCGGGGGGATGGGCGCGGTGCGCGTGCTCCAGGGGGTCGAGTGGGCCGCCGTAAGGCTGACGGGGAACGTGCGCACCGGCGCCGTGGCCGCCGCCGTCGCATTCGTCATCGGCGTGGGCATCTCCACGCCGACGATCGTGGCCAAGTGGGACAACACCCGCCGGGTGAACGGCGGCCTCGAGCACGAGGCCTATCTCTGGCACGACCTGAAGAGCCTGATCGACCGCGCCGGCGGCAAGGACCGCCTGCTCGCCTGCGGCCACATCTTCAGCGGCCCGTTCCAGATCGAGATGGTCGCCTATGAGCTCGGCCTTCACGGGATCGACGTCGGCTGGAAGGAGACGCCGGCGCCCGGCGTCGTCTTCCGAACGCGAACGGTGCCGGACGGCCCGCTCGTGACGAAGCCCACCGACGACCGCTTCCGGCTCGTCGCTCAGGAGGGCAAGTGGCGACTCCTGACCGTTCCACCCACCGGCGACCGCGGAGGCTGTCCCGCGGCCAGCCCGGACACTCCGACCGCCCCGGCTTTGTGAGCGGCTCTGACATGGTCGCTCCGCTCAGTCCATGCCCGTTTGCCGGCTGCAAGTCTTCGCCTGGCGGTGTCCCCGCTCGCCGAAATAGCGCTGCCATTCCGGCTTCGCGGCTCCTTGCCATGCTCGACTTTCGCTCGGCAAAGCGGGCACGTACTTCGCGGAGAGACCACTAGGATCGCCAGGTTGGCAAGCGTCGCCTCCAGTCCCCGCGCCCTCCCGAGGATCGGCTCGTTGCCGGCGAGCTTCGTCATGCCGGTGGCGATCGTGCTCGGCCTCCTGGCCGTCTCCCTCTACCTGCGCACGGACTCGCTGGGCGAGTCGCTGTGGATGGACGAGGGCCTGTCGATCGGGATCGCCTCCCAGCCGCTGTTCGACATTCCCAGCGTGCTGAGGGTCGACGGCTCGCCGCCCTTCTACTACATGCTGCTGTCGGTCTGGATGAACGTGTTCGGCAACGGCCCGGCCGAGACGCAAGGGCTCTCGGTTGCAATCGCGCTGGTGTCGATCCCGGGCGGGCTGTGGGCGGGTTGGAGCCTGTTCGGCCGCCGCGCCGGCCTGATCTGCGCGGCGCTGTGCGCGGTCAACCCGTTCCTCACGGCGTACGCGCAGGAGACCCGCATGTACTCGCTGATGCTGGTGCTCTCACTTCTCGCCACGGCCGCCTTCCTGCACGTCTTCGCGTACGGCCGGCGCGGCTACCTGCCGCTCTTCTTCGTCCTTCTCGCCCTGATGCTCTACACGCACAACTGGGGGCTCTTCCTCGCGGCCGGCCTGGTGTGCGCGCTCGTCCCCTGCTGGTACGTGTCCGAGAACCGGCACAGCTTCTGGCGCGACGCCCTCATCGGCTTCGGCGGCGCCGGCCTCCTGTACCTGCCCTGGCTGCCGACCCTGCTCCACCAGATCCAGCACACCGGCGCGCCCTGGCTCAACCCGCCGAACTTCGGCGCCCCCGTGCAGATCACGCGCAGCCTGCTCGGCGGCGGCACCCCCACGGTGGCGCTGCTCCTGGCGGGCGGCTCGGGGATCGTGGCGGTGGTCCAGCGGCGCGTGGACGACAAGGAGCGCACGGCGCTGATAGCGGGAGCGGTGACCGTGCTCGCCACGCTCGCCGTGGCCTGGCTCTTCTCCCAGGTCTCGCCCGCCTGGACCACGCGCTACCTGGGAGTGCTCCTCGGCCCGATGCTGCTGCTCGGGGCGCTCGGGCTAGCGCGCGCCGGCGCTCTCGGCCTCGTCGCGCTCGTGATCATCCTCGGCATCTGGGCGATCCCGCGCAGCTACGGGCTCGAGAACAAGTCGAACGCCTCGGACCTGCGCAAGGCGGTCGTGCCCGAGTTGCAGCAGGGCGACCTCGTCGTGTCGATGCAGCCCGAGCAGACGCCGCTGCTCGCCTATCACCTGGAGGACCTCGGCGGCGCGCCCGACCTCAAGTTCGCCACCCCGCTCGGGGCGGTGGAAAACGAGCGCGTGATGGACTGGACCGACGGCCACCAGCGGATGCTCGACGCGACCCCCGAGCGCAACCTGGAGCCCCTGCTCGACAGCCTGCCGCGGGGCGGGCACGTCCTCCTCGTGCATCCGGTCACCTCTCGTGCGGACGACTGGGACGCGCCCTGGACTCAGCTCGTGAGGCGTCGCTCGGCTCAGTGGGGCGCGGCGCTGGCGGACGACAGCCGCTTCAAGTTCCTCGGAGCGGTGCCTCCCAACTACCGCCGCGCCACCCGCATAGGCGTCCGGGGCGTTCTGTACGAGAAGACCGAATGAACGAGAGCAAGCCGAACACCCAGATCGCCCGCCCGGAGATGCGTGACAAGCCGGCCGTCATCCTCGGCGGCGGTCCCGCAGGGCTCACCGCCGGGTACCTGCTGTCCAAGCAGGGGCTGCCGGTCATCGTGCTCGAGGCGGAAAACCAGGTCGGCGGCATCGCCAAGACGGCGGTGCGCGACGGCTACCGCTTCGACCTCGGCGGCCACCGCTTCTTCACGAAGGTCAAGGAGGTCGACGACCTCTGGCACGAGATCATGCGCGAGGAGTTCCTGAAGCGGCCGCGGATGTCGCGCATCTACTGGAACAAGAAGTTCCTCGACTATCCGCTGCGCGGCCCGGACGTGATCAAGAAGCTGGGTCCCGTGGACCTCACCAAGGCCCTCCTGTCGTACATCTGGGCCCGACTCAAGCCGAAGGGCCGCGAGGACACCTTCGAGCAGTGGGTCACGAACCGCTTCGGCCGCTGGCTCTTCAACCAGTTCTTCAAGTCCTACACGGAGAAGCTGTGGGGCGTGTCGACGTCCGAGATCCGCGCCGACTGGGCGGCCCAGCGGATCAAGGGCCTGTCCTTCTTCAGCGCCGCGAAGTCGGCGTTCCTCGGCAACAGGGGCAACAAGATCAAAAGCCTCATCTCGGAGTTCCACTACCCCCGCTACGGCCCCGGCCAGATGTGGGAGACGATGACCGACGACATCCGCAAGCTCGGCGGCCAGGTCCTGCTCGAGCACAAGGTCACGCGGCTCGACTTCGAGGGCGAGCGCTGCGTGCGGGTGCACGTCGGCGAGCAGGTCTTCGAGCCCTCTGTGGTGATCTCGTCCCTGCCCCTCCGCAACATGGTCGGGATCGCCAATCCACACCCCCGTCCGGAGGTGGTGGCGGCCGCCGGGGGCATGCGCTACCGCGACTTCCTCACCGTCGCGGTGGTGCTCAACGGGGACGACATCTTCCCGGACAACTGGATCTACATCCATGAGCCCGAGGTCGACGTCGGCCGGATCCAGAACTTCCGCTCCTGGAGCCCGTGGATGGTGCCGGACCCGACGAAGGCCTGCGTCGGCCTCGAGTACTTCTGTTTCGCCGGCGACGACCTCTGGAACACGGACGACCACAAGCTCGTCGAGAAGGGCATGCGCGAGCTCGAGCAGCTCGGCCTGGCGCGCCGCGACCAGCTCGAGTTCGGCTTCGTCGAACGGGTGCCGAAGGCCTATCCGATCTACGACGCCGAGTACGCCGAACGGGTGTTGACGATCCGCTCGTGGCTGGACGGCCTCGACAACTTCGTCCAGGTCGGGCGCAACGGGCTGCACCGCTACAACAATTCCGACCACTCCATGCTCACCGCCATGCGCGCGGTCGACAACTTCGTGAAGGGCACGGACTACGACATCTGGGCGGTGAACGCCGAGTCGGTGTACCACGAGGAAGAGAAGCAGGACGAGCGGCAGCCCTACATCGAGGCTCCGGAGACGGAGTCGATGAAGGAGCCCCTCCACAGCTAGCCCCGGGCCGCGTCGCGCGCCGTGCCGCTCTCCGCCCTCGCCCTTGCGCTCGGCGCCGCCGTCCTGCACGCCTCCTGGAACGTGCTCCTCGCGGGCGCCCGCGACAGCGAGGCCGCCACGGCCGTGGCGACGCTCGCCGGGGTGGTCCTCCTCGCGCCGGTGGCCATCGTCACCGGGGGCGTCGAGAGCTCGGCGCTGCCGTTCGCCGCCACCTCCGCGGTCCTGCACGTCGCCTACCTGGCGCTGCTGGCGCGGGCCTACCACGGGGGCGAGGTCAGCGTCGTCTACCCGGTTTCCCGCGGCGTGGCGCCGGTGCTGGTGCTGGCCGTTGGCGCCGTCGCTCTCGGGGAGGGGGCCTCCGCCGTGCAGGTGGCGGGGGTGCTGGCGGTGTCGGCGGGCGTGTTCCTGGTGCAGTCCGGCGGGACGGCGGTGGCGCGCCGCGACCTCCTGTTCGGGCTCACGATCGCCGGCGTGATCGCCGCCTACACGCTGGTGGACGCCGAGGGGGTGGAGCATTCGCGCGCCCCCGCCTACCTCGCACTTCTGCTCTCACCCTCCGCCGCGATCTACGCGCTCGCGTTGTGGATCGGCGGACGCGGCCCCGCGATGCGAGCCGAGCTGCAGCCGCGAGCGCTGCTCACCGGGCTGTTCCTGGTCGGCGCCTATGGCGCCGTTCTGGGAGCGCTCCAGCTGGCCAACGCCGCGCCGGTGGCCGCGGTGCGCGAGTCGGGGGTGGTGATCGCCGCGCTGATGGCGGCGGCGTTCCTGCACGAGCACGTGGGCTCGAAGCGGCTGGGCGGCGCCGTGCTGGTGGCGGGGGGTGTGGCGGCGGTGGCGCTGGGGTGAGGGTCCCGGCGCGGTCGCTCTCCGCCGGCCGGTTTGGGCTGGGGAAGGGTGGTTCTGCGTCGCTCTGGTGCATAGCTGTCGCAGGGCAACACCTAAGTGACACAGCGGTGGCTCTCAGCCCCTTACCCAGCCCCGGGCGGCCCGGACCCGCCAGCTACTCGTAATACGGCAACGGCCCTCCCGCCGCCTCCAGCACCGTCTGGTACAGCTCGTCGCTCACCCGCGGGTTCTGGTCGACGACGTTGATGAACTCGTGCGGGTCGAGGCGCAGGTCGTTCAAGGTGCGCTGCCGGCCTCGGTTGTCGCCGATCAGGACCCAGTCGTCGGTGCGGATGTAGAAGCGGTTGTACATGCCGCCGTAGTGGTAGTCGCGCGTCTCCGGAGGCTGCTGTCCGTCGAGCAGCGGGGAGAGGTCGGTTCCCTCCATCCACTTCGGCGGTTCGAGCCCGACCATCGAGAGCAGCGTCGGGCCGACGTCGTGGGTGGAGGCGAAGTAGTAGCTCACCTCGCCGGCGGCCTTGTTGTCCGGTGTGACGATGATCAGCGGCACCTGGGCGAGCTCGGGGTGCAGCTGGGACGGGACCTTGCCGGTATAGCCGCGTTCGCCGAGCAGGTAGCCGTGGTCGCTCAGCAGCAGGATCACCGTGTCCTCCTGGAGGCCCAGCTCGTAGAAGCGGTCGAGGAAGTGACCGAGCCAGCGGTCGGTCATCGTGGCCTCGCCGGCGTAGACCGCGTGCAGCCTTCGCAGCTGCTCGTCGGTGAAGTACTTGGCGAAGCCGTAGCGGGTCACCCCAATCTCCGGGCCGCGATAGTCCGGGTCGCCGTACATGTCGATGTACTTGCGCGGCGGGCTCCAAGGCTCGTGCGGGTCGAAGCAGTCGACGGTCAGCGCGAAGGGCTGCCGCAGCCGCGCCTCCTCGAGTATGTCGGCCCCCGCCTTGTAGACCCGGGCCGCGCAGGTGTCCTCCTCGTCCACCCCGGCGCCCGTGTTGGCGAGGTACTTCCGCATCCCGGTCAGGTAGCGGTCGTCCCGAAGCTGCGGCGGGAGCCAGTGCCTGACAACCCGCCACGGCACCGTCTCGGGGGGCTTGTAGAAGCCGGACTGCCCGACGACCGAGATCCACTTGTCGAAGCTCTGCCGGAAGGGCTCGTACGCCTTCGTGAAGCCGAGGTGGGGGTTGTCGCTCACCTGCGCGACCCAGTAGCCCTCGTTCCGCAGCACTGAGGTGAAGGTGTGCTTCGTGTCGTCGATCGGCAGCCAGCCGGGGCTGTTACCGAGCTCCGGGTTGGGGACGAAGTGCCGGAACGGGAAGATCCGCTTGCAGGTGAAGATCGACCGGCGGGCCGGAATCGTGACCATGGCCTCGGGGAACGCGCGGTTGAAGCGCAGACCGCGGTTGGCGAGGGAGTCGACGTTCGGCGTCTGCACCTGGGGCGACCCGTAGGCGCCGACGTGATCGGGTCGGAGGCTGTCGATGATCAGGAGCAGCACGTTCATCCGGCCCGTGGCGCCGCTCTCCTCAATGCTGCACCCCAACGCGGGCAGCAGCGCCGCGCCCGCCGCCCCGGCGGCGCCCGCCTGGATGAAGCGCCGGCGGCTCAGTTGCGTGTCGACGCGCCGGCCACCGCGACCAAGCGCTATCTCGGAGTGCTCGCTCATAGTACTTCCGAGAAGGCTCGCGATCTGCTCCCGGGGAGCGGCCGATGCCCACGCCGCTGCGCAAGATTCCTTGCAAGGGTGGCGCTTACGCCGCACGCTAGCGGATCACTCGATAGGTTCCGCCCAGGATTGTGACTCGAATCCTGCCAGTCGCCGTCCTGATCGTCCTGCTCGCCGCTCCGGTTGCCGCCTCCGCGCAGCTCCCGGCGCCCGGCCCGCTCATGCCGCCCGAGTTCGCCCCCGAGCCCGCGCAGATCCCGCCGGGGCCGATCGGCAAGTACCCGGAGGACTGGGCGACGTGCGTCGCGGAGCGCCCGGCGCCGCCGCCCGTCCCCCCGGTCGGCATCGATCCACGCGGCGTGGACCCGGCCTCGCCGAACCCGCTGCTCGGCCTGCGCTGGTTCGTGGATCGCATGGAGCCGGCGTACGTGCAGTGGCGGAGGTGGAAGCGTGCCGGCAAGACGGAAAGGGCGAACACGATTTGGCGGCTCGCCCGCCAGCCGCGTTTCCGCTGGTTCGGGAGCTTCACGAAGCCGCGGATGGAGAAGAAGGTGCGCGGGTTCCTGAACCGGGTCCAGTGCGACCAGCCCAGCACGGTGCCTCAGATTGCCGTGCTGCGGGCCGAGAGCAGGAGGTGCGGTCCGAACTACCTGGGCGGGGGCGCGCGGGAGGACGCGCGCACGCGCGAGTGGTACCGGAAGTTCGCGTCGGTGATCGGCGACGCGCGGGTGGTGATCGGCTTCGAGGTCGACTCGCTCGGCACGATCGACTGCCTCGCTCGGCACCGCCGCGACGATCGCCTGCAGCTGCTGCGCTACGGGGTCGACGTCCTCTCCCAGCTGCCGAACGCCACGATCTACCTCGAGGCGGGGGCCTCCGACTGGGAGCCCGCGAAGAGGACGGCCAAGCAGCTCCGGATTATCGGCATAGACAAGGTTCGCGGCTTCATGGTGAACGTGACCCACCACGACTGGACCAGCGCGAACATTAGGTATGGGCTCGAGGTCTCGCGCCTCGTGGGCGGGAAGCCCTTCGTCGTCAGCACGGCCTACAACGGCCGGGGGTCCGTGCACTACCGCCGCTGGATCGACAGGAGCCGGCGCATGTGGCGGCGCATCAACGTCTGGTGCAATCCCGGCATGCGCGGGCTCGGGCCGGAGCCCACGACGCTCACCGCGAATCCCAAGGTCGACGCCTACCTCTACATCAACCGGCCCGGGTACTCCGCCGGCTCGTGCAACGGCGGCCCCCTGCCGGTCGGGGCCTGGTGGCCCTACCGTGCGCTGATGTACGCGCGCTATGCGACCGATTGGCTCTCGCCTCCGCCCGGCACCCGCTACGGCCTCTACGAGCGCTACACGCTCGCGGATCTTGGGGCCTTCGACTAGTCGCAGCATCAGACCTCCTCCTGGGGCACGCCGCGCTCGCCCGGCGGTGTGAACGGCGGCGGCTCCTTGGCGCGGGGGATGGGGATCACCGGACCGCCGGAGCGCTGGCGGCAGTGGCGGAGGCGGTAGATGCGGACAGTTGGCCCGGGCCGCTCGTACTCGGTCGGGTAGTAGTTGTAAGAGAGGTCGAAGCTGAACGGGACCGGGCCCTGGCCGGGGTCGTAGGGGCTGAACTCCCGCAGCAGGCGCGACTCGCGCTCGAGCCGGCGGTAGTAGGCC
Source organism: Thermoleophilaceae bacterium (assembly GCA_036519295.1). Taxonomy (GTDB): domain Bacteria; phylum Actinomycetota; class Thermoleophilia; order Solirubrobacterales; family Thermoleophilaceae; genus JACVRW01. The sequence goes on from DATDLN010000258.1 coordinate 37,798, forward strand.
CGCGCCCCCGGGTCGCCGGTGTCGATGGCGCGCTCGCGCACTACACCGGTGGTCATCACCAGGCAGTAGCCGTAGAAGCGATAGTCGTCGATGACCCGGGGGGAGAGGACGGTGTGGTACGCGGAGGCGCGCACGCCGCCATCCGGGCGCGTGAACTGGCCGGGCTTGAAGCGGACGCACAACCGTCGGCCGCCCTCGCCAACGTAGGACCATCCGGGCTCGCTCCAGCCCGGGCGCGCCGGGCAGCGGGACAGCCAGTGCGGTAGGCGCCCCTCCGGATTGGATCGGAAGTAGCGCCCCGGGACGGCCGGCTCGATCGAGATCCGCAGCTCCGGTGGGAAGTGCTCGGTGAGGAACTGACGCGCCTCCTCACGCGTGTCGGCCCGACCGAGCACGAGTGCAGTTCGCACGTCCGCCGCGAGCGGTTGGGCAAGGACGACTCCGGTGATCAGCGCGAGCAGCAAACTCGAGGCAAGCGCGGGACGACCCGCCAGCGGACGGGGCCGCCAGACAGTGCCCGGCCGCACGTAGCGCGGGGGCCGAGCGTAGGCGTCCCGTCGCCGCGCGATCCAGTCCGAGGCCAGATCGGCCGCACCTACGAGCGCCACCGAGGCCAGCATCGCGAGCGCGGGGTAGGCGGGAAGCAGCCAGCGACCGAAGTAGCGCGACTGGAGGCTCAGGTACACGAACAGCGCCAGCGGGACGGCCGCGAGCATCAGGCCGCGCACGAGGCTGCGCCGCAGCGCGATCGCCGCGCCGAAGAGGGCGGCGATCGCCGCCGCCCAGCCGAGTCCCCAGGTGAGGCTGTCGAGGTAATAGGAGACGCCGCCCGACTCCTGCCCGGGCTTGGGCCGGTCCGCGGCCACCTCCGCCTGGTCGCGCAGATCGCTCCACCAGGCGTCGAATGACCCCAGCACGTAGGGATTGAGCGCCACGAAGACCACGGCCCCGACCGCGGCGCCGAGCGCCAGCCCCCCGACGGCGCGCATGCGATCCGCGCGCAGCCGCGCCAGAGCGGCCACAGCGAGGGGCAGCAGCGCGAGGCCGCCCGTGTACTTGAACGCCAGCGCCAGCCCGGCGGCGGCGCCGGCGAGCGCGTAGTGGCGCAGACGCCCCTGCTCGTAGGCGCGCACCGCCCAGAGGAGGGCGAGCGCCATCCCAGCCAGCGCTCCGACGTCGGTCACGGCCACGCGCGAGTAGGCCACCGGCAGGAAGGCGAAGGACAGCACGGCGGCGGCCACCAGGCCCTCGCGCACGCCCCACAGCCGCCGCGCCGCCCAGTAGGTCGCCGCGGCGCCCGCCACGCAGAGCGCGCCAGCGAGCACGCGGGCCGCGACCCAGATCTCGGTGGGGTCCTTGTCGAACTGCTCGGTCACGTTCCCGTAGGGCAGGTCGAAGAGGAAGCCGAGCGGGCCGTACATCACCCGGAGCAACCCGTAGGCGAGGTAGGTGAACCCTGCCGGGTTCTGGTAGTAGCCGGGATCGAGGTCTTGCCAGAACATCTCCACCGCGCGGCTCGTGAAGTGCGAGGCCTCGTCGATCGAGTAGACGAACGGCAGCCCGTAGTCGATGTTCCAGAGCCGAAGAGCGAAGCCGGCGGCGAGGATCAGCACGAGCACGACGCGGTGCATGCCGCGGCAGGCTAGTGCTCACCGCCGCAAGTTCCGCCGCGCCTCGCGGCTGCAAACCTTCGCCAGCCCTCGTCTCGGCCGCCCGCGCACTTTTTCAAGTGCGCCGCTCTCCCTGCGTCCTCGGCTGGCTCGGTTTTCGCTCGCGGGCCGCGACGGAACCTACGGCGGAGAGCACTGGCAGACCCGCTGGTATGGTTGACTCGCGAGTCAATCTGGCTCAGAGAACGCCTTCCGATGCCCGAGACCACCGCCGACGAGCGCGACGCGCGACACCTTTTGCGGGCGATCGAGTTGGCCACCGAAGCCCGCGGCAAGACCAGCCCCAACCCCATTGTCGGGGCCGTTCTCGTGAAGGGCGGCCGGGTGATCGGCGAGGGCGTCACGCAGCCCCCCGGGGAGGCCCACGCCGAGCGGATGGCGCTGGACACAAGCGACGAGGACCCGGCCGGCGCGACGCTCTACGTCTCGCTCGAGCCGTGCTGCCACCACGGACGTACGGCGCCGTGTACCGACGCGATCCTCGAGGCCGGCGTAGCGCGCGTGGTGATCGCATCCGACGACCCCACCCCCAAGGCCGCGGGCCGCGGTCCCGGGATCCTGCGCGACGAGGGGGTGGAGGTGAAGTTCGTGGACGGCGAGCTGGCCGACACCGCGCGGCTCCTCAACCAGCCCTTTCGCAAGCACGCGCGAACCGGCCGGCCGCTCGTGGTCTTCAAGTCGGCCATGAGCCTCGACGGCAAGGTGGCCACCCGCAGCGGGGACTCGCAGTGGATATCCGGCAGGGCCAGCCGCGCTCGCGCCCACCGTTGGCGCGCCGAGTCCGATGCGGTTGCGGTCGGCATCGGAACGGCGCTGCACGACGACCCGCAGCTCACGTCCCGGGTCGAGGGCGTCGCCCGCCAGCCGCGCCGCGTTGTCTTCGACTCCGAGGCGCGGCTGCGGCTCGACAGCCGACTCGTGCGCGGCGTATCAGAGGTGCCGGTCACCGTCATCTGCGGCCGGGCGGCCTCGCGCACCGCCGTACAGGCGCTCGAGGCGGCCGGCGTCGACGTGATCGTCGCCCGCGGCGGCAACGAGGCAGCGCGGGTTTTGTCCGGGCTCGAGGAGCTTGGCTCGCGCGAGATCCAATCGCTGCTGCTCGAGGGCGGTCCGCATCTGGCCGGCGCGTTCCTCGAGGCGGGCGAGATCGACGAGGTGCGCATCTTCGTCGCTCCGCTGCTCGTGGGCGGCCGCGAGGCGAAGACGACGATCGAGGGGCTCGGCGTCCAGGAGATTGCCGGCGCGGATCGCGCGGTGTCGGTGGAGGTGGACCGGATCGAGGACGACGTGCTCGTGATCGCGCGCCTGAGGGAGTGGTGAATGTTCACCGGCCTGGTCGCGAGCACCGGAGCCGTTGAGTCGCTCGAGAGCGACGGTGACGGAGTGAGGCTGCGCGTGCGGACCGAGCTGGCCGCCGAGCTCGCACCGGGCGACTCGATCGCGGTGAACGGCGTCTGTCTCACGGCGGTCGAGCCCGACGACCAGGGCTTCTCCGCCGACGTCATGGAGGAGACGCTTCGCCGCAGCTCCCTGGGCCCGCTCGTCAAGGGGGACGATGTGAACCTCGAGCTGCCGCTGCGCGCGGGCGACCGGCTCGGCGGCCACGTGGTCCAGGGCCACGTCGACGGCACCGGTAGCGTGGAGGCCGTGAGCGAGGACGGCTTTGCGCGAGTTGTTCGGATCGGCGCCCCGGGGGGGCTTCTGCGCTACGTGGTCGAGAAGGGCTCGATCGCGGTCGACGGAGTCTCGCTCACAGTGTCGGCCGTCGACGACCATGGCTTCGAGGTCTCGCTCATCCCCGAGACACTGGAGCGCACCACCCTCGGCGCCGCTGAACCGGGTCGGGTGGTGAACCTGGAGGTGGACGTGCTCGCCAAATACGTGGAGAAGCTCAAGGCATGACCGGCTCCCCCTTCAGCACGATCGAGGAGGCGATCGAGGACGTCCGCGCCGGGCGGATGGTGGTGGTGTGCGACGCCGAGGACCGCGAGAACGAGGGCGACCTCACCCTCGCCGCGCAGTTCGCGACACCGGAGGCGATCAACTTCATGGCCATGCACGGTCGCGGGCTGATCTGCCTGGCGCTGACCCCCGACCGCTGCGACGAGCTGGCCCTCGACCTCATGGCCGCGAAGAACGAGTCGCCCTTCCAGACCGCCTTCACGGTCTCGATCGAGGCGCGCGAGGGGATCACGACCGGGATCTCGGCCCACGATCGCGCTCACACCGTTCAGGTGGCGATCGACCCCCGCACGCGCCCGCAGGACCTGGTCCAGCCGGGACACATCTTCCCGCTGAAGGCCAAGTCGGGCGGAGTTCTCGAGCGCACCGGGCAGACCGAGGCGGCCGTGGACCTCGCGCGGCTGGCGGGCCTCAACCCGTCGGGCGTGATCTGCGAGGTGATGAACGACGACGGCACGATGGCCCGCGTGCCGGACCTCGTCGACTATTGCCAGAAGCACCGTCTCAAGATGGTCACGGTCGCGGACCTGATCGCCTACAGGCGCCGCCACGACAAGCTCGTCGAGCGTGTGGTCGAGGCTCGAATGCCCACCCGCTACGGGGTGTTTCAGGTCGTCGGCTTCCGCTCGCTCGTCGACGACAAGCATCACGTGGCGATGGTCAAGGGCGAGGTGGCGGGCCAGGACGACGTGCTGGTGCGCGTGCACTCCGAGTGCCTCACCGGCGACGTGTTCCACTCGCTTCGCTGCGACTGCGGCCAGCAGCTCGAGGACGCGCTGCTGCGGATCGACCAGGAGGGCCGCGGCGTGCTGCTCTACCTGGCCCAGGAGGGGCGTGGGATCGGCCTGCTCAACAAGCTCCGCGCCTACAGGCTCCAGGAGGAGGGGCGCGACACGGTCGACGCCAACCTCGAGCTCGGGCTGCCGGCGGACCTGCGCGACTACGGCATCGGCGCGCAGATCCTCGTGGACCTCGGGCTCGGCTCGATCCGGCTGCTCACCAACAACCCCAAGAAGATCGTCGGCCTCGAGGGCTACGGCTTGACGGTGACCGATCAGATCCCGATAGAGCACCCGCCCGGCGAGCACAATCGCGACTACCTGCGCGCAAAGAAGCAGCGGCTGGGGCACCTGCTCCACCACCAGGGGCTCGCGCTCGACGAGGAGATGCTGCACGAGGAGCGCGTGCAGGATCGCGAGCGCGCCGCCGCCGAGGCGGCCGACCCGTACGGTCACGGTCCCGCGCCACGGCGCGGGGACCCGCGTGGCTAGAGCGGTCCCGGCCATGACCGTCGGCGGCGCGTGGACGGCTGCAAAGCTACGCCCGGCGTCGTCCTCGGACTCGCCAATGGCTTGCGACATTGGCTCGTCCTGCGTCCTCGCCGCGCTCGCTTTTCGCTCGTCCACGCACCACCGCGGCCATGGCCGGAACCGCTGACCTCTACGCGGCCTGCGTTGGCCGCTTCTACGAGGACCTCGCGAACCGCCTCGTCGACGGCGCACGGCGCGTGTTCGAGGAGGCGGGCGCCTCGGTGGAGGTGCACGACGTGCCGGGCGCGTTCGAGTTGCCGCTGGCGGCGAAGTACTGCGCCGAGGCGGGCCGCTACGCGGGCGTCGCGTGCCTGGGCGCCGTGATCCGCGGCGAGACCGACCACTACGACTACGTCTGCGCCGAGGCGGCCAGCGGGATCGCGCGCGTGTCGCTCGACACGGGCGTGCCGTGCGCCTTCGGCGTTCTCACTGTCGACACCATGGAGCAGGCGCTCGCGCGGGCCGGCGGCGGCACGCGCCACCAGGGAGAGGACGCCGCCCGCGCCGTGCTGAGGATGGCCGAGCTGCGCCGCGCGCTGCGGCGGTAGCTTCCCGCCGCGTGATCAACCTCTACAGCGACACGCAGACCCGACCCACCGAGGACATGCGGCGGGCTATCGCCGCCGCAGATGTGGGCGACGAGCAGCGGGGGCAGGACCCCACCACGCTGCGCCTGCAGGGGCGCGTCGCCGAGCTGCTCGGCCACGAGGCGGGCCTCTTCCTGCCCACCGGAACGATGTGCAACCAGATCTCATTCCGGCTGCACGCCCGGCCGGGCGGCGACGAGCTGATCCTCGACCGGACAGCGCACCCCATCATCGCCGAGGCCGGCGGCCCGGCGCAGCAGGCCGGGCTGATGATCAACCCGCTCGACGGCGACGGCGGCATCTTCACGCCCGAGCAGCTGGTGGCGGCCCTGCGACCGCGGGGCGACCGCTACAAGCCGCGCTCGCGGCTCGTGTCGGTCGAGCAGACGACCAACATGGGGGGCGGGCGCGTGTGGCCGCTCGAGGCGGTTCAGGGTGTGCTCCAGGCCGCCCGCGGACACGGCCTGCGCGCCCACATGGATGGCGCCCGTCTCATGAACGCGGTCGTCGCCTCGGGCGTCCCGGCGGCACGGTTCGCCGGCGGTTTCGACACGGCATGGCTCGACTTCACCAAGGGCCTCGGTGCGCCCGTGGGCGCCGTGCTGTGCGGGTCCCGCGAGCTGATCGGGGAGGCCTGGCGCTGGAAGCAGATGGTGGGCGGCGCCTTCCGGCAGTCCGGGATCGTGGCGGCGGGCTGCCTCTACGCCCTCGACCATCACGTCGAGCGCCTGGCCGAGGATCACGAGCTCGCCCGGCTGCTGGCGGACGGCCTCGCGGAGCTGGGCGCCGAGGTCATCCAGCCGGAGAGCAACATCGTCATCTTCGCGGTGCCCGACGCTGGCGCGTTCGTTGAGCAGATGGGCCGTCGAGGGGTTGAGCTGAGCGGTACGCCCGACGGCCGCGTACGGGCCGTGACGCACCTCGACGTCGACCGTGCGGGAGTCGAGGAAGCCCTCCAGGCGGCCCGGACCGTGTTGCTAGCCTGAGGCGCCGTGCCCAAGGTCTGCTACGTGTGCAAGAAGGGACCGGCGTTCGGCCACAGCCGCAGCCACTCGATGGTGGCGACCAAGCGGCGCTTCAATCCGAACCTCCAGAAGGTCCGCATCTTCGTCGATGGAGCCCCTCGGCGCGAGTACGTCTGCACGCGGTGTCTGAAGGCCGGCAAGGTCCTCAAGGCCGTCTGAGCGACTTCTCACGAACGAGTAACACCGCCGCTCGGTGGTGTAGAAAGCTCACGTGCCTGACGAGAGCCTTGTCCGCTTCCGGCGGGTCGTCTCCGCGGCGCTCACCGAGCTGGAGAGCCGGCGCCAGGAGGTAAACGACCTGAACGTGTTCCCGGTCGCAGATGGTGATACCGGGGACAACATGGCGCTTACCATGCGCGCCGTGATGGACGAGCTGGACCGCCTGAACGGCCAGCCCGTGGACGTGATCGGGCGCGACGTGATCGTGTCCGGAGTCGCGCGCGCCGCGCTGCTCGGAGCGCGTGGCAACAGCGGCGTCATCCTCTCCCAGATCGTGCGCGGGGCAGCCGAGGAGCTCGCGAGCCGCCGCGGCGAGCTGGTCGACCCGGTGCTGGTGTCGGCCGCCTTCGCCCGCGCGGCCGACGCGGCGTACGCGTCCGTGCGGGACCCCGCCGAGGGCACGATGCTCTCGACGGTTCGCGCCATGGCTCGCCGGGTGGCCCACGACCTCGCGCACATGGATACCCAGCGCCTCGGCCCCTCCGCCACGGCCGACGAGCAGGACGAGCTCCTGGCCGAGGTGCTCGAGCGCGCGCTCGAGGCGGGCAAGGAGGCGGTCGAGAGCGGCCCGGAGCAGCTGGCGGTGCTGCGCGAGTCGGGCGTGGTCGACGCCGGCGCCTACGGCCTGACGGTGATCCTGGCCGGGTGCCTGGCTGCGCTGCGCGGCGAGCTCGCTCCCGAGCTCGAGCATCAATACGCGCCGGCGGCCCTCCACCACCCTGAGCACGAGTCGTCGAGCTTCCGCTACTGCACCAACTTCGCGGTCACTGGCGAGGGCCTCGACGGCGGCAGCTTCATGCCGCTGCTCGAGGAGATCGGCGACTCGGTGCTCGTAGTGGGAGACGATCGCACCCTGCGCGTGCACGTCCACACCGACGACCCCGGTGGGGCGGTTGCTCTGTTCGAGCCGGTCGGGGAGGTCTGCCGCTTCGACCTTGCGGACATGCACGAGCAGGTGGCCGACCGCACCGCGCGGCTGTGGGGCAACGGCCACGACCCCGTGCAGGCCACGTGCGGGGTGGTGGCGGTCGCGAGCGGCGATGGCCTCAAGCGCCTCTTCGAGGAGCTCGGGGTGCTGGTGGTCGACGGCGGCGCCACGATGAACCCGTCCACGTACGAGCTGCTCGCGGGCATCCACTCCACCTCCGCCGCCGAGGTCGTCGTGCTGCCGAACAGCCCCAACGTGCTGCTCGCGGCAGAGCGCGCGGCCGAGCTGTCCGAGCGGCCGGCTGGCGTGGTGCCGACGACGGCCCCGCAGGAGGGGCTGGTCGCGCTTCTCGCCTTCGACCCGGCACGGGGCGCAGCTGCGAACGCGGACGCCCTGGAGGCCGCCCGCGGGGAGCTGCGGCTCGGCGGCGTTGCCCCGGCCGCGCGCCACGATGCCCAGGGCCGCTTCCACGCGGGCGACGCCCTGGGTTACGCGAACGGCGAGCTGGTCGCGTGGGGCGACCCCGCGTCGACCCTGTCGGCCACCCTCGAGCGCGTCGCCGGCGGCGCCGAGCTGCTCACCTGCATCGAAGGAAACGAGCCGCCACTCAGCCGCGACGAGCTGCGCCGCCGCTTGCCGGACGGCGTGGACCTGGAGCTGCACCAGGGGGGCCAGCCCGCCTGGTGGTGGCTCCTGTGCGCTGAGTAGGGCCGCCGCCCGCCCCGCGATCATTCTCCAGACGATGGCCACGCTCTTCGCCTCCCGGGAGGAGCTCACGCGCGACGACGCTCTCGCCGCACCCGTGCGCTCGTACCCGCGCCCGATCCGCCTGGCGGAGCCGGTCTCGCTAAGGGGAGCCGCGGGCAAGGCGCTCGCCACGCTCGGCATCGAGACCGTGGGCGACCTCCTCGAACATCTGCCGCACTCGCACCGCGACCGGCGCGACGTGCGCCCGGTGGCCGACCTGGGAGTCGGAGAGGAGGCCACGGTCGCCGTGGGGGTGCGCGGCGTCACCGTCAGGCCAATGCGCGATCGGCGCCGAAAGCGCGTCGAGGCAAGGGTGTTCGATGAGACCGGCCCGCTTGTGGCGGTCTGGTTCAACCAGCCGTGGATCGCGCGCCAGCTCGAGGAGGGGGCGCAGGTGCTGCTGCACGGAAAGCTGCGGCGCCGAAACGAGTTCTGGGTCACTGAGCACGAGGTGTTCGGGGACGGCGGGGCGCCCGTCCATACGGTCGGGCTGGTCCCGGTTCACCCGGCCACGGAGGGCATCACCCCGGGTCGGCTGCGGCAGCTCGCCTGGGACTCCTACCCGCGCTTCTTCGACGTGGTCGAGCCACTGCCCGCGCAACTGCGCGTCGAGGAGCGGCTGCCCGACCGGCCGGCCTCGCTCGCCACCGTCCACTTTCCCGACCGCGAGCAGGACGAGCGTGACGCGCGCCGCCGGCTCGCCTTCGAGGAGCTGCTCATGCTCCAGCTCGCCGTGGCGGGTCGCCGGCGGACGCGCCGGGAGGGCCGACGCGCGCGCCCGCTCGCGCCGCGCGGCGTGTTGGTCGACCGCTGGCGCTGGTCGCTTCCGTTCGAGCTGACGGGCGACCAGGTCCGGGCGATGGAGGAGATCGACCGGGACATCGCGGGCGAGCGTCCCATGCAGCGGCTGCTGATGGGTGAAGTCGGAAGCGGCAAAACCGTTTGCGCTCTGCACGCCATGCTCCGCGCGGTCGAGAACGGCGCCCAGGCCGCGCTCATGGCGCCCACCGAGACGCTCGCCGAGCAGCACCACCGCACGCTCGATTCCCTGCTCGGCGGCCAACTGCCGCTGGAGCTCCTGACCGGTTCGACGCCCGCCGGGCGCCGCCGCGACCTGCTCGCACGGCTCGACAGCGGACAGCTGCACCTCGTGGTCGGGACCCACGCGCTGATCGAGGACACGGTGAAGTTCCGTGACCTCGCCCTGGCAGTTGTCGACGAGCAGCACCGCTTCGGCGTGCGCCAGCGCGCCGCGCTCGACCGCAAGGCCCCCGCGGGCCTCGCTCCGCACGCACTCCACATGACCGCCACGCCGATCCCCCGAACGCTCTCGCTCACTGCCTACGGGGATCTCGACGCCACGGTCCTGCGCGAGCTTCCCGCGGGCAGGCAGCCGGTCGAGACGTACGTCGTCGGCGGGGCGCGTGCACGGGCCCGCGCGTACGAGCGGATCCGGGAGGAGATCGCCGCGGGGCGGCAGTGCTTCGTGGTCTGCCCGCTGGTCGAGGAGTCGGAGGCGCTCCAGGCGAGAGCCGCGACCGCGGAGTACGAGCGGCTCCGGTCGACCGAGTTCCGCGACCAGCGGGTCGAGCTGATCCACGGCCAGATGCCGTCGAAGCGCAAGCAGGCGGCCATGGAGGCGTTCGCCGCCGGCGACGCCGACGTGCTCGTGGCCACGAGCGTAATCGAGGTGGGCATCGACGTGCCGAACGCGACCGTGATGGTGATCGAGGCGGCCGAGCGCTACGGCCTCTCGCAGCTGCACCAGCTGCGGGGCCGCGTGGGACGCGGCGAGCACCCCTCGCTGTGCATCCTCTTCGGAGAC
>DATDLN010000259.1:0-7051 GCA_036519295.1 Thermoleophilaceae bacterium
AAGGCGGCGGAAGGAGGCTCGCCACCTGCTCGGGGCCAAGCCTTGCCCCGCGTCCGGTAAGAGCCGCGGCGGAGCGCCGGCTGGTGTTCCGGCAATCGCTCTGTTCGCAGCGTCCCCTGGTGGATGTCACGCTCGGCGACCACGACCGCTCGTTGCCGCGGGTTGAGCGAGCGGATGATCGAGCGATAGTTCTCGGCGTCGAGCTCCGCCGATCACCTGATCGTCCACCGGCACGGCCGCCAGCCTGGAGAGTTCGCCGGACTGCGGATCGCTTGCATGGGTGTTCTGCAGGGTTGCCGTCCGCAGCTTGTTTGCAGCGTTCTTCCCGACCGCTACGAGCAGTTAGTTTGGGCACCTCGTGCGGCCAGAAGCCCTGCTCCTTCGACCGCGTGAAGAGCGCGGTCGCCACCTCGGCTTCGAGGTCCTAGTTGGGCTTCAGCGGATGACGATGGCGTCGCCGACGGCGCGCTCTCCGCTGGCGTCTGAGGGGTGGGAGATCAGCGAACCGTGTATCACCATGGCCGTCGAGCCACCCCCGTCGAGGTTGATCGCCTCGATCATGCCGAGCGACCTCGCAACGGCGGCGGTCTCGGCGATGGATAGCCCGAGCTCGCCGAGCTGGCGGCCATCCACCGTCACGAACAGGGTTCGTCCTTGCGCGTCGATCCCGGCGAAGGTCCGTGGGTTGCGCTGCAGGACCCAGCCGTAGTCGAAGCTCGGGTTGGCCACCTGGTGCATGCCGTCCTGCGCTTGCGTGACGTGCACCGCCCCATCCTCCATGAGCAGCGGCCCGCCGTTGATGACCGTGGTGCCAGGACCGGTCAGCGGGCGCCCGCCAGAGCGCAGCACGAGCCTCGCATGGACGCGGTCGCCGGGGCGCAGCGCAGCGACGGCAGGGGCGAGGTCGCCCGTCGCCTGGAGGGAGCGCTGGCCGGCGCGGAGGGCCGTGCCGCGGCTTTCTTGCACCGCGACCACCCGTCCGGAGCGGTCGAGGATCGCCTCGGCACCCGCACCGGAGGGCGTGGTGGGACCGAAAGCAGGCGTGAACAGCACCAGCTCGGCATCGTCGGTGCAGGTTACGTCGTGGAGCGGCCGCCAGGTGGGGAGGTCATCGAGCGTGCCGCCGCAGTTGCGGATGAGGCCGGGCACGCGGTTGAGGCCGTCGAGCACCCTCGTCCCCGCAGGCAGCCGCACCGAGCCGGGCCAAGACGGTCGCACGATGTCGCTGCGGCGACCGCGGTCGTGGAGAACGAGCACGGGGCGGTCACCGACCGGCTCGGACAGCAGGCGCCCACGGTAGACGCCGGCACCCGCCGGGTCGCCCTCGGCTCCAGCAGCGGGGTCGAACACGAAGAACCCACCGTTGAGAGCGACATTCGCGCGCTCGAGCGCGGCGAGCTCTGTTGTCTTCTCGCGGTCTTGGAGCGTCGGGCCGAAGGTGCCGCGCAGCGTGCCGCCGAATGGCCGCGGATCCATCGTGACCACGTTGACCGTCCACGGCCCCCGAGCGGCGGAGTCGCCGTCCCAGCCGGAGTACCACGCCCGGCCCGAGAAGCCGGCCGCCGACAGCCGAGCAACCTCGGCCGAGGCCGCCGCCTGGGTGGGGAACGTGGCGCCCAGCCGGACGCGGTACCCGAGGACGCCTGCGGGGACGTCAGCTGTCTGTGGCTGCTCGACTCTCTGCGCCTCAGCGGGGAAGCCTGAGTCGGTAAGACGGGCCGCGAAGGTCTCGGCGCTCGACTGGTCCTGGATCGAGCGCGGCGGTGCATCGGGATCGGGGCTGGACGCGCCCCCGGGGATGTTCATCTCCACCACCCAGGCGGCGGCTGGATCCGGGGCGCCTCGCGTGATTTGGGTCAGGGTTACCCCCGGCTGGATCGGCTGCACGGTCCGGCTCTCCGGCAGGCCCGACGGTCCCAGGTCCAGAGGCGGGGGCCGTCCATCAGTGGTCCCGGCCACGGCCGGCCCAGCCGTGGCGGTCGCCGCACAAAGAAGGGCCGCCAAGATTGCAACCCACGCTGCCGCCAGGGCGCGACGTCGACGGAAGCTCTTGTCCGATCTGCCGCGCACACAGTTGCCTTTCCCGCGGTCACCTCACCCCTAACCTGCCGCTTCCGCCGTTACCGGCCTGAGCGCTCCGAGCGGCGCATCCTTTACTTAAGGGGGTGGTGGCCGTAACCTACAACCGAATGGTTGTAGCTGAGTTGAGCGACGAGGAGGTGGACCGCCTGTTTCACGCACTCGCCGACGGCACGCGGCGCGACATCCTCCACCGCTGTGTCCGGGCCGAGCCCTCGGTGTCGCGACTCGCCGACGTCTACCCGATGAGCTTCGCCGCGGTGCAGAAGCACGTCGCGGTGCTGGAGCGGGCCGGCCTGGTCATAAAGCAGCGCCGCGGACGGGAGCAGCTTGTGCGCACCGACCCCGACGCCGTAGGCCGCGCCCGGCGGGTGCTCGACCAGCTCGAGACGGCCTGGCGCGGACGCGTGGACCGGATGGCCGACCTGCTCGCGCAGGCTCCCCAGCCCGAAAAGGACAAGCCGTCCATGGGGCACGGCGGATGAGCGTCACCAGCTCGAGAAGGACTTCGACAGCCTGAGCCTCACCCTGGTCGCCGACTTCGCGCCCCGGTCGAGCGGGTCTGGCAGTTGTGGGCCGACCTTGCGGCAGCTGGAGCGCTGGTGGGGGCCGCCGACCCACCCGGCGACCGTGGAGCAGCACGAGCTGGCTGCCGGCGGCGAGGTCACCTCCGTCATGACCGGTCCAGGGGGCGAGAAGTCCCGCGGCTGGTGGCGGGTCACCTCGGCCGACCCGCCCAAGTCGCTCGAGTTCACGGACGGATTCGCCGACCAGGACGGCACACCGAACGCCGCCATGCCGACCACCACCGTGCAGATGCGACTCACCGAGCACCAGGGCGGCACCCGAATGGAACTGCGCTTCGTCTTCGACTCGAGCGAACACATGGAACAGCTGGAGCGCTGGGGCGCGTTCGACGTGTTCCCGCAGTCGGTCGGCCAGATGGACGCCCTCCTCACTCGCGATGATGTCCAAACGCGAGGTCGCTGAAGTGTTCGATGCGAGCACGGCGCGGGCGGCTCTCGTCCGCTTCACACGCGCTATCTCCGGAGCCGAGCACCTCGATCAGCTCGGCCGCGCTTTCGCTGCCGCGTACTGGCCCGAGCATGCCGACGAGCCGTTCGGCGACGTGATGAACTCGATCAAGAAGTACGTCGTCTCCAACGGCCTGCAGACGGCGGAGTGGGAGAACTCGGAGATCGTCAGCGGCGACGTGGCGGCCGAGAAGCTGACCGACCTAAAGGCCCAGGACGGTGGCGACATCGCCATGTCGGGCAGCGCCACCACCGTCCGCTGGCTGCTGCGCGAGGGACTCGTGGACGAGCTCAACCTGCTCGTGCACCCGATCGTTGTCGGCGAGGGCCTCGCTCGGCTCTTTGCGACGGATGGGCCGAGCATCCCCCTCGAGCTCCTGAGCGCGGAGACGTTCAAGACCGGCGTGCAGAGCCTCAGCTACGCCCCGATCAAGGACTGAGGGTCCGCCGTGCCGGGCTGGGCGGCACCGAGGACGGTGGGCATCCGGATCCGACCGAGAGGAGCATTGGGCCTGGACTCGAGCAAAGAGGCCACTTCATCCCCGAAGAGGCCGCCGACAAAGGAGCACGGCTGTGGCACATGACCACGTAACTGCTCACCTCGCGGTCTATGAGGGGCTCACCGATTCCGAGGTCGGTCACCTCCTCGTCGAGTTGCACACGGGGCGGTTCACCGGAACGGGCTTCGACGTGGTCACGGTCGCCGAGTCGCGCACGCAGATCACGACGATGGGCGGCCTCCGCCTGGCAGCGGACGCGCTGCTCGCCGACCTCGAGCCCGCCGACAGCGACCTGCTCATCCTTCCCGGCGCCGAGATGCGGGACGCCCGGCGGCGGCGACTCGTTCGCCGCTGCCGCCGGGCGCTTCCTCGATGCCGGAGTCCCGGTGGCGACCATCTGCGGCGGCACGGCCGGCCTCGCCCGCGCCGGGCTGCTCGACGAGCGCAAGCACACCAGTGCCAGCGCCGACTATCTCGCGGCGACGGGCTACGCTGGCGCAAGCCACTACGTCGACGACCGCGCGGTCGTCGACGGCGACCTCATCACCGCCGGCCCGCAGTCTCCCGTGCAGTTCGCGCGCGCGACGCTGGAGCGCCTCGGACTGGCCTCCGAGCGCACGCTCGACGCCTACGAGGGCCTGTTTCACCGCGGCGACCTGGCCGCGTTCCCAGTGCTCATGCAAGCACAGAGCGCCGCGTAAGCGGCGAAAACGTATGCGGTTCGGCGTTCGGGGTGCGCTCCGACCTATCCCCTGCGCTCGCGGGGCACGTGCATGTCGCCGTGGCGGATGGTCACCTTCTCGGCGTCGAGGTGCTCGAGGAGTGCCTGCGCGTAGCGCCTGCTCGTCCCCAGCTCATCGCGTACCCGCCCGATTGTCACGCTTCCCTCGCGCCTGCATATCCCCACCACCAGCGCCGACAAGCACTCAAGCGTCGCGGGATCGAAGTGGAGATTGGGGCCAACGCGGACGGCGAGACCGGCTCGCTCGGCCTCGCGCCAAGCGCTGCGCGCATCGGGCCCGTCGAGCCCAGCGGTTGCGCCCAGTTCGTTGTCGGTTCGCGGCCGATCGCCGTCCCCCTTGAGCAGATCCGCCAGGCGTATCGCCGCCTCGCTGAGATTCGCGCCCGCCGTCTCGGCGGGTGCTCTCGGTGAACGCTCCGGCTCGAGCAGCGCGCGTGTACCCGGGCCCTGCCTGCGCGGGTGCGGGTCGAGGACCTGGCCGCCACCGATCGTGTCGGGTGGGGCAATCTGCCGCAGTACGACGGCATCGCCGCGAGCCGCGATCAGCGGCGCCTCGAGGCGGAGCTGGCAAACCGCGCGCCGACCGGGCGGCAGCTCGTCGCCCTCCAGCGGCACGATGCGGCCGGGCGCGTCGCGCGTCCCGTGATGGACCTGCACCCGCGCGCCACGTTGCAGCGGCGGCGCGCCCGCGCTCAGCTTGAGCGCCGCATTGAGCCTGTAGGTCGCCGACAGGTCCCCGGCGGGATCGCATAAGAGGTCGCCGCGGACGAGCTCGCGACGACCGGGGCCGGTGAGCGCGAGCGCCACGCGCTGGCCCGCGTCAGCGCGCTCCATCGGCTGATCATGCACCTGGACCGAGCGAACTCGGACCCGCATCCCATGCGGAAGCGCGAGCAGCTCCTGAGTGGGGCCGACCGAGCCGGACCAAAGTGTGCCCGTCGCGACGGTCCCGATCCCGTGCAACGTGAACACGCGGTCCACGTGGAGGCGGGTGGGCCCGGGTCTCCCGCGCCGTCCGCGCAGCGCCGCCGTGGCGCGCTCGAGGGCCCCAAGCAGCTCGTCCAGGCCCCTCCCCTCCGAGGCTGCAACCGGGATCGCCTCGATCCCCGGCAGCTCGTCGGCGATCTGTGCCGTTGCATGCGCGGGCGAGGCGACGTCCGCCTTAGTGATCGCGACCACCCCGGCCACCACCCCGAGTGCGCGCAGAACGGCCAGGTGCTCGGTGGTCTGAGGCATGACGCCGTCGTCGGCGGCGACGCACAACAGGAAGGCGTCGATGCCGGTGGCCCCGGCGACCATCGTGCGGATGAACCGCTCGTGACCGGGCACGTCCACGACCGACAGCCGTCGCCCCGAGGGAAGCGTGAGCGGCGCGTAGCCGAGCTCGATCGACAGGCCGCGCTCCTTCTCCTGTGCGAGGCGATCCGTGTCCCGGCCGGTAAGAGCACGAACCAGTGTGGTCTTGCCGTGGTCGACGTGCCCGGCCGTGCCCAGCGTGAGCCCCGCGGACTCGTTCACCGCAGCGCCGCCGCCAGGGCGCGGGCGGCCCGGCGCGCCTCCTCGTCAGTGAGCGTGCGGGGATCGAGCAGGAGCAGGCCGTCGCGGACGCGCGCGATAACCGGTGGATCACCGGCGCGCAGCCGCCTGCTGAGCTCGTCCGCGCCCAGCCGCCCGGGATCAACCGCGCACGCCTGACCTGTCAGCTCGAGCAACGGCAGCGCGCCGCCCCCCACCTTGGCGACGGCCTCCACTACGCGCGCCTCGCCGCCGATCAACTCACACATCAGCTCCGCCCGGGCCTGCAGCTCGCCGCCTTCGGCGCCCAGCATGCGCAGAACAGGGATCTCGGTGAGGGCGAGCTCCGGGTCGCGGTACAGGCACAGCGTGGCCGCGAGCGCCGCCAGCGAGAGCTTGTCGAGCCGCACCGCGCGCGCGAGCGGATGGGCGCGGGAGGCGTCGATTGCGTCACGCCTGCCGACCAGGACGCCGGCCTGTGGGCCGCCGAGCAGCTTGTCGCCCGAGAAGCACACAACCGCGCAACCAGCCGCGACCGACCGGGGCACGGCCGGCTCCCCGGCGAGCGTGGGCAAGCCGCCGGCCAGCGCGCCCGAGCCCACGTCATCGATCACCGGCACGCCCAGCCCGCACAGATCCTCGATCCCAACCTCCTCCGTGAAGCCGACCACGCGGAAGTTGGACGGATGCGCGCGCAGGATCGCCCCGGTATCCGGACCGACGGCGCGCTCGTAGTCGCCGAGCCGGGTCCGGTTCGTGGTGCCGACCTCGATCAGCTCGGCGCCGGACTGGGCAACGACGTCGGGAAGGCGGAACGAGCCGCCGATCTCGATGAGCTGCCCGCGCGAGACCACGATCTGCCGCCCGGCGGCGAGCGCGGCGGCGGCGAGCAGCACCGCGGCGGCCCCATTGTTCACCACGAACGCGGCGTCGGCGCCACTCAGCTCGCGCAGGAGCCCTTCCACGTGAGACTGGCGCGAGCCCCGCTCGCCGCGCTCGAGGTCGTACTCGAGATCGGAGTAGTGGCGCCCCGCTCGGGCCGCGGCCTCGGCGGCGCGCTCGGCCAGCGGCGCCCGTCCGAGGTTGGTGTGCAGGATCACGCCAGTCGCGTTCAGTAGGGGACGCGGCCCCGACCGCAGCGCGCCATCCAACCGCTCGCGCGCGTCTCGCTCGAGGTCGCC
>DATDLN010000260.1:0-11798 GCA_036519295.1 Thermoleophilaceae bacterium
GGTGATCCCGTCGCTCGGCTTCCCGCTCGGGACCCGGGCGCAGATGTTCGCGCTCGAGGAGGGCCTTCCGAACTCGCTTGCTCCCGGGAAGCGCCCACGAACGACTCTCAGCCCGTCTCTGGCGCTTCGGGAAGGCGAGCCGTACCTCGCGTTCGGAACGCCCGGCGGCGACAAGCAGGACCAGTGGTCGCTGGGGTTCTTGCTCGGCCCTGTCCACTTCGGACTGGACCTCCAGACCGCCATCGAGGCGCCGGCGTTCCACACGACCCACTTCCCGAGCTCCTTCTATCCCCGCGAGGCCTTCCCGGGCCGGGTGCACGTCGAAGGGCGCTGCCCACAGGAGGTCGTCGAAGAGCTGCGCCGGCGCGGCCACGACGTCCAGGTCGAGGGCGACTGGACGCTCGGGCGGCTGTCGGCCGTGGCCCGCCGGCCGGACGGCACGCTCAGGGGCGCGGCCAGCCCGCGCGGCGGGCACGGCTACGCCGTCGGTCGGTGAGCTTTAGTGGTCACCACCTCTCAGAGCCGGTCGATCTTCGCCGCCAGGACGAAGTCGTTGCGCGTGAGGCCCGAGGCGGCGTGGGTGGTGAGCTCGAACAAGGCGCGGCCCCAGCCAAGCTCGATGTCCGGATGGTGGCCCTCCGCCTCTGCGATCAGCGCCACGCGTGCGACGAAGCCGAACGCGTCGCGGAAGTTGGGGAAGTCAAATTCCCGGCGCAGCGCACGGTTGCCGTCGCGCTCCCAATCCGGCACCTCCGAGGACAGCTCGGCGGCCTCGGGCTCGGGAAGCGGCAGGGTACCCGGCACGCAGACCTCGCAGTGGGCGGCCGCAAGCTCGCTCACGCCAGGCAGCCTTGCACTAATGGCGCGGGGTGACAAGCTGTCCGGAAGGGATGCCCGCGGCACTGGACTTCTTCGATGACGAGCGCTACCTGCGCACCGTGGTCGCCGAGAAGGCGCCCGCGGAGTCGGTGGCGCAGGCTTACGGCGCGGCCCGGCTGGCCGGCTGCGAGCCGGGGGCGGTGATACTCGACGCGGGGTGCGGAAACGGGCGCCACGCGCTGCCGCTCGCCCGTGCGGGCCACCGGGTCGTCGCGCTCGACAGCTCGGCTGTGTTGCTCGCGGCCGCGCGCCGGACCGCTCGTGGCGCTCGGTGGCCGCATTTCGTACGTGGCTCGTACGCCAGGCTGCCGTTCACGCCGGGCACGTTCGATGCGGTGCTCAGCCTCGGAACCGCGCTCGGCTACCTCGGCGATGAGGGCGATCGAGCTGCTTTACGGGAGTTCAGGCGCGTCCTCGCGCCGGGCGGACGTCTCGTGGTCGAGACACTGCACCGTGACGAGCTCGGCGTCCGCCTGTGCGAGCGCGAGGAGCGGCCGCTCGCGGGCGGGGGCACGCTGAGGATCGACCGGCGCTTTGACCGCACACGCGGGGTGATGCGCGAGGCGCAGCGCTTGGAGGTGGGCGGCGGGGACCGCTCGGCCCGGAGCTACGAGCTGCGCGTGTACGGCGCCGACGAGCTTAGCCGGATGCTGGAGGACGCCGGTTTCGCGGTGGTCGGGCGCCACGCGTCGCTCGCCGGGGAGGAAGAGCCGTCGCCCGCCAGTCCGCTCGTGCTCGTGGGGGAGACCCATGGGCACCGCCAAAGGGTGACCGGGCGTTTTGGGAGATCGAGGCACCTGGCATAGTCAGCCAGGCGGATCTGGGCACCTATATCGACGAAGAGAAGGTCGGCGATCTCGTGGCGGCCATCTCGGCCGCCTTGTAGTTCACTCGACGGACAGGCAGACGGCTGTCGCGTCGTCGGAGAGCTCGCCCTCGGCCGCGGCCAGGACGGCTCGGTGGATCTCGCGGACGGTGTCGGCGCCGGTTCCCCGCCGCGAGCCAAGCGCAGCTTGGACTAAACCTTCCGCCCCGAGACCCGCCTTGCCCTCGCCGGACTTGATCACGCCGTCGGAGACCATCACGAGGCGGTCGCCTGGCGCGAGGGCGGTCGACCGCACGACCGGTTTGGCGCTGGCGCGTCCGCCGAGGCCATGCGTTGGGGGGAATCGCATGAGCTCCACCTCGGTTCCCTCACGGAGGATCAGCGGCGCAACGTGACCGCAGTTGGCCACGCTCAGCTCATGCGTCGCGGGATCCCAGCGCGCCACGACCGCTGTCATCTCCGCGCGCGGTCCCGGCATCTCCCGTAGCGTCTGGTGCATCACGACAAGCGCCTCGCTGATGCCGCCGCCGCTGCGTCGACTGGCTCGGAGTGCCCCCAGGGCGACCGCGCTGCTGGCGGCGGCCCGCGTCGAGCCGCCGAGCCCGTCGGCCACCGTGATCCAGACGCCGTCCGGGTTCTCGATCACGTCGAACCAGTCGCCGGCGACCTCATAGCTCGGCAGCACGTTTCCGGCGACCTCTCCGCCGGTCACTCGGGCGACGCGGGGCGGAAGCAGGCTCTGCTGGATTTCCGCGGCCGCCTTCGGCTGCTTGCGGCGCTGTGCGAGAGCAAACGCGTCGGTGTAGCGATCGGCGAGGGTGATTGCTGCGGCGGCCTGCCGCGCCAGGTCAGTGAGCGGCTCGGCGGGCCGTCCGAAGGCGATCATTACTCCGTTCGCGCGTCCGCGGAGCCACAGGGCATACACGTCGGCAGCGGGGAAGCCCGCGAGCTGCTCGCGGAGCTCCGACAGGCCGTCGGCGTCGAGCTCCGGTCCGATCGCCAGAGAAGCCTCCAGCTTCCCGCCGAGGCGCCGCGGTCCGGCGATGTGCAGGAGATGGGAGCCATCGATGTCCAGGACGTAGA
The DNA here is from genome assembly GCA_036519295.1 of Thermoleophilaceae bacterium. Taxonomy (GTDB): domain Bacteria; phylum Actinomycetota; class Thermoleophilia; order Solirubrobacterales; family Thermoleophilaceae; genus JACVRW01. Next base: position 2,789 of record DATDLN010000260.1, read on the forward strand.
GCGCCACTGGAACCTTCGCGATGCGCTGCGCCTCGGCCACCAGCTGCTCAGCCAACGCTGCCGGCGGCACGACGTCGAACACTCGAATGGCATCGAGGCTGACGGGTCGTTCCCTACCGAAACGCCCCGTTGGCAGCGCCCCGGCAGTCCTCTCCACGCCCGTTTCCCGGGGGCGCTCCCGCACAGCCGCGATGAGATCGTCTCGGCTCGCGAACCGACGGTGGAGCGTCGACCTCGCCACCCCCGCGGCCGCGGCGATCTCGGCAAGCGGCGCGGACGGTGACTGCTCGAGCAGCCGCTCAGCGGCGTCGAGGATGCGCTCGCGGTTTCGGAGCGCGTCGGCACGCCTCACGTCGGTCTGCTTCTTCGGGCTCATGAGGTCAGTCGCCCACATCATCACGCGCGGGAGCGCGAAGTGGGACTGCTGGTCGCAGGAAGCTGTCCCACTTGCGTCACAGGCGGCGCCATGCCGGATTCTCCGAGGGTTCCGCCGGGCAGGACGTAACGGTGGCGACCGTCGTCGCTGGCGTGTTGCCGCTGACGCAACTCGAACACGCGACTAAGGGGCTGACACATGCGAGGGATGCAGGCAAGAGGCGCAGCGGCCCGCCGGAGCGGGACCCGTCCCGCGGTGGGTCGCGACCGCCGCCGACAGTTCTCGGTTTGGTACCGCCAGCCGTCCAAGCAAACCGGCGGGCGTTCGGCGGGTACGCCGGCCCGGACGGCATCGCTTCGCCAACGCGCCAACCAGCGCCGGGCTGAAATTCAACCGCGGCCGCGGGCACGCTTCGCCGGACGAGTGGCTCAGAGCGTACGCTCCACGGCTGCCGGCCGCGGGGGTCGCTGGCGCCGGCAGCGCCAGGCCCCGTATCGGGCCTGCTGACGACGGCCTCCGGTGCGCTCTCCTCGCGAATGCCCCGCTCGCGAAGCAAGAAAAGCGTGGCAGCGCTCGCCCTGGCCGCCGGCGCGGGTGGTCTCGCCGTGGCGAAGCGGCGGCGATCTGCCGCTGCGAACGAGCCGCTCGGGCAGACCTTTCCGGCCGACGACGAGAGGATGGGCGCGCAGGGCAGTATGGGCGATCGCTCTCCCGAAGAGCCGTCGACCGCTCACGCGCCGGATGCTGAAGGAAGCAATGCGGCGAGCAAAGGTGGTGGAGCAAGCAAAGGCAAGAGGGGTGTCGAATGAAACAGGCGACAGCGACGGAACCGTCGGGCGGCCAAGCCAAGGACAAGGCGGAGCAGGTTGCCCGCCAGGCTGAGGAGAAGGCGCAGCAGGCGGCGGGGCAGGCCAAGGGGAGGCTGCGCGATCAGGTGAACCGGCGCTCGACGCAGGTGGGTGACCAGGTCGCCTCGGCCGCGCGGGATGTCCGCACGGTCGGAGAGGAGCTTCGCAAGCAGGGTAGGGATAAGCCCGCCCAGCTGGCCGACCAAGGCGCGCAGCGGGCGGAACGACTCGGCGCATACCTGAAGGAGTCGGACGCCGACCGCATCCTCGGCGACATCGAGGACTTCGGGCGCAAGCAGCCGTGGGCCATCGTCGTGGGAGGGCTGGCGCTCGGCTTTCTCGGCTCTCGCTTCCTGAAGGCCTCGAGCCAGACGCGCTACGAGGCCTCGGTCGGCCAATCGAGCGCTGCCCGAGGGTTGTAGCTATGCCAGAGGGAAACGCACAGAGCGAGCTGCGGGAGCGCCCGGTCGGTGAGCTGCTCAAGGAGCTGTCAACCGAGACCAGCACGCTCGTCCGGCAGGAGCTCGAGCTGGCGAAGGCCGAGATGGCCGAGAAAGGCAAACAGGCCAGACTCGGCGCGGGCATGTTCGGAGGAGCGGGTCTCTGTGGGCTCCTCGCGCTGGGCGCACTGACCGCATGTGCCATCGCGGCGCTCGCGACCGGAATGGATCTGTGGCTCGCAGCCCTGATCGTCACGGCGGTCTACGCGGTGATCGCCGGCGTGCTGGCCCTCGTGGGCAGGCAGAAGACGCGAGAGGCGGCTCCACCCGCACCGGAACAGGCAATCGAGAGCACGAAGGAGGACGTCCAGTGGGCAAAGAGCCGAGCGAAATCCGCGAGGAGATAGAGCAGACGCGTGACCAGATGGGCGAGACCGTAGAGGCGCTTGGCTACAAGGCCGACGTCAAGACTCGCGCGAAGGAGAACATCGCGGGCAAGCGCGATCGACTCAAGGAGCGCATCACGGGCACGACCTCGCGGGTTGACGAGGCAACACCCGACGCCGAACAGCTGAAGGCGGGCGCGAAGCGTGCCGCCGGCGTTGCGCAGGAGAACCCGATCGGCCTCGCGCTCGGCTCGCTCGCGGTGGGCTTTCTCGCCGGCATGCTCGTACCGTCGACGCGCATTGAGGACGAGAAGATCGGCCCGATGGCCGACGAGGTCAAGGACCGCGCGAAGGAGACCGGCCAAGAGGCGCTCGAGCGCGGCAAGGAGGTCGCGCAGGACGCCGCGCAGACCGCGAGGGAAACCGCTCAGCAGAGCGGTCAAGAGCAGGCCGAGCAGCTGCGCGACACGGCCGAGGAGAAGGCGCGGCAGGCGAAGGAGGGCGCCAAGCAGGCGGCCCCCGGGTCAACGAGGACGTAGCAATGTCACCCAGAGCAGATCCGGATACGGTGGCCGGCCGCGAGGCCGACGGCAGCGCCCCGGAAACGCCGACGGACCTGAAGGCCCGCTCGTGGGGGGCCGTTCTCAAGCGGACCGTCAGGGAGTTCAAGGAGGACAACCTCACCGACTGGGCTGCGGCACTCACCTACTACGGGGTGCTCGCCATCTTCCCGGCGCTGATTGTGCTGGTGTCGGTGCTGGGCCTGATCGGTAGCTCGGCCACCCAGCCGCTGATCGACAACTTAGGCAAGGTAGCGCCCGGTCCCGCGAAGGACATCTTTACGAGTGCCATCAAGAACCTGCAGGGCTCCCAGGGGGCGGCGGGGATCTTCTTCATCGTTGGGCTGGTGGCTGCGCTCTGGTCCGCCTCGGGGTACGTGGCGGCCTTCATGCGCGCGTCCAACTCGATCTACGACATCGAGGAGGGGCGCCCGGTCTGGAAGACCCTGCCGACGCGCGTCGTGCTGACGCTCGTGCTGCTCGTCCTGCTGGCGATCACCGCGGTGGCGGTTACGCTGACCGGCGGCCTGGCCAAGCAGGTCGGCGGGGTGCTCGGTCTGAGCGACACCGCGGTCACCGTCTGGAACATCGCCAAGTGGCCGGTGTTGCTGCTGATCGTGAGCTTCATGGTGGCCCTGCTCTACTGGGCGGCGCCCAACGTGAAGCACCCGAAGTTCCGCTGGGTCAGCCCGGGCGGTTTGCTGGCCGTGGTCGGCTGGGTGATCGCCTCGCTCGGGTTCGCGTTCTATGTGGCGAACTTCGGCTCCTACAACAAAACATATGGCGCGCTCGCCGGACCGATCGTGTTCCTTGTCTGGCTGTGGATCTCCAACATCCTGGTCCTGCTTGGCGCGGAGTTCAACGCGGAACTCGAGCGCGGCCGGGCGATCGAGGCTGGTCACCCCGAGCACCAGGAGCCATTCGTGGAGCCGCGCGACAGCCGCAAGATGGACAAGCCGAAGGGCTAACCAAACGAGAAAGGGAGCGGGACACGTGGAGATCCCGAAGGACAAGATCATCGAGCTGCTCAGGGAGAGAGGTGATCACGACAAGGCGGCCGCGGCCGAACAGGACCTGCCCGACAAGGTCGACCACGAAGAGCACTCGAACCTGCTCGAGAACCACGGGATAGATCCCAAGGAACTGCTCGGCAAGATCGGCTTCTGAGTAGCGGGCATCGTCGCCCTAGCGCCGATCGACGACCACGACGGCGACCCGCGTATAGCCTGAGCGCGGACAATGAGCAGCGTCGGGCCGGTACACAAGACCCGTCGCGGGTGGCAGGTCGTTTCGCCGCCCGAGCGAGCCAGCTTCGGAATGCTGAGCGCCTTCGCCACGACGATCGCCGTCTCCCGCGGCATCAACTATGTACGGGAACGCCGCCGTCCCGCACCGCGCCTGCGGAGCTGGGCGAGGCGGGCGTACCACTCTCCGGGGAAAGAGCAGCTACGCGTACATCACTTCCTGCCCGGCATGGGGCTCGCCTTTGCGACGGGGGGCACAGCGATAATGGCGCGCGGTGATGGGCGCGAGTTCTGGCTGAGCTTGCCGTTTGGCACGGGGGTCGCGCTGGCCATGGACGAGATCGCCCTGCTCGTGAAGCGGGACAACCCGTACTGGGATAGCGAGACGTTCGCCCTCGCCGGAGCGGCGGCGGCGGCGCTGGCCGCCGCAACCCTGGCGGCGCGTTTCCATCGCCAGGGAAGCGCTGGTCCCCGAGCGATCGACTAGCGTCGCGAGCGCCGGCCCGCGCTGCCGACGCCTCACCACCAGGCCCCGAGCGCCGCGGGCGCGAGCCGCCGTCATCTTTGGCGGGCACCCGCACCACCCGCGGCGGTACCGACGCTGGCGCGCCCACGGCCAGTCAAAGCTCGCGAACCTTCTGTTCACCTTCGAGCTCGAGCGCCGGCTGCGCGCCGCCGGCTCGGCGATCCGCAGCCTCGCCGCTCACCCCGGGTGGGCGGCGACCACCTCCAGTCGGCCGCGGCGCCGGCCGTTGACCGGGCCGTCATGGCGCTCGGCAACCGGGTGTTCGCACAAAGCGCGGCGCGGACTGGCCGACCAGCGCGGCTCGCCCAAGCCGGTCGGCTCGAGCCGCGCCTCGCGAGACGAAGCGGCGGGGAAGCGCCTTTGGACCACGTCCGAGGAGCTCACGGGCGTGCACTACCGGCTGGGCGCGTCCGCCCCGGCTTGAAACACTCAGCTTCCCTTAAGGTCGGTCGTCTTGAATGGATGGCATGCACGGCCGAGGACCCCACATCTGCCCGAACTGCGGCGAGCGTGTGAGCGCGTTCGCGGCCGGCTGTTCGATCTGCGGGGCGGAGCTCGACCCGCAGCGGGCACTTCGCCCTCTGACCGCCGCTCAGCGGGCGCGCCGCCTTTGGGCCGGCGCCCCTCGTCCGCGCAGACGCCGTCCGGCGGCCTGATTCACCCCGCGAGCGCGGCGGCCCGGCTCAGCGGCCGTTTGCCCCAGCGTGTGCGGGTGGCGAAGTCCAGCAGCCTTTCGAGGTAGTCCGCGAGCGGCGACACCCGGATCCCGGCCGGCTCTAGCCGCGCCCGCGCACGCGTGTCGTCGAACACCGTGCGGATCGCGAAGTAGGGGAAGAGGACTTGGCTCTCTTCCAGCGCCGAGCGTCGCACACCAGTCGCCGTCTCCGCGAAGCTCGCGAACTCCGCCGGCGCCAGCACCCTGGGCGGCGGACGGTGGAAGTAGCGGCTGGCCAGCTCGGCGAGCTCGGCGATGCTGCTCGCGTGCGCACCGGCCGTCAGGTGGTACGTCTCGCCCACGCCTCCGGGACCCATGCAGAGGTCGTAGATCGCGTCGGCGACGTAGTCGATCGAGACAACGTCGACCGGCGCTGACGGAATTGCCGGCACCGCCGAGTAGAGCCCGCGCGCGAACGCGCGCAGGGGCCAGTAGAGGACGTTGAAGGCGGCGGTCCAGCCGCTGCGCCGATCGCCCACGACGATGCTGGGGCGGAGGATCGTGGTGGGCAGCTCGCCGTGGGCGCGCACGAGCTGCTCGGCCTCGAACTTCGACTGCTCGTAGGTGTTTCGGAACTGCTGACCCACGTCCAGCTCGTCCTCGCGGAAGCGACCCGCGTGGGTGCCGGACACGTACGCGGTCGAGACGTGGCAGTAGCGCTCCAGCCCACCGCGCTCGCGGGCCAGCTCGGCCAGCTGAAGCAGCCTCCGGGTGCCGTCTACGTTGATCGCCCGCGCCTCGTCGATCGGCAGCGAGAAGGACACCGAGGCAGCCGAGTGGATGATGTGATCGACGCGCTCGGCGATCTCCTCGAGCCGCCGCTGCGGGAGCCCGAGACCGGGCGCCGTAAGGTCCGCTGCCACGGCCTCCACACGTTCCCCGTAGCGCCCCGCGGAGGCCCCGAACAATTCGCGGAGCACGCCGTCGATGCGGTCGGCGGCCGCTCGATCGTCCGCAGCGCGCACGGGCGCGATCACGTGTCGATCGCTTCGCTCGAGGTGGCGCGCCAGCAACTCCATGCCGACGAAACCGGTCGCACCGGTGATGAGGACCGCCTGCGGGCTCACGAGCGCCATGATGGCAGGAGCACTACCCCCCGGACGGGGGGTTTATTCGCCGGTCCAGGTTGCCGGGCGCTTCTCCAAGAACGCACAGATTCCCTCCTGCGCGTCCGCGGCCATCGAGTTCATCGCCATCACCGACTTCGTCAGGTCGTACGCGCGGTGCTCGTCGAGCTCGACCTGCTCGTAGAAGGCCTCCTTGCCGATGCCGACGGTGAGCGGGCTCGAGCGGGATATCGCCGCCACCAGCTCGTCCACGGCGGCGTCGAGCTCGGCCGCCGGCACCACCCGGTTCACGAGGCCCCAGTCGAGGGCGGTGGGCGCGGAGATCGGCTCGCCGGTCAGCAACATCTCCAGCGCCCGCTTGCGTCCGATGGCCCGCGAGAGGGGCACCATCGGCGTCGAGCAGAAGAGCCCGATCTTCACGCCCGGGGTGCCGAAGCGCGCGTCTTCCGCGGCGACCGCGAGGTCGCACGCGGCCACCAGCTGACAGCCGGCGGCCGTCGCGATCCCGTGGACCTTGGCGATCACCGGTTGAGGGACTCGCTGGATCGTCTCCATCAGCTCTGTGCAGCTGTCGAAGAGGCGCTGGTAGAAGGGCAGATCGCGTCCCACCATCTCGCTCAGGTCGTGACCTGCGGAGAAGGCGACGCCGGAGCCGTCGAGCACGATCGCCCGCAGCTCCGAGCGCGCCCCGAGCACCTGCAGGACCTGGGTCAGCTCGTCCATCAGCTCGAGGGAGAGCGCGTTTCGCTTCTCTGGGCGGTTGAGCGTGACCCGCGCGGCGCCGTCGGCGTCGCGGAGGGTCAGCGCCCGAAGCCCGGCTTCGGTTGCGACGCTTGCCACCACGCCCAGCGTAGCGCCTGCGCTCAGGCGTGTCCCCACACGCGACCGGCGGTCCGCACGAGCAGCTCGAGCTTGCGCCGCTCGTCCTCGACCGTGATCGCGTTTCCCACGACCGAGGTCGAGAATCCGCACTGCGTACCGACCGCGAGTCGCTCGAGGCCGACGATGTCGGTCGCCTCCCGGATGCGCGCTTCGAGCTCCTCCTCGGTCTCACGGCGCGGCGACTTCGTGGTCACGAGCCCGAGCACCACGAGCTTGTCGTCGGGCACGAGGTGCAAGGGGTTGAAGTCACCGGAGCGCTCGTCGTCGTACTCGAGCAGGAGCCGCTCGGCTCGGATGCTTCCGAAGATCGGCGCCGCGATCTCGTCGTAGCCCCCGGCCACGAGCCAGCGGCTGTCCTGGTTGCCGCGGCACAGGTGGAACCCGAAGGTCACGCCGGGGGCGGCGTCGATGACCGCGTTGTCGAGCTCGATCCCGTAGGAGAGCCATCGGTCGAGGCTCCAGCCGCGCTCCTCGTAGAAGGCGCGCCAGGTCGGATCGATCAGTAGCGGGTAATGGGGGGCGTCGAGCTGAACGTACCGGCAGCCGAGGCGCCGCAGCTCCCGCACCTCGTCGCGGAGAACGTCGACCACGTCGGCCATGAAGTCGTCGAAGTTCGGGTAGGCCTCTCGCGAGCGCTCCGGTGACCAGAGGTTCCCGAACAGGCTCGGCGAGGGCAGCGTCACCTTCGCCACGCGGTCGGTGATCGCCCGCAGAAAGGCGAACTCCTCCGCCGCCAGGCTCCGGCGTCGCTGAATCGGGCGGACGACGGCCATCTCGCCCGGCCGCTCGACGGTCTTGTCGCCGAGCTCCTCGGAGTGCCATTCGCCCCACAGCCAGGCATCGATGCCCACGCCTTCGAAGCCGTCCGTGGCCTCGACGAGCTCGGATTGAAACGACTCCCGACGGAGCTCGCCGTCGGTCACCACCGGGCAGCCCGCGGACTCCTGCAGGGCCACGACCTCCCGCACCGCGGCGTCCTCGACCGCTTTCAGCGGTGAGTCGTCGATGTCTCCGGCGGCGAAGGCCCGGCGCGCCTCGATGAGCTCGGGCGGCCGCAGCAGGCTGCCGACGTGCTCCGCCCGCGCCTCGATCACCGCGAAGCGGCCCTCGGCCGCCGCACCACGAAAGTACTCGGTCCGATCCTCCTACCGTAGTCGGCCTTGGAGCGCGGCCCGAAGCCCGGCCACACGAGCCACCGGTACTTGGCCGGTGCGAGGCGACGCACCTCGCCGCGGTAGGTCCAGCGCTGCTTGAGCCGGTAGCGCGCCCGTTTCGGCCAGACGCTGAGGATCTTGCGCCCCTTCCGGAACAGCTGGACGTTGTAGTAGCGGGCACGCCGGACGGGGGTCCATTGGAGGAGGGGCGGGTGCCCGAACCTGATGACGGCTCCCCGCGCGGGTGCGATTAGGCGCCGACCGCGGCGACCGCCGGTGGGGCTTTGCGTGCCTGACCCGCCACCGCCACCGCCGCCGGCGCTCGAAGCCGTCGGGACTGCAGATGCAGTGTCGCTCGCGGCGTTTCCGGCGGCGTCCCGCGCACGCACCTCATACGAATAGCGGACGCCGTTCTCGACGCGGCTGTCCACGAACCTCGTACCGGGGCCCCGGAAAACGATCGTGGGCGAGTCCCCCCCGATACCGGGCGTCCGAGTGACCTCCACCGACTCGGCATCAGCGCTGGCGCGCCAGCTCAGCGCAACGCTCCGGTCTCCAGCCGTTGCGCCCAGGTCAGCAACAGCGGGCGGCGTCGCGTCGTACTTGAGCGCGAATGCGCGGCTGCTGGAGTTGCCGGCGAAATCGCGGCAGCTTGCCCCGAACGAGGCGGTAGGCGAGTCGGGTCCGGCGTAGGTCACTGCGGGGCAATCTGCGACCCCGGACGTCGCGTCGGTTCCCTGAATACTGAAGAGGACCGGGCGATTGAACCATCCACTGGCGTTTGGAGGATGGTCGGAGGCTGCGCCTGAGAT